>DUFB01000069.1 GCA_011192005.1 Dehalococcoidia bacterium
GACGCTCCGTAGACTACTACCTTTATTTGAGCCATAACAGAACACCTCAATAAAAATAATCAGGGGGAAATTAGCTATGTTTAGAGGGGTATCTCGGCTGGTTACGGTCGGGGCGGTAAGGGCGCTGGCGGTCCCGTTGCTGGTATCCAGATGAAGGCGAGCCGCTGCGTCGGTAAGGAGGCCTCGAATTACGGGTATTGTCCGTCCGAGTGGCAGTCCGCTCGGAATCCTTTTCAAAGAGAGCCCGCCGCGATAGATTGACCCTGCCCATATTGTCGATGCCGATTACCTTGACCATTACCTCATCGCCGATTTTAACTTCGTCCTCAACCTTGTTAACACGATAGCTGGCCAGCTCGCTGATGTGAATCAGTCCCTCTTTGCCGGGAAGTACCTCCACCATGGCGCCAAAATCGAGGATGCGGGTGACTTTACCGGTATAGACATCACCAACCTCGACATCCTTGGTAAGGCTTTCAATGATGGCAATGGCTTTCTGAGTGGATTCGGCATCAACCGAGCCGATAACCACCGTGCCGTCGTCGTTAACATCGATTGTCGTCTTGGTCTCTTCAATAATAGAACGGATAGTCTTGCCACCCGTACCGATAACCGCACCAATCTTGGCAGGGTCGATTTTTATCTTGGTCATCCGCGGCGCATAGCGACTTACCTCGGCACGGCTGGTACTGATAGTCTGGTCCATTTTATCCAGGATAAAAAGCCGTCCCTCTTTACCCTGAGACAGGGTCTTTTCGATAATCTCCATGCTGAGACCCTTGAGCTTGGTATCCATCTGGATGGCGGTAATACCCTGGCGGGTTCCGGCGATTTTGAAGTCCATATCGCCGTTAAAGTCTTCCTGGCCTTCAAGGTCGGTCAGGACCACGAATTTGCCGTCGTCACCGGTAATCAGGCCCATGGCGATACCTGCCACAGCCGACTTCACCGGTATGCCGGCATCCATCAGTGACAGGCTGCCGGCACAAACACTGGCCATCGAGGTACTACCGTTGGAACTGAGTACTTCCGAGACGAGACGAATGGTGTAAGGAAAATCCTCGTCATCCGGCAGCATCGGGGCTAAAGCCCTCTCGGCCAGCGCGCCGTGCCCGGTCTCGCGCCGACTGGTAGAGCCAACACGTCTAACTTCACCATTGGAGAACCCGGGGAAATTGTAATGGTGCATGAAACGCTTGCTTTCCTCGATGCCGAGTCCGTCGAGCATCTGCTCTTTGCGGGTAGAACCCAGTGTGGTGATGGTCAGGACCTGGGTCAGACCCCGGGAAAATAGCCCCGAGCCATGAGTGCGGGGCAGCAGTCCTACTTCGCAGCTGATGGGGCGAATCTCGGTGATACCGCGTCCGCCGATACGCTGGTTTTTATCAAGCACGCGCGTACGGAGGATATGCCTGTGCCTGGCATCGAGAGCCTCCAAGACCTCTTTTTCCGCATGCTTCTCGGCGAACTTTCCCAGTACCTCCGTCTTGAGTTCGGTCATGGCGTTCTCGCGAGAATTCCTGTCGGTGATACCCAGTATTTCAGCTATCCGGCTATCGGCGATGGCAGCCATTTCCGACACCAGCTCCGGATTTTCCTCAATGACAGGTACGGGTACCTTGGGCTTTCCTGCCGCCTTCTGCAGCTGCTCCTGGAGTTTTATAATATCCTGGTTCGCCTCATGAGCGAACCTGATTGCCTGCATGACGATATCCTCGGATATCTCCTTGGCGCCCGCTTCCACCATAATGACCTGTTCGCGGGTGCTGACGACAACAAGGTCGAGCTGGCTTTCTTCCAGTTGCGGCAGCAGAGGATTCAATACCAGTTCGCCATTAATGTAGCCGACGTTGACCGCACCGACGGGGCCTTCGAAGGGTATTTCCGACAGCGATAGGGCTGCCGAGGCACCGATTACCGACAGAATATCCGGGTCGTTTTCCTGGTCGGCGGAAAGAACGGTGGTGATAATCTGAATCTCACTGCGCCAGGTCTTGGGCAGCAGCGGACGGATAGGCCTATCCGTCTGACGGCAGGCGAGGATAGCCGCCTCACTGGGCCGTCCTTCCCGCCTGATAAAACCGCCGGGTATCTTACCGGCGGCATAGAGTCTCTCCTCATAATCGATAGTTAGGGGCAGGAAATCTACCCCTTCCCGAGTTTCCCGGCTGAAGCATACCGTGACCAGTACCACGGTCTCACCGTAGGTTACGGTTACGGCGGCGTTTGCCTGTCCGGCCAGCTTGCCTGTTTCAATAATGAGATTACGACCACCGATGTCGTAGTTAAAAGTGTGTGGTTCCAAAAGAAAATTCTCCCTCCATCTACAAGGCTTTTACTTACGCAGTCCCAGCCTCTTGATAAGTTTATTATACCTCTCCATATCCTCCCGGCTGAGATAAGCTAAAAGCCTCCGCCTCTGCCCGACGAGTTTGAGCAAACCCCGCTGGGTATGATAATCATGACGGTGCTCCGCCATGTGTGAAGTCAACTGATTTATCCTATCGGTGAGAAGCGCGACCTGAATCTCGGTGGAACCGGTATCGCCTTCGCGCGCCTGATAGGTGCTGATTATTTCAGCCTTTTTTTCTTTATCCAAAGTATATTACTCCCAATCTATATTATGTATATAAATGCTTACGCCAAATTATAACACAGCGAAGTGGGAGAAGTAAACGAATAGTTCACGTTTTTCCCGTTTCTAGTATAATTATACACCGTCATTTGCCCGCATACCTAACCTGCTTTATAATGAAAGTGGTAATCATATGCACGAATACAGCATTACGGAAAGCATACTGACACTGGCGCTGGAGAAGGCTAGAGAAGCCGATGCAGCGAAAATCACCCAGATAAACCTGGTGGTGGGCGAGCTATCGGGGGTCGTGGCCGAGTGCGTCGAGTTCTACTTCAACTTTATCAGCAAGGACACGATGGCCGCGGGAGCCGACCTGTCTTTCGTAACGAAACCGACCAGTGTGCGCTGTCATAAGTGCGACAAAATTTTTACTCCTAAAGACGGCGACTGGTCCTGTCCGGAATGCCACGAAATCGGCATCGATATTGTAACCGGCCGTGAATGCTATATGGAAAGTATAGAGGTGGAATAAATGGCAATTAAAGTTATCAAAGTAGGCGAGGACATCCTGGGAGCGAACGAGGAGACAGCCCGGACGAACAAGCAAAAGCTGGATAAAGACAGGGTTTTTACCATCAATATAATGTCGTCACCGGGGGCGGGGAAGACCAGCGTTATTCTTAGCACCATCAACAAATTGAAAGACAGGATTAAAATGGCCGTCATCGAGGGTGATGTGGCTTCAAGTGTCGATGCCGAGAAGGTCGAAGCCCTGGGTATACCGGTAATCCAGATAAACACCGCGGGGGGCTGTCACCTCGATGCCAACATGGTGGAAAGCGCCCTCAACGGCCTGCCACTTGAGGAAACCGACCTGCTTTTCATCGAGAACGTCGGTAATCTCATCTGCCCCAACGCCTTCTCTCTCGGCGAGGACCGGCGTATCATGATTTCGAGCATGCCCGAGGGCGACGACAAGCCGCAAAAATACCCGGCGATGTTCGCCGATACCGACGTTATCCTGCTGAACAAGACCGACCTCCAGCCGTACCTCGATTTCAACTTCGACGTTTTTAAGAAAACCGTGACCAACCTCAACAGCGACGTGACTATTTTCCTGATCTCCTGCAAGACCGGCGAAGGCATGGAAGCCTGGTTTTCCTGGCTCGAGGGAGAAGTCGGGAAGAAGAAGGACCAGGCGGCATAATGGTAAAAATGCCCACTCTCAACCTGGCCCGTATCAGTATAAAAGGGGTGGTGCAGGGGGTCGGATTCAGGCCCTTTATCTTTCAGCTGGCGACCCGTTACAACCTGAAGGGCTGGGTCTGCAATACCTCGGAGGATGTGAAAATCGAGGTTGAGGGAGGAGAGAAAGACCTCGATAATTTTCTCCACGCACTCGAGAAGGAAGCACCGCCGGTATCGCACATTGAAGAGATAAATGTGAACCGGGGGAGTCCGGCCGGCTACGATAAGTTCGAAATCCGCCAGAGCGTCAGCGAGGAGGGCAAATACCAGCTGGTTTCGCCGGATATTGCCACCTGCCCCGATTGCCTGAGGGAGATATTCGACCCCGCTGACCGCCGCCACCTGTATCCCTTTACCAACTGTACCAACTGCGGGCCACGATTCACGATAATTACGGATATCCCCTATGACCGGCCCAACACGACGATGATAGCTTTCGAGATGTGCCCAGAATGCCGGCGGGAATACGAGGACCCGCTGAACCGCCGCTTTCACGCCCAGCCTAACGCCTGTCCGGTATGCGGACCTCGACTGGAACTGGTCGATGCCGCAGGCAATCCCGTATCCCGTGACAGTGTTATCGACGCAGCTAGTGAATTACTTAAGAAGGGCGAAATCGTTGCCGTCAAAGGACTGGGCGGCTTTCTGCTCGCCTGTGATGCCACCAGCCAAGAAGCCGTTTCACGGCTAAGGCAGAGGAAAAATCGCCCTTCCAAACCCCTGGCGATAATGGTGGCTTCTCTGGACGAAGCCAGGCGATATTGCCATATAAACAACGAGGAAGAAAAACTGCTGGCTTCCACCGGGAGCCCGATTGTTTTAATGAGATGGAAGGAAAACATGCCGATTGCCATTGAGGTTGCTCCGGGACTTAAATACCTCGGGGTGATGCTCCCCTACACACCGCTGCACCATATCCTTTTACGAAGAGTGGGGCTCCCCCTGGTAATGACCAGCGGCAATATCAGCGAGGAGCCGATTGCCAAGGACAACGACGAGGCTCTGCACAGGCTGGGAAACATCGCGGATTATTTCCTGATGCACAACCGGGATATCTACGCACGTTACGATGACAGCGTGATGCTGGTGGAGAACGGTAGGCCCCAGTTCACCCGTCGGGCGCGGGGATACGCGCCCTACCCCGTAACACTTACCTTTAAGAGCAAGCAAATACTGGGCTGCGGGGCAGAGGAAAAGAACACCTTCTGCCTGACGCGGGACAACTTCGCTTTCGTCAGCCAGCATATCGGCGATATGGAAAACGTCGAAACACTGGCTCATTTTAACGATACTATTGAACTCTATAAGAAGCTGTTCCGAATTGAGCCGGAAATCATCACTCACGACCTTCATCCGGAGTACCTGCCCACCAAATACGCAAAGGAACTGGCGGAGCGGGATAAAAACCTGAAACTCATCGGGGTGCAGCACCATCACGCCCATATCGCCAGCTGCATGGCGGATAACGGACTGGAAAAACCGGTCATCGGGGTAGCCCTGGACGGCACCGGCTACGGGACCGACGGCCATATCTGGGGCGGAGAATTCATGACCGCCGATTATAAGGAATTTAAACGAGTAGCCCATCTCGAGTACCTGCCGCTGCCCGGGGGTTCCATGGCGATCAAAAAGCCGTACCGGACAGCGATAGGCTATCTGCACGCGTTGGGTATAAATACAGATATAGGGCTTCCTTTTCTGAGAAATATAGAGTCGGAAGAGATTGATATTATTAGAAACCAGGTAAACAGGGGCATTAACACACCGCTGACATCGAGTATGGGGCGCCTTTTCGATTCCGTTGCGGCATTAACCAGGGTCAGGGGAGTAATCGACTACGAAGCCCAGGCGGCCATCGATCTAGAAATGCTGGCCATGACAGCAGGCGATGAGGACAGCATTTATCCGTTCGCGACGGTAGAAAATGACGGGATGACCACAATTAAAATCCACGACCTGATAGCCTCTGTGGTTAACGATATATACCAGGCGGTGCCCGGATCGGTGATTGCCGCCAGGTTTCATAACACGGTAGCCCGGATGGTTCTTCGTTTATGTAAACTAATCTCGACGAAAACAGGCATAAAGAAGGTAGCTTTGAGCGGCGGGGTATTTCAAAACCGGTTATTGCTGAGGAAAGCGATTGCCCTGCTAGAGTCCGCCAATCTCGAGGTATTTATCCACCGGCAGGTGCCCTGCAACGACGGCGGGATATCGCTGGGCCAGGTGGTTATCGCCAATTCTGTCCAGGAGAAGGTATCATGAATAATAAGAAGCGGTTCGGGCCCCAGCCCTGGATTTTCCCCAACCCTACCGTACTGGTAGGTACGGTAGTTAACGGCAAACCGAACTTCGCCCCCTACGCCTGGTGCGGTATCACCGGCGGTGAGCCGCCAACGCTGGCCGTCGGAGTACGACATGAACGTTATACCCTGAAAGGCATCAAGCAGAATTTGGTATTCTCCGTCAACGTACCGTCCGTCGACCTGCTGGCAGAGACCGATTACTGCGGCATAACCTCCGGCGCCAAAGTGGACAAAGCTAAAGACTGCGGTTTCAGTGTCTTTTACGGAACGCTGGATAAAGTCCCGCTCATCAAGCAATGTCCGGTGAACCTGGAGTGCGAGGTTCTCCACATGCTCAACGTTGGCATTCACACGCTCGTTATCGGTAAAATCGTCGAGACGCACGTCTCGGAAAATTGCCTCACCGACGGCCAACCGGATATTATGAAAATAAAGCCCTTTGTGTACAGCCGGGGTCCCACCGCCCGCTATAACGCCGTCGGCGATGTCCTGGGGCAGGCTTTTAGCGCGGGGAAGTCGTTGAAAAAGAATTAAACGTGGAGTGAAGAGTATGACGAAAAAGAAACTGGGCGCCCAACCGATGCTCTGGCCCCACCCTGCCGTCCTGGTGGGGAGTCACGTGGACGGAAAGCCCGATTTTGCCGCCGTTGCCTGGACGGGCGTCGCCGCCAGCAATCCACCCGCTATCTCGATAGCCCTCCAGCACCACCGGTACAGTCTTAAAGGCATTTACCAGAATAACACGTTCTCGATAAATATTCCATCAGTTAATCTGGTAAAAGAGACCGACTACTGCGGGCTGGTCTCGGGGGCGGACACCGATAAAGTGAAGGACTGTAATTTCAGGGTATTTTACGGCACCTTGGAAACCGCCCCGCTCATCGAGCAATGCCCCATCAACCTGGAACTGGAGGTTGTCCATATCCTTAATATGGGCAGCCACGCTCTGGTTGTCGGTAAAGTGGTGGAGACCCATGTATCCGAGGACTGCTTGACCGACGGTCATCCCGACATGGACAAGGTAAAGCCTTTCATCTTCGGACCGGGCAAGTACTTTACGGTCGGGGAGGAATTTGCAGATGCGTTCAGCATCGGCAAAAAAATAAAAAGCAAGAGTTAGAGTTATGTGTTTAGCGATACCGGCATTAATCAAGACAATAAACGGACAGCAAGCCGAGGTTGACATCGAGGGGGTAACACGAGGCGTAAGCCTACAGCTTACGCCCGAAGCTAGGGTCGGCGACTACGTACTGCTCCACACCGGCTACGCCATCAGTATCATCGACGAGGCCGAGGCCGAAGAAACGATGAAACTGCTGAAAGAACTAAGCGAGGCGAATTAAAACATGAATGTCATTCCCGTGAAAACGGGAATGCAGTGATTTTTTCTGGATTCCCAATCAAGTTGGGAATGACAGGTTTTTTAAGATGAAATTCGTTGAAGAATACCGCGACCCGGATTTAGCCAAGAAGCTGCTGGAGAGAATCCATAAAAATTCCCGAAAATCCATACGGTTAATGGAGTTCTGCGGTGGGCATACCGTGGCCATCTTCAGGCACGGGATACGCCAGTTACTGCCAGACACAATCAAGATGCTGTCCGGTCCGGGCTGCCCCGTCTGCGTTACCGCCAGCGCTGACCTGGATAAAGCCATCGCCCTGGCTGATATGAAGGACGTTATCGTGGCCAGTTTCGGGGATATGGTAAGAGTGCCGGGGAGCTATTCCAGCCTGCAGAAAGCCAAAGCCGATGGCGCCGATATCAGGATCGTTTACTCGGTGCAGGATGCCCTGGCTATCGCCAGTGAGAACCCGGGCAAACAGGTCGTTTTCGTGGGCATCGGCTTCGAGACCACGGCGCCGACGGTCGCGGCTTCAGTCCTGCAGGCACAGACTGAAGAAATCGTAAATTACTCTATACTTTCACTGCACAAGATATGCCCACCGGTAATGAAGGCTATCCTGGACCTAGGCGAGGTAAACCTCAGCGGCATCATCTGCCCGGGGCATGTCAGCGCTATTATTGGGTCTCATCCCTATCAATTCATCCCCGATCACTATGGGATTGCCTGCGCCGTCTCCGGCTTCGAACCCCTCGACATACTACTGGCGGTCGATATGCTGGTAGGTCAGATCGAGAGCGGACAGCCAAGAGTGGAAATAGCTTACCGCCGCGGCGTTAAGCCGGAGGGCAATACCCAGGCAGTGAAGCTGATGGAGTCGGTCTTTGAGGTATCCGACGCCAACTGGCGCGGCATCGGCGCAATCCCCGCGAGCGGCCTGCGATTGAGAGGGGAGTACGGGAAATACGACGCCGAGAAGCGATTTGAGATAGAGCCCGGACCGGCAATCGAGCCGAAGGGATGTATCTGCGGCAGTATCTTACGGGGCGTAAGCACCCCCCTGGAATGCAGGCTATTCCGCAGGACATGCACACCGGAGAGCCCGGTGGGCCCCTGCATGGTATCATCGGAGGGAACGTGCGCCACCTATTACTATTATCAGGGAAGTTAAGGAAGGACATAAATTGAATTCCGACGAAAAAGCGAGTTTTGAAACTCCACCCCCGCCTATTCCTGAAAAAGATATACGGGAAAGGGTAGCCACAGACGTAGTTATCGTTGGTGCCGGTATCTCCGGTCTTACAGCTGCCGCCTCGGCAGCGGAAGCAGGCGCCAAGGTTATTCAGCTCGAAAAAGGAGAAACATTCCACCACCGCGGCCTACATAATGCCGCTCTCGCCAGCAAATTGCAGAAAAAAGCGGGGATTACAGTTGATAGGGAAAACATTATCTATACAATAATGGAGTTTGCAGCCTACCGAAACGATCAGAGAATAGTCAAACTGTGGGCGGACAATTGTGACCACGTAATGGACTGGCTAATAGACATGGCCGATGCGGCCGATGTGGAGGTTATCCTCGACCCGACCACCAAGCCCTGGTATTTCCCCAACTACCCTATCATCCATGTTTTCCTGCCGGACAGGCAGGAGTCTCTGGCAAAGATGTTGCAGAACTACGGACAGGCAAGAGGAACGGATATTCGCTGGAACACTCCGGCAATACGTCTGGTCAGGGAGGGAGACAGAAAAGGCAGAGTTACCGGCGTTATCGCCCGCAACACCCGGGGGGACTACGTGCAGTTCGATGCCCGCAAGGGTGTCATCCTCTGTACAGGTGATTATGGCAACAATCCCGAGATGGTAAAATGTTACTTACGACCGGCCATACAGGATCTGAAAGTGGTTTATGAGCCCGAGGTAAATACCGGAGATGGGCACCAGATGGGTCTGTGGGTAGGCGCGGACATGGACGATACTCCTCACTGTGCCATGATTTGGGACTTCGCTATATTCAGTCATACAGGCCTCTTTAACATGGGTCGGCAGCCCTGGCTCTATGTGAATGCGGACGGTGAACGCTTTATGAATGAAGATTTACCCTACGGATACGAGTGCAACCAGTTACTGCGACAGCCGGGTGGCTTCGGCTGGGCGATATGGGACGCCAAATACGATGACGAATGGCCGAAGATGCAAAGCCAGTGCTGTAAGAATATGGGCCCACCGACCTTTCTCTGGAATCCAAAGCAGCTTGAGGAAGCGCTCGCTGAGGGTAATGTCCTGATAGCAACTTCGATACGCGAACTGGCGCAGAAAATCGAGGTGCCAATAGAGTCCCTCGAAAATAGTACGACTCGGTATAATGAGCTTGCACGCCAGGGGAAAGACCTGGATTTCGGTAAATACCCCGACCGTCTGACAACGCTAGAAAAGCCGCCCTACTACGCCTGTAAGATGGAAGTTCGCCGGATGATTGTCCTCAGTGGACTGAAAATCAATACACGGCTCCAAGTGTTGGATAAGGAGAGGCAGCCTATACCCGGGCTCTACGCTGCGGGGAATACCTCGGGCTCCTTTTTCGGAGACTCTTATCCAAGTACGGTTCCGGGTCTGACGCATAGTCGTGCCTGGACTTTCGGTCGTCTGGCCGGATTGAATGCGGCGAAGGATAAAGGGAATGGACGATAAAATCCTGCTGGCGCACGGTAGCGGCGGCAAGCTCAGCCACGACCTCATCGAGAGCTTCCTGCCGGAGCTGTCCAATCCGATGCTGGACAAGCTGGATGACTCGGCCGTCTTCGACCTGAGTGGACGTCTGGCCTTCACCACCGACAGTTACACGGTTAATCCCATATTCTTTCCGGGCGGAGATATCGGCAAGCTGGCGGTATGCGGGACGGTCAACGACCTCTCCATGAGCGGCGCCCGACCGCTTTACCTGAGCCTTTCGTTTATCATCGAGGAAGGCCTGCCCGTTGCCGACCTGAAAAAGATACTGGTCTCGATAAAAAACACCGCCGCCGAGGCCGGGGTGAAGATCATCACGGGCGATACCAAGGTGGTGAACCGGGGCAGCGCCGACAGAATTTTTATAAATATCTCGGGGATAGGGGTAATACCGGAGGGAGTGGATATTTCCGCCGCCAACGCCAGACCCGGAGATAAAATTATCATTAACGGCAACATCGGCGACCACGGCATCGCTGTGCTGAGCCAGCGCGAGGGACTGGAGTTCAAGCTGCCCGTACCCAGTGACTGCGCTCCCCTTAACGGACTGGTCAGCGAAATGCTGGCGGCTTCGAAGAAGATACGCTGCCTGCGCGACCCCACCCGGGGAGGTCTGGCTACCACGCTCAATGACTTTGCCGAACAATCAAGTTTCGGCATTATCATCGAAGAGGAAAGGATACCGGTACACAGGGCGGTAATGGCGGCCTGCGAATTGTTCGGGTTCGACCCGCTTTACATTGCCAACGAAGGCAAACTGGCAGCCGTCGTTGCCGCCGAAGACGCGGAGGTTATCCTGGCTGAAATGAAGCGAAATAAGTACGGGAAGGACGCTGTAATCATCGGGGAAGTGGTTGCCGGGCACCCCGGACAGGTCGTCATGAAAACAACGCTGGGAGCATCACGCATCGTCGATATGCCGGTCGGTGAACTGCTGCCCAGAATCTGCTGACAGAGAAGATTATGAACCAGCGATTATCCGAAAAAGGTTCACCAAAAAGAATCGTCGTCATCGGCGTGGGCAACCTGCTCCAAAAGGACGAGGGAATCGGCATTCATGCGGTGAAAGCCCTCCAGGAAATGCAGCTACCCGCTAACGTTACCATCATCGACGGGGGAACATCGCCGGATATCCTGGCCTGTACCCGCCGCGGAGATAAGCTGATAATAGTCGATGCAGCCCGGGCCGGAGGCGAGCCGGGGGTGATATACCGTTTTCAGCCGGATGATTTAGTCTCGGAAAGCGGTGCAGCGTTATCGGTCCACGAACTGGGCGTGCCGCAAAACCTGAGATTGATGCTGCTTTCGGGGAGTGAACCTTCAGAAGTCGTTATTATCGGTATCGAGCCGAAAGAGATAGACTGGGGGATAGAGCTGTCTCCCGAACTGGAGACGAAGATACCGGAGATAGTTGCCGTTGTCCTCAAAGAGATGCGTACAGGCTGAGGTTCCAGATTAAACTAGAGGCACAGGAGCAATGCGGGCAGGGAGAAGTGCTCAGGTCGTCGGTGGACAGGGACTAATATAGATAGACAATCAGGCTTGACGGAAGTATAATTACTATGGGCAGGGAATAAGCCAGCCAGGAGGTAGCTTCGATGTTATTTGGTAAATTCGGAATCTGGGAAGCAGTCATTATATTGATAGTAGTGCTTATTATCTTCGGGGTAGGCAAATTACCCCAGGTAGGTAATGCCATAGGTAAAGGGATACGCGCTTTCCGTCGCGGGCAGTCCGGCGAGGAAGCTGAGGAAGAGGAAGAAGAAGAAATAAAGAAAAAGCAAATAATGGCTGCTAAAAGGAAGAAACCCGCTGCAAGAAAAACAGCCAAGAGCTAATACGCGATATATTATGCATACTGGAGTATTATTATGATTCTCTTGACCGATAAGTGGAGTCAGGAGATACTAAAGATAAAGGTGAGGGATGGGTTTTTCAGGTATAGGCATTTGGGAAATAGTTTTAATTATTGTTGTTATCTTGTTGGTACTGGGGCCACACCGGCTGCCAGAAATAGGGAGAACACTGGGGAGAGCCTTCCGCGCTATTAAGAAAGCGAGCTCCGACCTTTCACTTAACATCACCAAAGAAATAGAAGAGAATAAAACCGCCAAGCCGACAGCACACGCCACTCCCTCACCACCCGCCAAACCCGCCGCCACCGCCGAAAAGGCATCACCAGCCAGCGAATCGAACCCCACCGACCAGAATGACCAATCCCAGAAATCCGGAGGGGCATCAGCAGAAAAATGAGTGATGGTGAACAGAAAACCACTATTCTCGGTCATCTGCGTGAACTCCGAAACCGCATTTTTAAAAGTGCCATCGCCGTAATCATCGGGTTTTTCATCTGTTTTACCTTTCGTGAGTGGATATTCTACATCCTCAAGCTGCCGGCCCGCGGTATAACTTTTTCCGCAATCGAGATGACGGAAAATCTAAGCTCAATCATGCTGGTCTGCTTCGTCGGCGGTATCGTTCTGGCGATGCCGGTGCTCGTTTACCACGGTATAATGTTCGTGGCTCCAGCGCTGACGCGTAACGAGAAAAAGTGGGTACTGATCATCATCCCCTGGATCTTTCTGATGTTTATGGGTGGGGTAGCTTTCGGATATTTTCTACTGGCGCCATGGACCATCTGGTTTCTCACCACCTTCGGCAGTGACGTTGCCGAAGTATATCCGAGAATAAGCAACTATATCGGCTTTCTGACCAAGCTGCTTCTTTTAACAGGGCTCGTGTTTGAGATGCCGGTAATCTCTACATTCCTGGCGCGCTTCGGCTTACTGAAGCCGGAGTGGCTGGCAAAGAAACGGTCGATAGCCATAATCATAGCTTTTGTGGCAGCCGCGATAATCACACCGCCTGACCCGATTACCCAGGTTTTACTGGCAATACCCCTGATACTTCTGTATGAAATGAGTATTATCCTGGCAAGGGTGGTGTACCGTCGGAGGCAACAGGCCGCCGAGGCCAAGGCGGCTGAGTTAGATTGAGCCATCAATTAACCGGTTAGTTCAGGCCGGTTATTGCGGGTGAATTTTCCGATAATATATACTTGTAGGGACAGGGGGAGCGGATGAGTCCCGGTGGGCTTCGCGGACTTCAAATCCGTTGGGGGGCGTTAGTAGCGTCTTCGGTGGGTTCGACTCCCATGCGCTCCCGCCAGCACATTTTTTCACGTTGTTGACCGAGTTTATCAATTCTCGCAGGCAAGGACTATCACCATTCGGAGAGATGACGAAAAAATTAATGCAGGCGTGGCTGTCGAAATATCAGGATAACGGGAAATCATGGGATTTACTTACATGGAGGATAGTGGAGATGGTGCAACATTATACGGTAGTATTACCTTTCAGGATAGCATGAAGTTTTATAGGGTACCGTTGAATTAGTCAGGTTAAATTTGAGAGTAAATGTGAGTATAAAACAGAATAAACCAAATTATTTGAATCCTGAGATTAATTTTCCTGCAACTATGCTAATAGTATTCCTTTTTTAAGGGTCTTTTGGATGGAGGATATCATTTCGCTATAATTCATATTCAGTTTCACAATTATATCTTTCTTCGTTTTTCTATATGCTCCTGCCACCATTTTCATCTGGCCTAATATATCGACTAAAGGGATATTGTCTTTTAAAGAGACGAGAATTGCAAAACCAGTAGTTTTTGACCAAATATAAAATATTATTTCCAGGTTATTGATCATTTTCAGTTTTTGGTAAAACTCTTCCAGTTGCGTGAAGTCCTCGGCTGATTCTATATGAAGACGAATATCACCGACGAAATTCTTTGAGTTAAATTTACCCCTATTATTCCACATATATATTCAAATCATAGAGATTATCGGATAGATAAAGGATATATCTAAGTAAATATAGGGTTAGAGTTTAATGAGGATTATCAGAATATTGATCTTAGCGCTCTATCGACAGAGCAATAATGCCAAGATGGTAGGATGACTTGAAATAGCGCAGAGATATACGAGGTCGATTACTTTTCAGGATTGTATGAAGTTTTATAAGGCACCGTTAGACTAATGGGAAACGAATTAAAATTCACAAATATTAAAGGAAATTTGTAGGAGAATCTTCAATGCAAAACTTACTTATTTGGATAGGCGGTCAATATTTGGTTCCGCGTCGTAGTAAATCTGTTTTAGAATCGCATTGTAGGAAATCGAGCTTCAATACTTTTTACTTAGGGTCTGTACGATACGGTTATTATCCGTTTTTCGGTACGGTCATAATATAAAAAGGCCTGTAAGGGTCGCGTTTTTCATATTTTGTTTCGTATGTTAAGTTGAGTTCCTTCAACCAGTAATCAATACCGTTCCGTTCGTGCTCGGAGTCAATATCATCGAATAGTATCACGCACCCAGGCATAAACCTCCGGTTTAACACCGATAATAAACCGTATCGTCTTCCACCTTGTTGCCTTGTAGGCCCATCACAGATTACTAGTGAAAATACTTCAGGTAAAGCATCTAATGGTACATCGTACCAGAAGAAGTCGCCATAGTCTTTAAGTGGGCAGTGAAATAGCTTGACAGAATCAATGCTGTATTTGTCTAAATAGTGTTGAACTCTTTTACACCATGATTTGGAATTCTCGAGTGACCAGACTGTATTCCCGTACTTCTTGGCAATTAGCCCAACAACAAGTGTTGATAATCCTGAACCGCATTCGAGGATAGGCAGTTTTGCTTCCTTTGAATAATTCACACTTTCCAGTAAAAATTCAACACTTGCTGAAACAGGATTACCCCAACCGTATTCCAGCTTTTTCAAGATTTTGGTTTCATCCAGTATATAATCGGGATCAGCTAATAACGTTTTCATTGTTCGCTGAAAGAAGATGTTGTGGTATGACATCGACACCCAGAGGGCGGCGAAATGATGTGCAATTCTAGACCATCGGTAAAGGGGTCTTAAAGGAGTTTTCTTGAGAATATCTCGTAGAGTACTCATTTAAATATTCACGTACATTGGGAAAAAATAGCGCACTGTGCTAGGTACCGGATGGATATTATTTATTATTTCCTATTTTATCATTCATTTGTGCGACTATCTGTGTAAGTGGAGTAGGCTTAATCTCCGTTTCTTTAAAATACTTAAACCACAGTATTTTTATAAATCTGCATCTGGAAATAATGAGCTTCTCGGAGGATTTTGAAGCACTCACTAGGGATGGATAATTGTTCACCTGTAAGGGATATTTGGATCCTGTTATACCCCTGGGATGGAGGTATTTTCTTATTAGATACCCGTTATATCTCCTGAAGTGAAGCCTCCTGAATTTAGAGATGGTAAATCCCCTTCCAACTACTATCTGACCTTTTTCAAAGTCTACCTTAAACGGAAGGGGTTCAACGACTTCTTTACCTCGAGGATTATCTGCAAAAACAGAAAAATGAGCCAGTTCCTTGACGACGAAATTGCAGACGGCTACCGCGCCCTTATCCAAAAATGACCTTAGATTTAGCTCATATGCCCCGAACTCAAAACCATCATCTATTAATTCATCTAATTGCTGGTTAGTCGATATCATCCTCCAGCAGTGATCATCTACCTTTGGTAAATAATCTACTTCAACTTCTTTATCAATATCCTTATGATTTGAAACTACAATATAATAATCCTCAGACACAAAGAGACGATGTGATATAAATATAAGTCCCCTTGATAATAAAGCTTTCACACCCTCATACTTAATGACACCTCTTATACCTGAATACAAATATTTTATTCTCATATTCTGATCTCTTTAAAAACGATATCTATAATTATACACCTTACATGTTTTTAGATGAAGGAATTTAAATAGGGATTTCTCGTACTCAAATAACATACCTTTACCAAGGCAACAGAAAACTCAGCGAGAGGTTAGCTGACATGTTAGCTGGCAAGCCTAATGCACCATCCGTGACTTCAAATCCGTCGGGGGGCATTAGTAGCGTCTTCGGTGGGTTCGACTCCCATACACTCCCGCTAATAGGTACCATCAGCCTACATGGCCATATCCAGAAACTCTGTAATTTTCTCGATGTATTCTTCCTGCCCGACGATGTACCCGTGACTGTGTTCGGCACCCATCACCTGCCATATTTCATCCCGGGGATTACCGGAAGCCTGGTACAACTCATAGGTCTCTTCCATGGTGACGAAAGCATCAAACTCCTCGTGAATGAAGAGAATGGGACACTTAATATCATCGACCACGTCTATGGGGTTGATCAGTTCATAACCGTAGATGACGTTAGACATCACGTATAGCCCCGGCAGGAAAACAGCTGTAAAATAAGAGGGCACTCCCACGCCTTCCGCTTCCCTGAGAACCATGTTATACACCCTGTCAAAGCAACCGTCTAGTATCAACGCGCCGACATCATTGGCGCTTACATAGAAAGTCGACAACGCCGCCCCGGAACACAATCCCATGATACAGATATCCTCAAGCCCGTAACCGAGGCTGGTAAGATAATCGACCGCTCCGCCGATATCTTCTTCGGCATTGCTCAGGGTATATCCCGTTCCCTCCGATTCGCCCCGACCTCTTAAATCAAAAAGCAGGACGTTATAACCTTCGGCTACCAGGTCGGCGGTCATTCCCAGGGTAGCCCCATCATCATCGATACGGTTCTGGTAACCGCCGTTGACGACGACGACAACCCAATCTTTCTGCGCAGGCATCAACCATCCCTTTAACATTACCCTGTCAACACGACTGGGAAAGCTAACGTCTTCATAATCAAGACCGAACGACCGCGGGGAGTCCTGAAGAGGAACGCGCACTATGGTCATTGCCGACCTGGTCCCGAAACCAGACATGACGGCATACACCATTATCAGGCAACAGACCGTTATAATAAAATATTTAACTCTACGTAACCGAACTTTTTTACTCCTTAATATTTCGTAACATGAACACTGCCATTCAAACTCCCTTTAGGACAGGATAATGAGTACCAAAGCGCATTGCCCATAAGGGTATCGCCGATTATGGGGAATACCTGTAAAGCGAACAGCAGCAGAACAGGCCCGAAAAGAACTACGGCAAAGTCGGGTTTACCGCCCGCGCAAGGGGCAATCTCTCCCCGCAGGAACTCCAGAATCGTTACCAGAAGCGCGGTTATACCAGCACCGATAATAATGAGCAGAATTCCGGAGGTTTTAGGCTTAAATCTCTGCGCCAACAATGAACACCTGAGTTGAAACTGGAGTATATTTTATCCTCTATCGCGTGTCACTGTCAAAAAGGTGAAGGATAAATTTGTGGTATTATCAGGTTTATATAGTTTTGTATTTAAAGAAATAAAGTTCGAGTATACGTTAATTTAATCAGTCTGATAAATTCTACATGGCAAAATGACTATCATCGCCGGAGTATAATCTCAACCTGATCCCAGTTAATTCCTTTATTACAGGTCGGGCAATCATTTCCGAATTTAACTTCAGAACCGCACTCTCCGCAGTGATATTTTTCACCAGCTTTGTAAATTTTGTGTAGCTTCTCGTGTTCTTTATCTTTCTTAGCCATAGTTAGCCTCCTTAACCGGATAATCATTATACACCAATTTACCAAGAGACAAATAATATTCTTAATTGTCACCAATATCATACTGCTGGCGAGTCCGGTTGTATGTGATATTTATCTCAAAATATCCAGCAAGTAAATATGCCGGGAGGAGAAATAAAGAAGGATTATTGGCCAAAAGAAAAGGATTATACACGAAGATATAATCCCATGAAGAGTTGGCGGAGAAGCAATACCGGTCCGTAGAACTAATTTAGACTATAGGTAACCTTGGTCAGAGGCTTCCACTTAACGATTTCAGTAACCTTGGAATGCTTCTGGGTTTTCTCGATGATAACAAGCTCAGGACCATCGGGACTATCATCGACATCAAGGGTAATATCGTTCAGACTTTCAGCCAGAGCCGATTCCACGAGTAACAGTCTTCTACCTTCATACTCGACGACTTCATCACCCGGCTTCTGTATATCGATACCCAGTCCGAGCTTGCCCTGACCCCTATCTATAAGTCTTAACAGAGCCCCGGGCCAGTCTACTTTAGAGATGAGTAATCTATTCAGTTCTTCCTTGGCGTGTTCAGTAATATCTATCATTTCTTTCCCTGCTAAAATACGTTAATTTTATCTCCTAATATTGTAGTATCTGAGGCTGCTATTGTATATGGTACTTTGGTGATATTGTGACTAGTCCTTATTGGTGGTTCTGGCAGGAACCAAATGCCGATTTAGATTCATATTTCGGATTCCCGGGAGTTTACATCCATAATGCCTGACAATATGGAATTACCCCATACTAAAGTACCGTTATACCAGCTACCAATTGTCTATATATACAGCTGAGATAAGGGTATAAAATGTATTCAAGGACAAATATGGGTTGTTATGTTTGTACCTTAGCATAACCGTGAGGAACGAAAAGTATGGCGAAACAAGAACCGAAAACCAACCTGAAAAGCGATGAATTCACCAAGATATTTGATGATTACCGGGCTCGTATAGATGAAATCACCAAAAAATCATCAGACAAAGACGAGCAGGCACAAAAAGCCACGGCAAAAGACGTACTCGATAACGAAATAAACAAGACAAAAGAGGCTATATCCAAGGGTAATGGAGACGCCGATATATTCATCGACGAAATCGAGTGGCAGGCAAACAAACGGGCGGCAGAAATCGTCAAGGAGGCGAAACTCCAGGCGCAACGGCTTATATATGAAGCCGAGGAGAAAATAAGAAAAGAAGCCAAGAAGAAAACTCAATCACAGATAGACAAAATGATTGAGAGGTCCAGGAAAGAATCCGAGGATATCATCGAAAAGGCCAGGGAGATAGCCGAGAGAGAGAGAAGTGAAGTTATTTCCACCTCTAAACAAGAACTGGAGAGGATGATTCAGGAGATAACGGAGAAAGCGCGGGAAGATACCGAGGCACAATCATCCCAGATCTTAATCAGTGCCAGAGAAACCGCGGAAAAAATGGTCTCGGATGTCGTGGTAAACAGTAAAGACATCAGTGAAAAAGTGATGGAAATAATGAACAGGACGAAGAATACCGTTCTCAGATTCCAGGATGAACTCCAGAGCGGACTCAGCGAGTTAGCCGAAGCTGTTGAAGAGACCCAGAACATGCTGGAAAAAATGATGAGCGGAATTGCCGATAGAAGTGAAACAGTAACCCAGACGATTCACGAACCAACGAACGCTGGTGTTGATTTGCTGGCCAACACCGTCCTGTCGGTGAAGTATGTCGGTGCTAAATCCAACGGTAAAAAAGGTGATGATCCGCTATTTTCCGGTAAGGTTGAGATAAAAGCCGTCAACTCGTTCGAGTACCGTCACATGAAGGAACTGATGAATTACCTGGTGCATATCCCCGGCATCAAGTACGTTCAGGAAAATGCCTCGGAAAAGGAAATGTCGGTACTATTCGACGTTAAAGAACCGATGCCGTTTATTGACATCCTCAAGGATATCCCTCTGGTAGATAAGGTAGTCGAAGAAAGCAACGGCGCCAGCCTGGTACTGAAAACGGACGATAAAGACAGTAAACCAGCAAGCGATTAAAGTAACATAACCGGTATTAATCGCCGGGCTTGTTGCCGAAGTATACCTTGGTATGCGGCCAGGGTATCTCTATACCCTCATCATCGAATGCTCTCTTAATTCTCAATCTCAGCTGGCCCATGATATTCCACTGTTCCAGCGGGACAACATCACCCACGATTTTAATGTCTATTCCGGAATCACCCAGATTGTTGACCCTGAGTACCTGCGGCACCGACTTGAAACGGTCCTTCCACTCTTTATCCTCGGTCAATTCTTTGCAAACGCGATTAATAACCTCGATTGCATGGTTAAGGTCAGTATCATAGGCAACTGAAATATCCAGGTTGACCCTGGCAAAATGCCTGGCGTAGTTGCTGGCGACCCTGATTTCGCCGTTAGGCACATGGTGGACAATACCGTCAAGGTCGCGGAGAACGGTTTTCCTCATGGTAATATCCTCAACCAGCCCGGTAACATCCGCGATTTTGACCACATCACCCACGCGGTACTGGTTTTCCATGAGAACGAAGACCCCGGCGATAAGGTCTTTTATTAGCCACTGGGCGCCGAAGCCCAAAGCGACACCGATAATAGCAGAACCCGCCAGTATCGGCCCGATTTCCACATTTAACTCAGCTAATATCATGAAGATAACCAGAAGGAYTATGATAACCCTRGCTACCCCCATAAAAACMCGTTCCAGAGTTTCGCYACGTTTCCTCATGCCCATCTGGCTCTCGCCTTTTTTGGGTCTGGCCATRGCACGYCGTACCARGCGCGGCAGRGCCTGCTTGACGATTAACCAGAGCACAATGCCGACGACGATAATGATGAGAATATTCAGTCCGTGGTCAGTAAACCAATCCTTTAGCTCCTGCTGTGAAATCGCCGGCGTTGCCCCTTCGCTTTCCAGGAACATGGCAACAAACGCCAAAACTACCACCAGGATAATAATTCCTTCAATAATCCAGAATACGGAGGTTATACCCACGACGGCTTTCTGGTGCCACTTATCAGGTTCCAGCCTGGCAATCATCTTGCGGAACCTCTCGTTGAAGATCAGGCCCACCAGCATTAAAACGGCCGCAATAACCAGAATCCAGACACTGTTATCAATAAACCAGTCCAACATCTGACCAGTCCTCCTATATCAATGGATTAGTTTATTATATAACAACACGAAATAAGTGTGAACCGTAACTAATAGAGCACTCTATCATCGCCGACACGGCGGGTGATTTTCTGTCCGTCCAGGTATTCCAGCAAAGCTTGGGCGTATTTGCGGCTCGTGCCGAACATGTCCCTGACCTCCGCCAGGCCAACTTTTCCCGCTGTCTTAATCCGCGCCGTTATCTTGGTTACCATATCATCATATACAGGAACGGAGAAGACAACGGTATCGCTTATCCTGACGACCTTACCCTGCCCTACCAGCATATTCAGCAAATCCGGCTCCGGTATAAGCTCGCTGGGGGGCGCGTAAGGATTTTTAACCAGAGCATCCAGGAAAGCATCAAGTTTTGCCTGCTGGGCTGCGGTAAGCCTGATAGCGTGTGAGGGAAGCCGGTACTGGCCGCCTTCCTCGATGATTACTTTCTGAGCAGACATATTCTCCAGCGCGGTCGGCGCGTAACCGCCCAGCTTGAGCCTACCGCTCAATTCCAGTCCGGGCATACCGGAACGTGCGGGGTATTTGCGATGGTATTCCTCCAGGATTTTTACCACCTTTCCCGTCAAGGACTTCCAGCCGTCCTGTGTAAAGAGGAGACGGCGGGCGCCTTCTCCCATACTGATGATTTTCCCCTGCTGGACGAGAGATTCAACCACATTTACGGTCTCTTCATCAGGCAGGTTACTCTGGTTTACCAGTGACGCCAGCTCCCGGGGCTGTTTGGCCTCGATTAGAGCCAGAATCACCTCATCAGAGGTGCCTTCATCCCTCGCGCGGAGATTCTGAATTACTTCCGGATGAAAGCGACGCAGTCTTTTAGCACCGGCCTCAACGATTGTACCGCCGCCGAGAGTTTCCATGGGAGAACGGACGATATAGTGATCACCTTTGACAACAGCCACCGGTCTTTCCAGCGATAGCTGAGCCCAGGTAGAACCCCCCGGAGCCAGTTCATCACCTTCCAGCAGGCGTACTTTAGCCATCGTTTCCGAGGCCCCGGTATGGAAGCTGACCGTGGTTCCATGCCGGATGGGATGCTGGAGATAGGATATCAGACGGAGTTTTACCGTTATTATTCTGGATGGTTTCAGCCATCCTGGATTCGTGACCACATCACCTCTGGTCAACTGGGACTTATTAATGCCTACCAGATTGGCCGCCACCCGGCTACCCGGCGCGGCTTTCTCGATTTTTGATTTATGGGTCTGCAAGCCACGCAGTCTTGATTTCAGTCCGGAGGGCACGATTTCTATCTCCTGGCCTACCGATAATTCACCGTCGATTAACGTGCCGGTAACCACCGTCCCCGAACCAGCCATGGTGAAAATCCTGTCCACGGAAAGGCGGGGACGCCCTAAGTCAGGCCTCGACGGTGTGGTATCGAGTAACTCATCAATTATCTGGGTCAGTTCCGGTAGACCCTCACCGGTTAAAGCCGAGACAGCTATGACGGGGGCACCGGCCAACATGGTGGAACTCAGCACTTCCTCCACTTCCATTCGCACCAGCGTGAGGAGTTCATCGTCAACCAGGTCTTTCTTGGTGATAACGGCGATACCGCGGGATACCTCCAGCAAATCGAGAATCGCCAAGTGTTCCCGGGTCTGGGGCATGACACCCTCGTTGGCGGCGACAATAAGCAGGGCAAGGTCAATACCGCCGACGCCAGCCAGCATGTTCTTGACGAAACGCTCGTGACCGGGGACATCAACGATACCAACCTCACGACCTCCGGGGAGCTTGAGCCAGGCGAAACCGAGCTCAATGGTCATGCCCCGCTCCTTCTCCTGCTGAAGACGGTCGGGATCGATGCCGGTAAGGGTCTTAATCAGGAGCGATTTACCGTGGTCGATATGTCCGGCAGTACCCAGTACGAACATATTTCTCCAATGTAACTATCAATTAATTAGTGATGGAACAACCTGACACCGGAAAAAGCCATGACCATACCGTAATCGTCGCAGGCTTTAATCACGTCATCATCGCGGATAGAACCGCCCGGCTGGACGACATAGCTTACGCCACTCTCGTGGGCGCGGTCGATGGTATCACGGAAGGGAATCATGCCGTCCGAGCTAAGCGATACCCCCTTCAGTCCAGCGAGCCACTCTCGTTTCTCTTCATAGGTAAGTTGCGGTGGTACTTCCTCAAGAGCCACTTCCAGGTTCTGCTTCTCGAACCGGTTGAGTCTTTCCTGGAGATAAAGGTCGATGGCGTTATTGCGTTCGGCGCGTACCACACCCTGACGCCATTTCATACCGAGAACGACGGGATGCTGCCGCAGGAACCAGCGGTCGGCTTTGTCCGCCGCCAGCCGGGTGCAGTGAATGCGCGACTGCTGTCCGGCACCGATGCCGATAGCCTGCCCGTCGACGGCGAAACCGATGGTATTGGACTGTGTGTATTTGATAGCAGCAGTAGCTACGATAAGGTCCCGTACGGCCGCAGCGGGGAAATCCTTTTTCACGGTGACGACGTTCTTCAGCAAATCGGGTGCAGCTACAGCATTGTTACGTTTTTGCTCGAAATTAACCCCGAAGACCTCGCGGGTCTCCGTTTCCGGCGGTTCGTAGGCAGGGTCTATCTCAATCACCAGGTATTTTCCGCCCTTCTTCGCCAGGAGAATATCGAGAGCTTTTGACTCATACTTGGGGGCAATCATACCGTCGGACACCTCGCGGGTAATGAGTTTCGCCGTGGGGACATCGATGGTATCGCTGAGGGCGGCGAAGTCGCCGTAAGAAGAAACGCGGTCGGCACCCCGTGCCCGGGCGTAAGCCGCCATCAGCGGCGACTCCTCCATGTCATCGACGAAGTAAGCCTTCCGAAGGGCCTCGGTCAGCGGGATGCCCACCGCCGCTCCAGCCGGGCTGACGTGCTTGAAAGACGCCGCCGCCGGCAAGTCCAGCGCCTGCTTGAGTTCCCTGACCAGCTGCCAGGAGTTGAGGGCATCCAGCATATTGATATATCCGGGGGCGCCGTTGAGCACTTTGAACGGGAGCGCGCCTTTTCGGGAGAATATCCGGGCAGGCTTCTGGTGGGGATTGAATCCGTAGCGAAGGGGCATTTCTTGCTCGTTCATCTCAGCGTCTCCCATYATCKWATTTCTCCACGGTTAGCCGGCCGTTACTTCARAYCGATTTCTCGAAGGGCGTCAATCACGATATCGTCTTCTTCCGGTAACACGGTACGCRGGTCGAGCAGCAGGGCATCCTCGCTGATGCGCCCGATAACGGGAAATTCCCGCTGGCGGAGTTTTTCGGAAAAAGCCTTAACGGAAAATTTTGTGCCACCTTTGATAGCTACCAGCTTCGTCGGCAGGCTACCCCCGGGAAGACTGCCCCCGCCCACCATGGTCTCTCCCGATATCACTTCAGCTTTACCATCGAGAGCCTCAGCCCAGGCCCGGGCGCGCTTATCAATACCTTTCAGATCCGCAGAAATCATACGCCAGACGGGGATTTTCTCGGTGGCTTCCTCCTTGAGATAATGGAGCAGGGTAGCCGCCAGAGCCGCCAGCCTAGTCTTGTCGGTACGTACCGCCCTGGCCAGCGGGTGTTTCTTCAGTTTATCGATATACTGCTTCTGCCCGACGATGATTCCAGCCTGAGGCCCGCCGACGAGCTTATCGCCGGAGAAAAAGGTAAGCGGAATCCCGGCGGCGACGCTCTGCTGAACCATGGGCTCCGGAGCCAGTCCGTAAGACATGGTATCCAGAAAACAGCCGCTGCCAAGGTCATCCAGGACAATCAGGTCATGCTTCTTACCGATATCCACCATTTCTTCGAGAGTGACCTCGCTGGTAAATCCCACCAGACGAAAATTGCTGGAATGTACCCGCATCAGGGCAACCGTCCGCGGGGTTATCGCCTGCTCAAAGTCGTCGGCGTAGGTGCAGTTAGTAGTCCCCACCTCGACAAGTTTGGCGCCACTCTGCCGCATGACATCGGGGATACGAAAGCCACCCCCAATCTCCACCGCCTGGCCGCGTGAAACGATGACTTCCTTGCGGCGGGCAAGGGCGGTAAGACCCAGAAGCACGCCGGAGGCGTTGTTATTAACGACCAGCGCTGCCTCAGCACCGGTAAGTCGGCAGAGCAGGCCCTCGACATGCACGTTACGCGAGCCCCGGGTGCCCCTTCCGAGGTTGAATTCTAGATTGGAAAAATCACGGCTAATCGTTTGCATCGCCGCTATTGCCTCTTCGCTGAGGGGTGCCCGCCCGAGATTGGTATGGATTATCACCCCGGAGGCATTAATTACTGGTCGAAGACTGGGTTTTTCCAGAGCCTGCAACTGAGAAAGGACAGACCCGACTATCTCATCGATAGAAGCGCTCGCTTTCCCTTCGGCAATAGCCTGTCGTTCGCTTTCCAGGCACTGCCTGATAATCCCCACTATCAGGTCGTGCGGGAATTCCTCAGCGACCGATACGATACGCTTATCGGAAAGAACCTTATCGACGCCGGGCAGGCGACTGAAATCCTTCTCCACGTGGAATATTCTACACAATAACGGATTAATTATCTACCTCACCCCCTTTGTTCCCCTCTCCTATCAAGGAGAGGCGCTCCGACCCTCTTAGACCCCCTTCCTCTTTTCAGCATACCCGGGGTGCCGGGGAGAGCATGAGAGGGATGTAACCCCTCTCATTATAAATATCTCTCCCTTCCCTTTATCAAATACTCAAGGGAAGGGAGACTAAGGGGGATGGGTTCAATATCAAACGCGAAAGACGGATTGGAAAATAATCACAAGGCAGAGAGGGAGTCTTTGACATTAATCCGGGATAATGCTAAACTAAACTAAGTTTATTATATTAGTCAACATTGGAGTGATTTTTTGAAACTATCCACAAGAACCCGTTACGGTACCAGAGCCCTGCTCGATATTGCCCGGCATCAGGGAGATAAACTCGTGCAGCTTAAGGACATCGCCCACCGTCAAAACATCTCCCTACACTACCTAGAGCATATCATCGCTCCCCTGGTTGGGGCCGGTATCGTCAGAAGTACTCGTGGCGCCCGCGGCGGACTGCAATTAACCAGGCGTCCCGGCGAAATTAAACTGAGCGAGGTGGTGCAGTTACTCGAAGGTACCATAACCCCGGTCGACTGCGTAATAGACCCCGAAAGCTGTAAACGGTCAGATTTCTGCGTCACCCGCGAAGTGTGGGGGGAGATGAAAAAAGCGATAGACAACACGCTTAAAACAACAACCCTGCAGAACCTGGTGGAGCGGGAAAAGGGGAAAGAGCAAGCCAGCGGGATGAAAAGCCGGAGGAGCAGATAGCGCAAGCATGGTGAATTATAGGGTATAATGATATCACACGATGTGAATTTACGTAAATATTACGGGGTACCTGAGGGAGATTATAATGTTTAAGGGGATAAGGGAAGATATACGGACGGTGTTCGACAGAGACCCGGCCGCCAGAAATACCTTCGAAGTCTTACTGTGCTATCCCGGGCTGCATGCCCTGTGGGCACATCGCGTCGCCAATTTTTTATGGCGGCACAAACTGCGGCTCCTGGCGCGGCTGACATCACATTTCAGTAGATTTTGTACGGGGATAGAGATACACCCGGGTGCAACGATAGGTCGGCGTTTCTTCATCGACCACGGTTCTGGTGTTGTAATCGGGGAGACCACGGAGATCGGCGATGACGTCCTGTTATACCAGGGAGTGGTGCTGGGGGGTACGACACTGCAGAAAATCAAACGCCACCCCACCCTCGGTAACGGCGTGGAAATGGGAGCGGGCTCGATAGCCCTGGGGCCAATCACCATCGGCGAGGGCTCCAGAGTTGGCGCCAGCTCGGTGATTATCAAATCGGTACCACCGCACGTCACGGTGGTGGGCATCCCGGGAAGGGTCGTTACCAAACGCGAGAAACCCGCCATGGACCTAGAGCACGGCAAGTTGTCTGACCCCGTGGCCGAAGCTATCAGGACGGTTATTAAAGACCAGCATAACCTGGAAGAGAGATTGAAAAGACTGGAAATCGAAGCCGGGATTGCCGATGATACTCAGAAGATAAAGGGGAAAGCCCGATAACGCGGTTAGCGCAGACATAGAAAGAAGGAGCCAAGATGGAAAAATTCAGCCCCGTAAGCGAAAAGGTGATAACCAGAGCCATAGTATCCGAATTCGCTGAAGAGTTTAACGAATACGCGGAATGCGATTGTATAATCGTCGGAGCCGGTCCCAGCGGACTGGTTGCCGGACGTGATATCGCCAAGGCCGGCAAGAAAGTGGCCATCATCGAACGCAATAACTACCTGGGTGGCGGTTTCTGGAGCGGCGGTTACCTTATGCCCAAGGTAACGGTACGGCACCCCGGGGAAAAACTGCTCGACGAGATTGGCGTACCTTATAAGAGCGTGGCCGAAGGCCTGGTAGTCTGCAATGCTCCTCACGCCTGCGCCAGCCTTATCGCCCATGCCTGTGCCGCCGGTGTACACATTTTTAACATGACGATGCTCGAAGACATCGTTATCAAAGAAGATAGAGTCTGCGGGGCCGTTGTCAACTGGTCACCGATAGCTTCACTACCGCGGCAGATAGCCGCCCTCGACCCGGTGGTCATGGAAGCACCGGTGGTCATCGACGCTACCGGCCATGATGCCACTGTCGTTAAGAAGCTGGAACAACGCCATTTGATTGAGACCAAGGGCGAAGGTGCCCTGTGGATTGACAAATCGGAAGACCTGATTGTCGAATACACGGGCGAGGCATACCCCGGTTTAATCGTTACCGGTATGGCGGTGGGCACGGTCTACGGACTACCCCGGATGGGACCCACTTTCGGATCGATGTTCGTGTCCGGTGAGGTTGCCGCCAAGGTTGCCCTGGAGAAACTGGGATAGGAGAAATCGATTTCATGAGTACCGATATAAGTGAAAATACCAGCTGTTGTTCCGATTCCAATTGCGGATGTCATATTGATGTATTCCCAACAACCATGACATGTCCCGATTGCGGAAAGAAATTAAGACTGACCGGTAAAGTACAGCGTGTAGAATTGCGACTATCCTGCCAGAATTGCGGTTATACCAGCCACCTCCTGTCCCGGGAAGAAATCAGCGAACTGATATAAAATCGGAAAATAATATACTTCAACTAATGACAACCCTGTGGAGTGAAGGATCTATATTCTCACTATTCGGGAGTTATTTCTCAATATATATCATATGTGGAAAACGGTATGAACATAGCAGTAGCCATGAGCGGCGGAATCGACTCTTCCGTGGCCGCTGCCTTACTCAAAGAAAGAGGACACAACCTCATCGGCTTGACGATGAGTCTCCTACCAGAAGTCAGTAGTCAGAATGAAGACGACGGGGAGAATGAATCCCGGATCAAAAAGGTGATAGCCAAGGCTGTAGAAGTGGCGGAGAAGCTGGACATACCACACCATATCATCGACTTATATAAAATTTTCCAGGAAAAGGTTATTACCGATTTCTGTCATGCGTATGCCCGGGGCAGGACCCCGAATCCCTGCGTCCTGTGTAACCGATATATCAAGTTCGGGGCTCTATTGAAAAAAGCCCGGGAACTGGGCGCCGATTACCTGGCCACGGGGCACTATGCCCGGGTTCAATGGGACGGGATAACAGGAAGATATTTACTGAAGAAAGGATTGGACTCCGAAAAAGACCAGGCGTATTTCCTCTGTCAACTTACCCAGGAGCAACTCGGGCGGGCGATATTTCCCGTCGGAGGTCTAACCAAAGATAAAGTCAGAGCTATAGCCGACGAACTAGACCTGCCGGTAGCGGATAGACCGGAGAGCCAGGAAATCTGCTTTATCGCGGATGATGATTATGACAGCTTCCTGAAAAATAACATACCCGACGCCTACCGGCCGGGACCGATTATCGACGAGGAGGGAAATACTATCGGAGAGCACGGTGGAATCCCCGCCTATACCATCGGCCAGCGACGGGGGCTGGGGATAGCTGCCGCCGAACCGCTGTATGTGACCGCCATCTACCCGGAGCAAAATACCGTGGCGGTGGGTCCCAAAGACAAGACCTACCGTCGAGAGTTAACAGCCAACGAACTCAACTGGATAGCACCGCCACCGGAGGAAGCTATTAAAGTAAAAGCTAAAGTAAGATACCGCCATCCGGAAGCCGGAGCTACCATAAACCCTATTGACGATAATACTGTTCATGTACTCTTCGATGAACCGCAGATGGCGATCGCACCGGGACAGACGGTAGCTTTTTACGATGGCGATAATGTCATCGGTGGTGGTACCATAAAAGTATAAGGAAACAAAAATGAGTAAAATAATCGCCGTATGTACCAGCGACAGGAAAGGTATAAAAAAGAACCCGGTAAAAGAGGTTATCATTGAAGAGGGCTACGGTGTTGCCGGGGATGCGCACGCCGACTGCCAGACGCACCGACAGGTTAGCCTGCTGGCGATGGAAAGCATTGATAAGATGCGGAAACTCGGTTTTGAGTTAAAACCCGGGGACTTCGCCGAAAATATAACCACCGAAGGGATAGACCTGGTTTCACTGCCGGTGGGCACCAGAATCCTGGCGGGCGAAGAAGTTGTATTGGAGATGTCGCAGATAGGCAAGGAATGCCATGCCGCCTGCGCCATCCGCCGTCAGGTCGGCGACTGCATAATGCCGCGGGAAGGTATTTTCGCCAGGGTAATTCACGGAGGAACCCTGAGGCCGGGCGATTCCATACGCTCGGATGAAGGACAGCAATGACGGACAGGATACTGAAGACAGTTGAATACACCAGGGTCAACGGCGGTTTCTCGATTACACGTGAAAGAGTTATTAGAGAGACCGCCCTGAAGATTAACGTCGATGGACGGCACCTCGCCACGGCGATGATTACCGCCGCGATGGAAAAAGAGTTCGTTATCGGGCATCTCTTCAGTCAGGGAATTATCGATAACATAATAGATATAAAGTCGATAGATATTAAAGATAATACGGCCGATATAACGTTAGCCGCCGTAAAAGCAGAAGGCAAGAACCCAACCAGAATTACTTCCGACCTGAAAGTGAATCGAGAAGATATATTTACCTGCGTCCGGGCTATATTGAAGTCGGAAATATTCACCGAGACAGAAGCGGTCCACTCGGCGGGCCTTTTCCGCGGGGGACGGGAGGAAATATGCATCGCCGAAGACCTGGGAAGGCACAACGCCCTGGATAAAGTAATCGGCTTTGGGCTGTTGAAAAACGTGGATTTCAGCACAACACTGGCCGCCTCTACGGGAAGGCAACCCCTGGAGATGATATTAAAATGCCAAAGGGCGAACATCCCGATTATCGCCACCAAGGGAGTGCCCACCACGCTGGCGGTAGAAACGGCGGAAAAGGCGGAGATAACGATTGCTGGGCTGGTACGGGGAAACACCATGATTGTGTATTCCCATCCCTCCCGGATAGAGTAAAGCCATGAACAGTCAAACCGCAGTTAAAGACAGATTAAAACCGATAAAATGCCGGAAACTGGCGGGTGGTAATTTCACCGACGCTGAGATAAATGTCGTAATTGAGAAAGAGTTCCTCATCCACGTTAACGGACAGCATCTGGTCACGGCTTCTATCACGCCGGGGATGGAGAAGGAATTTACCGTCGGGTACCTTTTCGGGCAGGGATTCATCGACAATATCAATGAAATAGACTCGATTAATCTAGAACGCAATGCCGCGAAAGTAGAGCTAAAAACACACGGGAAGGTTCCGGAAAGACTGGATAATACCGGCTACAGGATTGTGTCGGGGGGCGGTAAAACCGTATACTTTGATAAAGCAGCTTTACTGGAAATTAGTTCCGGCTTGAAAACGGGGAAAAGTAATATATTCAGAGCGATGAATACACTTTTTGAAACATCCGCTATATATGGAGATACGGAAGGTGTCCACGCCGCCGGGCTGTTCACGTCCGAGGCTACCGCCGTCTGCATAACCGAAGACATCGGAAGGCACAATACTCTGGATAAGTTAATCGGTTACGCATTGATAAACCGGGTCGATTGCCGCGACGTTTTCCTGGTATCGACGGGCCGGATGGCTTCGGAAATGGTGACGAAGATATGTCGTGCCGGTATCCCGATAGCCGCCACCAAGACAGCCGTGACCGATGCCGGACTGGATATCGGTGATAAATGTGATCTGACCATCGCTGGCTTTGTCAGGGATGCCGGCAATAAGATAAATACGGACATGGAAGTAAGGACGGTAAAAGAGGCGGGAATGAAAATTTACACTCACCCCGAACGGATAACGGACGACTGATAACAGTGGCTCTGTTTTTGGAGATAGTCATGGGAAATAATAAAAATAATCCGGTCGTAGAGAAAATCCTCAAGCTGAAAAACGAGAAGAACGCCGTTATCCTCGCTCATAACTACCAGCGACCCGAAGTGCAGGATATCGGTGATTTCGTGGGTGATTCGCTGGAACTGAGCCAGAAAGCGGCGAGTACCGATGCCGACGTCATCCTCTTCTGCGGAGTCCTCTTTATGGCGGAAACAGCCTCCATACTCTCTCCGGAGAAGACGGTACTGCTTCCCGACTCTCGTGCGGGCTGCCCCATGGCGGACATGATTACCGCCAGGCAATTGCGACAGAAGAAGCAGGAATTCCCTGATGCCACCGTGGTTACTTATGTCAACTCCTCCGCCGAGGTCAAAGCCGAATCGGACTACTGCTGTACATCCTCGAACGGAGTGAAAGTGGTCCAGAGCCTGGAAAACGACGAATTAATATTTGTGCCCGACCAGTACCTCGGCGATTATATAGCCAAGAAGACCGGCAAGAAAATGATACTCTGGCCGGGATACTGCCCTACCCATATCAGAATACTACCGGAAGACATTATCAGGCAGAAACAGAAATACCCTGATGCGAAAGTCGTGGTGCACCCGGAATGCCGCCCCGAGGTGATTGCCCTGGCCGACGACGCATTGAGTACCAGCGGGATTATCCGTTATGCCGCCCGGGACGACGTCAGCGAACTGATAGTCGGCACCGAGGTGGAAATCCTTCACCGTTTGCGCAAGGAAAATCCGGGCAAAACATTCATCCCTGCTTCAGAAAAAGCAGTATGCCCCAATATGAAGCGTATTACCCTGGAGAAGATGTTGAATTCCCTGGAAACGATGAACCCGCAGATTAAGGTACCGGAAAATATACGCGTGAAAGCCAAAGCCGCCGTAGATCGAATGCTGGCGATTGTGTAGCGAAATGGTAAATCCCGAATACATTGTGATATTTATCACCTGCAACGACGCCGAGGAAGCCCAGAATATCGCCGAATTACTCCTCGAGCAAAGACTGGCGGCATGTATTAATATCGTACCTGAAGTCAGTTCCAGTTACTGGTGGGAGGGCAAACTAGAAGCGGCTGAGGAAAGCCTGCTTATTATTAAAACCGGCGCTAAAAAGCTGCCGGAAATAGTCCATTCGGTCAAGGCGGTACATACCAACACCATTCCGGAGATAATAGCTTTACCCATTATCGGCGGTAATCAGGACTATCTGGACTGGATAGATAACGAGGTAGCCGACCAGAGCGAGGGGGGATAACGTGCTGAGCAGAGAAGAGCTGGAAAGGTACGACCGGCAAATCATGCTGTACGGGTTCGGGGAAGAAGGTCAGGAGAAGCTGAAAAAAGCCAGGGTGTTTATCGCCGGTGCGGGCGGGCTGGGCTCACCGGTATCCATCTACCTCGCCATTGCCGGAGTCGGAAACATACGAATTATCGACCACGATACCGTAGAACTGAGCAACCTGAACCGCCAGATCCTGCACTGGCAGGAAAACATCCGGGAGAGAAAAACCGATTCGGCGGTGGAAAAACTGAGAAAGCTGAACCCTGATATCAAGGTAGAGGGCATCGCCGAGACGATTACCGAAAAAAACATACCCAGGCTGGTGGTCAATGCCGATATTATTATCGACGCGATGGATAATCTAGAGACCCGTTACATACTTAACAGGGCGGCTATAGATAAGAACATACCTTTTGTTCATGGTGCTGTAAACGGCTTCGAGGGCAGGGCTATGACCGTTATCCCGGGGAAATCGGCCTGCCTCAACTGCGTTTACCATGGAGTAACCGTTCCCCGGGAGAAAATCCCGGTGATCGGCGTTACCCCGGCCGTAATCGGTTGTATCCAGGCGACCGAGGCAATCAAGTACATCACCGGTATGGGCAATTTGTTGACCAACAGGCTGATTAACTACGACGCTCTCAGCATGACGTTCACAGAATTCACGGTCAAGCGAGACCCTGACTGCGAGCATTGCGGAAAAATTAAGAACAGGTGACCTAAATGAGTATAGAACTTCAACTATCATCGGTGTTTGCCAGATATGCCGGTAATCAGACTACCCTTACGGTTAAGGGAAACACTGTTGGAGAATGTCTCGATGACCTCTTCAGTCAGTACCCGGATCTGAAGAAGATTTTTCTTGATAAAAACGGCAATCTGTTACGTGCCTTCGATATTTATATCAATGGAACCAGCGCCTACCCGAAAGAAATGACCAAACCGGTTAAGGACGGGGATAAACTGCACATCATACCGGTTATTTACGGGGGATAAAGGCAGTCCTAACTAGTCGAATTCGTCTTTGGAAAGTGAAACAAGTATCAACGCGGGTATCCCCAAGAAGAACAAGCCCAGCACCGCCGCTATAGAACCCGCTAGCGCCAGACCCCAGTACTTACGCTGCGTGGCGAAAATACCACTGACCATAATCAGCAAAGAGAATAAAAGCAAGATGATGGCCACCGCCAGAACAACGCCGGCGATAAATTCGGGGAAAACGGGTAGATAAATATCCAGAGTAACGGTCATCGCGAAGAAAACGAAAAAGGCGATAAAAGCCCCGGTTAGTCCGATAACACCGGTAATGATGTTCAGGATTCCGGCAGTCACGGGCCTAGAAGTCTTCTCCACAAGTACCTCCATTTTACGTTGACTCCAGATATATTCTGATGTCTTACTCCCGACTCAGTGAAACTCCTCCCTGGCCAGGCTAACGAAGATAACCGCCACTATTCCCGTCGGGAAGAATACCAGCATCGAGGCGATTGACCCGGCCAGAGCCAGGCCCCACAGTTTCCTCTGAAGAGCGTATATACCGCCGATAATCGCCACGATTGCCAGAACCAGGAGGATAATACCCCAGGTCATAGAGACAACCTGTAGTAAAACGAAAGGAAAATCATGGGGAACATCCATCGGGAAAGACTCTAAATAGATAAAAAACACCGAGAAGAGAATAAGCGTGACGCCGGTAAAAATGCCGATGACACCGGAAATTATCGATAATACCCCGGCTACTACCGGCGAACTCGAAGTCGTCATATCTTACTATTCCTTCCGAACATATTGAGCAAAATAGCATATACCCCCGAGAGTGTCAATGCGCTATCCGCCGTTTCTGCCCCTGAGCCACCTCTGCTTTTGCTCGAACCGGGTCTGCTCATCAGTGGTGCTGTAACTAGCCAAAAATTCTCTTTGAAAAGCGTCGAACGTATCGTCCACTATCGAGGAACGTATCTTCTGCATCAGGTTACTGATAAAACGCAGGTTATGCAGCGTTGCCAACCGCAGACCCAGAAGCTCGTTGCTGCGGAAGAGGTGACTGAGATAAGCAGCGGAGAAATTACGGCAGGCATAGCAATCGCAATCAGGGTCAAGTGGCGTTTCCGTCTGGTTAAAAGAAGCATTACGGATATTACATCTGCCCCGCCAGGTAAATAATGCCCCGTTACGCGCCACGCGGGTCGGCAGGGCACTATCAAATATGTCAACACCGCGGGCAACGCCGTTGACGATATCTTCCGGTGAGCCCACGCCCATGAGGTAACGTGGCTTGTTTTCCGGCAGTCGTGATGCAGTTTCCTCGACCAGGGAAAGGGTTACTTCCTTGGGCTCGCCGATACTCAAGCCACCGATGCCGTAACCCGGGAAGTCCAGTGAAACAAGGTGTTCCACCGATTCATGTCTTAACTCAGGATATATGCCTCCCTGGACGATGGCATAGAGTGCCTGGTCTTCCAGCTTGTGAGCCTGCTGACAGCGCCTTGCCCAGCGGTGGGTCCTGGTCAGGGATGCACGTATCTTTTCCCTGCTGTCATCATAAGCGGGACACTCGTCCAGGACCATGATAATATCCGCACCGAGGGATTCCTGATACCTGACGGCCAGCTCGGGCGTAAGGAAATGCTCGCTACCGTCGATATGAGAGCGGAACGTTACGCCTTCATCGTCGATGCGACGCAACGGTGCTAGGCTGAAAACCTGATAACCACCGCTGTCGGTAAGGATGGCCCCATCCCAGGCCATGAACGCGTGCAAGCCACCCAATTTCTCAACAATATCAATGCCCGGTCGGAGGTAGAGGTGATAGGTATTGGCCAGTACCATGCCAAAGCCCAGCTGCTTCACTTCGTCGGGGGTCAGTGTCTTTACCGTAGCCTGGCTGCCGACCGGCATGAAAGCGGGCGTGGGCACCGTGCCGTGCGAGGTATAAATCTCGCCGGCGCGGGCGTTGCCGCTCGTATTCAGTAAGCGAAAGTGTTCTGAAGGCAAACACTTACTCCCTATATCAGGCGGTTAGCGATGATACTGCGGTGTACCTCGGAGATGCCGACGTATATCTCGGTCATCTTGGCATCGCGGTAGAGTCTTTCCACCGGCAGGGTTTTCATCGTGCCGTAAGAGCCGTGGACCTGCATCGCCATACGGGTAACGTCAACAGCGACCTGAGAAGCAAACAGCTTGGCCATGGACGATTCGTACTGGATGCTGTTTCCCTGGTCGTGGAGGAATGCCGTCCGGTAAACGAGCCACCTTGCAGCTTCAATCCGCGATGCCATCTCCGCCAGCTGCTGCTGTATCGCCTGCATTTTAGCTATCGGGCGTCCGGCAGCCACCCGCTGGCGGGCATAATCGAGAGACAGGTCGAGGGCTGCCTGGGCGACCGCCACCCCCTGCATAGCCACGCTCATGCGTTCCACGCTGATAGCCTCGAGGAGGATTTCGAAGCCCTGCCCTTCCCGGCCAATCAGGTTCTCGGCAGGTACACGAACGTCATCAAGATAGACCACCGATGTTCCCAATCCCCGGATACCCATGGTATCGCAGGGCTCACGGAGAATAAATCCCGGTGTGGAGGCATCGAGGATAAAAGCGTTGAGACCCTCCTCATTTTCCCTGCGGGCGAAGAGGAGCACCACGTTAAGCGCCGGGGCCAGCGCCATGAACTGCTTCTGTCCGTTGATAATATAGTCAGTACCGCTGCGGCGCGCTACCGTCTTGATGAGACGGGGGTCAGAGCCGGTATCAGCTTCGGTGAAGCCGATACCCCCCAGCCATTCCCCCTGAGCCAGGGGCTTAAGGAGTCTCTGCTTCTGCTCCTCGGTGCCGAAGCGGTAGATACCTTCTTCGGGGACGGTATTTACCGCCATGATAGCCCCGACGGCGACCGATGCCTGACAGAGCTGCTCTAGGACGAGAACAAAGCTGGTATAGCCGGCGCCACTCCCGCCGTATTTTTCCGGATAAGGCAGTCCCTGGAAGCCCTTTTTACCAATTTCTTTAGCCAGATCACGGGGGAATTCAGCGGTGCGGTCGATTTCCGCCGCCCTCGGAGCGATTTCTTTTTCGGCAAAGTCCCCGGCCAGATTTTGCAGCATCTTCTGCTGTTCGGTAAGGTTAAAGTCCATAATCTATCTCCCTAAGAATTATACACAAAATGCCGAAATCGGGCTAGGAAGAAAGTACAGCGCGGGATAACTTGTGTTCGCCACACTCCAGGTATTAATATAGGGATAATGGAAGAAAGCCTGAGAAGACTGCTTGATCATCGAGATAAGCAGAGTATCATAGATGATAACCGCATCTCCTCCGCGGTCCTCGTTCCTATTTATCGCCAGGATGGTGAATACCACATTATTTTCATCCGGCGGACCGAGACGGTGAAAGCCCATAAGGGACAGATATCCTTCCCGGGGGGTATGTGCGAGAAAGAAGATAAATCAGCGATGGATACCGCTCTCCGGGAGAGCCAGGAGGAAATCGGTCTGTTGCCGGAGGACGTGGAAATCCTGGGTGAGCTCGACGACGAGATAACGACAACGTCGAACTACATCGTTTCGCCTTTCGTCGGCATTATCCCCTGGCCCTACTGTTTTAAAAAGAACGGGGACGAGGTTGATGAAATCCTGTACGTTCCACTGCCAGCACTATACGATAAAGATTGCCTCAGACCGGACACCGAGATACTGGACGGAGAGACGGTTAATTCCTTTGCCTATCACTACGGGGGAAATATAATCTGGGGCGCAACAGCCCGGATACTGTATAAATTTCTGGAAATCATCAGGCAGGCAGGCGCCGACTAAAGAAGAGCGCAGTCTTTGATAATAATGTTCTTGCCGTAGCCGTCATAGACGCCCTGAACCTTTACCTGCTGTCCTTCTGAAAGCCGGTTCATTTCCGATACATTTTCCTTGCCAAAGGAACAGCGAACGCTCCAGGGTCCTTCTTTCTCGCCTTTAAGAACAATATAACGGATATCAAGATGGTCCCGGATGAACACTTTCTCGACCATTCCGGAGACTTTAACTATCCGGTCCTTGAGCTTGGCATGGGTGGCGGCCTTATCGGTCTGGTAATAGTGACTCAGAGCATCGACGGTGGTATCCGCGCCGCTTTCCGTTATTTCAAGCTCCGGGGGTAATTCCGGTTCCGGTTTCTTCTCAGGTTCAGGTTCTTTTTCAGATTCTGGCTCCGGTTCCGGCTCCTTTTCAGGTTCGGGTTCAGGCTCGGGTGCTGACTCTGGCTCTTTCTCTGGTTCAGGCTCGGGTGCTGACTCTGGCTCTTTCTCTGGTTCAGGCTCAGGTGCTGGCTCTGGCTCTTTCTCTGGCTCGGGCTCAGGTGCAGGCTCTGGCTCTTTTTCTGGTTCAGGCTCAGGAGTTGGTTCGGGTTCTTTTTCAGGTTCGGGCTCGGGCGCAGGTGCAGGTGCTGGCTCTGGCTCTTTTTCCGGTTCGGGCTCGGGCGCTGTTTCAGGAGTGACTTCAGCAATATCACTCCCGGTAGAGCGCTCTTCCTGGAGTTGTTTATAGGTCTTGTCAATCTTCTTATAAGATCTGGAAAGGAGAGGATAACCACACCACTGGCATACCCAGTCTTCGGTTCTTTTGGTATCCCGACCGCAATTAGGACAAGATGGCATAGCAATACCTCTGCTATAGATTACACTCAGACCGCCAGAATGTCAACATCCATCAGGCAAGCGGTCGTAATACAGGTTAAAGCTAGGCGATGAGTAAGTGGAATCCTGATTGTAGATAATAAGTTAAGATTCTATTATTAACTTTGCTTGTATTCTATTGACATATTACTTGAAGATAGAGTATAATAGTAGTGATAATATCGCGGAGATATACCATGGCCGGAAAAAATTACTACGATATACTGGGAATAAAAAAAGACGCCAGCGAGAAGGAAGTCAAGCAGGCTTACCGCAGGCTGGCGCGCAAGTATCACCCTGACGTCAACCCTGGCGATAAGACGGCCGAGGCCAGGTTTAAAGAGATAAACGAAGCCTACGAGGTGCTCTCCGACAAGGATGACCGGAAGAAATACGACCGCTACGGCGATAAGTGGAAATACGCCGACCAATTCGAGCAGGCAGGACAGCAGCAAGGCCAGTACTGGGACTTTGCCCCGGGCGGGGGGAGTTCCAGCTTCAGCTTTAGCGGCGGCGACATGGGCGACCTGGGCAGTATCTTCGAAGGTCTTTTCGGCGGAGGTCGTACCGGGACGTTCCGTCGCCGGGTACAGCCGCGACGCGGTCAGGACCTGGAATCACCAGTCGAGGTAATGCTGGAAGAAGCCTATCACGGCACCAGCCGGACGATAAGCCTCCAGAGCGGTGAGTTATGCGATGCCTGTAAAGGCAGCGGCTATATTCAAAACCTGCCCTGCTCGGAGTGCCGCGGTACCGGAATATCGCCGAAAATCAAGCGACTGGAAGTAAAAATTCCGGCCGGAGTGCAGAACGGCTCGCGGGTGCGGATTGCGGGTAAAGGGCAGCCCGGCTACAGCGGTGGACCCAGCGGCAATCTTTACCTGAAGATATCGGTGAGACCCCACGAGACTTTCGAACGCCGTGGCGATAATCTGCACGTAAACGTGCCGGTGCCCTTATCAGTGGCGGTGCTGGGAGGAGAGGTGCAGGTACCTACCCCGAAGGGCAAACTGGCTCTGAAAATACCCACCGAGACCCAGAACGGAAAGGTCTTCCGACTGACGGGACAGGGTATGCCGCACCTGGGGAAATCCACGAAAGGTGACCTCCTGGCAAAGGTGAACGTTGTCTTACCGACGAAATTATCAGATGAAGAGAAGGAATTCTTCAAACGCCTTGGTGAAAAAGGCGGGTAATGGAGAAAAATAGAGGTGAATATGGCCAACGAAAGATACAATAGTGAGCCCCGCTACGTGATAAGCGTCGCGGCCAGGATGCTGGACATGCAGACCTATACCCTGCGTTACTACGAAAAGGTAGGCATCATCGAGCCGAGCCGCTCGCGCGGGAACGTGCGGTTATATTCGGACAGGGATATAGCCCTCCTCCAGAGAGTGAAAACCCTGGTGGAAGACATGGGCGTGAACCTGCCGGGAGTGGAGGTAATCCTGCGCATGATGCAGCGCATGGGCGAGATGCAGGAGCAACTGGAAGAGACAAAGGAAGAACTCAATAGATACAAGGGGGGTAAGCAGGAATGAGGCAGGAAAGATTTACCGAACAGGCACAGGAAGCAATTCAGGCTTCACAGCAGCTGGCGATGCAGTACCATCACAGTCAGTGGGATGTGGAGCATATTCTGCTGGCCCTGCTGATGCAAAAGCAGGGGCTGGTGGGTGAAATACTCAAAGAACTGAAAGTCGAGGTGGATGCCATCAGGAACAAGGTGGAGGAAACACTGTCGAATACACCCAAGGTGGCTTACCAGACGGGACAGATATACGCCACGCCGCGTATCGCCCAGATGATGAACCTGGCCGACGAGGAGGCGAACCGACTCAAGGATGAGTTTATCAGTACCGAACACCTGTTAATAGCCATGACAGGCAACCTGAAAGGCGAAGCCACCACTATTCTCCAGAGCTTCGGCATCACCCAGGAGAAGGTATACGAGGCCCTGCAAAAACTGCGGGGCGGTCACCGCGTCACCGATACACGCGCGGAAAGCAAGTACCGTTCTCTGGAGAAATACGGGCGCGACCTCACCGAGATGGCCGCGGCCGGTAAACTCGACCCGGTAATCGGGCGTGACGAGGAAATAAAGCGGGTCATGCAGATACTCACCCGACGCACCAAGAACAACCCGGTAGTCGTCGGCGAGGCGGGGGTCGGTAAGACGGCCATCGCCGAAGGCCTTGCCCAGAAAATTGCCGCCGATGACGTGCCAGATTCCCTCAAAGGTCGCAAGGTTATCGCCCTGGACATGGGCGCCCTGGTAGCCGGCAGCAAGTTCCGCGGCGAGTTCGAGGAACGATTGAAAGCGGTGATGGACGAGGTACGCGAGTCCGCGGGCGAGGTGATACTGTTTATCGACGAGATTCATACCGTCGTAGGAGCCGGCGCCGCCGAGGGTTCCATCGACGCCAGCAACATGCTGAAACCGGCACTGGCTCACGGGGAGCTCCAGTGCGTGGGCGCGACTACCCTCGATGAATACCGCAAGTACATCGAGAAAGACAAAGCCCTGGAGAGGCGTTTCCAGCCGGTGTTCATCGATGAGCCCAGTGTAGAATCGACCATCGAAATACTGCAGGGCTTAAGACCGAGGTACGAAGCGCACCACAAGATAAAAATAACCGACGAGGCGCTCGAAGCCGCCGCCAAGCTCAGTCAGCGCTATATCTCCGACCGTCACCTCCCGGACAAAGCCATCGACCTTATCGATGAAGCCGCCAGCAAGTCGCGCATCGATACGGAAAGCGCGCCGCCGGAGGTAAAGAAACTGGAGAAGAAGCTGCACGAGCTTACCAACGAGGAAGAAGCGGCATCACAGCGCCAGGAATACCAGCAGGCTGCGGAGCTAAGGGCGGAAAGGCTCAAGCTGGAACAGGAATATACCAAGGCGAAGAGCGAATGGCTCCAGCAGGAGAAAATCGAGGAAGAGGTCACCGGCGAGCATATCGCCAAGCTGATTTCCAGCTGGACCGGCATTCCGGTATCACAGATGCTGGAAGGAGAAGCCGAGAAGCTATTGCACATGGAAGAACGTATCCATGAGCGCCTGATAGACCAGGAAGAGGCGGTGGGAGCCATCTCCGAGGCCATCAGGAGAAGTCGCGCCGGTCTCAAAGACCCCAAGCGACCCATCGGCAGCTTCATGTTCCTCGGGCCGACGGGCGTGGGTAAAACGGAGCTTGTCCGCACGCTGGCCTGGTTCCTCTTCGACGACGAGAACGCCATGGTACGCCTCGATATGTCCGAGTACCAGGAGAAGCACACCGTATCACGACTCATCGGCGCGCCGCCGGGATATGTCGGCTATGACGAAGGCGGGCAGCTGACCGAGGCCGTGAGGCGGCGTCCCTTCCGCGTCATCCTCCTGGATGAAATAGAGAAAGCGCATCCGGAAGTATTCAACACCCTGCTCCAGATACTGGACGACGGACGCCTGACCGACGGTCACGGGAGGACGGTGGACTTTAAGAATACGGTAATCATCATGACGAGCAACGCCGGAGTGGAGCTCATCAAGAAAGAGGGGCAGATTGGTTTCACCTCGCAGAAAGACGAGGCGAAAGCCCAGAAGAAGAGCTACGAAGCAATGAAGTCCAAGGTGATGACCGAGGTGCAAAAGTTGTTCCGGCCCGAGTTCCTGAACCGGCTGGATGAGATAATCGTCTTCCACGAACTCTCCGAGGAGCAGCTCCGGAATATCGTCGACCTCATGGCTAAAGAACTAGAAGAGCGGCTCTCGGAACACAAGCTGGGTATAGAACTGACCGATAAGGCCAAGTCCTGGCTGGCCAAGGAGGGGTACGACCCCGTGTACGGGGCGCGTCCGCTACGACGGGTTATCGAGCGGTACGTGGAAAACCCGCTTTCCAGCAAGCTGCTCCGCAACGAGCTGAAGGAAGGCGATATTATAAAAGTCGACCTGGGTAAGGACGGATTGACATTTACCACCAAACCCAAGACGAAGGAAAAGGCGAAAGCTGAAGCCACTGCTTAACGGGTAGAAATAACCGTTTTTATCCCTGTATATACATCCGGTTAAGTACGAGAGGGGGCTAAGCCCCCTCTTTTCTTTTTACCGAAGAGTAGCACTCGCTATGAAATGAGAGTATAATAGGGTCACATTATGGTAAAGGAAGCAGCAGAAATAGAGTCTATCGACGAAAGCGAAGAGTTGGAAATCCGGGAGAGGACAGGCAAGAAATCAGCGAAGTGGGCATATATCCTCGGAATTTTCGGCATTATCGCTACCATTCTCATGGCAGTCGCCGTGGTCATCTGGAACGAAGAAATCCGTGAACTCCAGCAATTCGGCTACGTAGGTGCTTTTATAATCAGCGTTCTTGGCGGCGCCACTATCATCATCCCCGTTCCGGCACTGGCGGTTGTTTTTACGCTGGGGGGCGTCATGGATCACGTGTGGCTGGTGGGAATCTCGGCTGCCCTCGGCGAACTGGTGGGCGCCCTCACGATATATATGACGGGGCACGGGGCCGGACGGGCAATAGCCAACAGTAAGCACGGCCGGGTCCAGAGAGCCTATGAAAAACTGCTGGGTATGATGGAAAGGAAAGGACCCATTATACTATTTATCGTCGCTTCCGTAATCAACCCATTCTTTTATCCAGCAGCCCTGGCGGCGGGCGCATTGCGGTTCGGAATCTGGAAATATACCGTCATCGTGTTTGCGGGAAAAATTATTAAGTGCATGACGGTTGTTTACGCCGGTTACTACGGACTAAAAGGAATATTCAGAGCTATAGGTGTAGACGTTTAGGATGATATCAGAGACATCCCATATATAAAGAGAAGGGGCTTAACTACTCCTCAAGCTTTCTACTTGAAGACCGGTTAAGCCCCTTCATCCATCGGGAAATTTCCAAGCCGGGGAACAACCTGAAAACTTATCCTTTTAATATTCTGGGATTACTATACCACCTTTAAGATAAACAAGTCATAAACAACACCGCGACGAATATAAAAATCCCGTATATATTGCATTGACGGCGTGTGGAATAACCTTGCGAGATAGCCCTTTTGTATGCTAAATTTAAAAGGCATTCACGGGGCCGTAGTTCACTTGGGAGAACGTTTGACTGGCAGTCAAAAGGTAGGGGGTTCGAATCCCCCCGGCTCCA
>DUFB01000007.1 GCA_011192005.1 Dehalococcoidia bacterium
TCAACGACGGAAGAAACCTCGTAGATACAGCCTGGTGGATTTCCACCTTCCCCGGTATAGCTATCGGGCTGGTGGTAATGTCCGGGAATTTCTTCGGTGACTGGCTCCGTGACAAACTGGATCCCAGATTACGGCAATTATGATGAAAACCTTTCTTCAAGTGGAAGATATGCGTACGTCATTCTACGCCAGAGCCGACGAGATGAGGGCAGTTGATGGGGTAACCTTTCACATAAATTAAAAGGATACCTTCGGGTTGGTAGGTGAATCTTCATGCGGAAAGATAGTTACTGGTTGGTACTGTGTCCCCTCCCGCTCGTATCCCCACGCTATGTTAGGCCGATGGTATCCCGCCTGTTATGATATTATACTTAAATTCCTTGAAGTAATTTTTAAAGAATTTGTTTATAATATAACTAGTGCCTTTATTTAAGGAGGTGTACCTTACCCATGACACTCTGCTGGACAAGGACGTTGAACTAGCCATAATCAGGACCTGGACACCTGAATCGGCAAGTGTAAGAGATTAACGCGAAAAGTACTGGAGCCAATTCCCACAATACCTGATAAGTATTCCTGGATAAAGCCTTCCACAAGCGAAAAATCATAATTGAAAGGAGTTTAATGATATGACCAAATGGAATGATTTACTGGAAAAAAACGGTAAGGTACCACCCTGGCCCTACCCCATACGCTACGATGAGGAACATGAAATCGATACCGATATCCTGGTTATCGGCGGGGGTATCGCCGGTTGCTGGGCGGCTATCAGCGCCGCCAGAAACGGGGTTAAAGTGGCGATGGTGGAAAAGGCGGATACCATCAGGAGCGGTTCGGGAGGTCCTGGCTGCGACCACTGGTGTGTCACGCCCGCCAATCCCCATTCCAAGGTTGACCCCGATGACTGGGCCAAGCGACTTGTTGAGCATCCGGTTCATGCCGGCCAGCCACCGACAGAACCACTACCGCTTGCCTATTCCAATGGCATCGGCACCCAGATTCAATGTCGCGAAGACTTTGATACGTTGCTGGAACTGGAGCAGATGGGTGGCAAAATACGGGACGTTGACGACGAATACGTGGGAGCCGAAGGCCGCTATGACGATACCAAGTTTATGTTTTCTCCCCGTATGAGCCCCAACCACGCCACCGAGGTAACTATCCGAGTCTGGGGAACGACGTTCAAGCCCGCCCTGAAGAAAGAGTGCCAGCGGTTGGGCGTTAAAATTTACGACCGCGTCATGGTCACCAGCCTGCTGACGGAGGGAGGCGTCCAGGGAGCTAAAGTAGTCGGAGCTACAGGCTTCAACGACCGCAACGGCGAGTTTATGGTCTTCAAGTCGAAAGCCGCTGTACTGGCTACCGCCGGTAATTCCTCGCTCTGGTTTCTGAATACCGAGCTGGCCGGTTATAATACATTCCCCAACTCTCGTACCAAGTGTGGCGACGGCATGTCCATGGCCTGGAAGGCCGGCGCCGAACTTACCCTGATGGAACAGACCGGTATGCATATGATCGGCACCGGGCTCAAACATACCTGGTACGGCGGTTCCGGGGATGCCAGTTTTGAAAATCTCCAGCAGGTCGATGCCCACGGTAAAAAGCTGCCCTGGCCCCTGCAGGGATGGCCGGACGGCGGTGACATGCGACCTTCACCAGAAGGTATGCAGAAAATTATCCAAGGCATCAAGGACGGCACCTACGCCCTGCCATTCTACGGTGATTTCCCCGCCATGCCCGATATCGAACGCAGGGTTACCTGGGAGCTCATGTTGGGCGAGGAATCTACCACTAAAAACATCACCAATTCCTATGAAAAAGCCGGCTTTAATCCGGCTAAACACCTGCTGATGAACTTTCTCTTGATGGAAGGAAACGGTCCGGCCAATTGGCGGACCTCCGGTGCCGGCGGACTTACCGTCGACTGGGACCTGAAATCAAGCCTCGACGGCCTGTACGTTGCCGGGGGACAGATGTTCGCCGCCGGTGACCACAGCTACGCCGCGTCTACCGGGAGATACGCCGGCAGAAAAGCCGCTGCCTACGTAAAGCAGACAGGCGAAAGTAAAATATCCAGGGACCAGGTCACCCTTGAAAAAGCCCGCATTTACGCCCCGATAAAACGCAGTGACGGCGTCGACTGGAAGGAACTGCACGCCGGTATTGCCCGCGCCATGCAGTACTTTTGCAGTGAATACAAAACGGGACTATTGCTTAACATGGGACTGGATGCCCTGAAAGAAATAGAAGAAGTATTCGTACCCAGACTCTACGCCCTCGACCCCCATAAACTCATGCGCAGTATCGAAGACCTGTGCCTGCTGACTCACGGGCAGATCGTCCTCAATGCATCCCTGGCACGCCAGGCCAGCAGTCGGCCCCTGAACTTCTTCAGAATCGATTACCCGGAAGTAGACCCGCCGGATTGGAACAAGTTCATTACCGTAAAGCTGGAGAACAACAAGGTCAAGACGGGCGAAATGCCCCTGAACTACTGGGGCGATATGAAAACCAACTACGAAGCCCGCAACAAGGACTATACCGGAGTTTATAAAGGAAAATAAGGAGCACTGTCATGCCTCAGAAACAGATATATGCTTTACCCAATATTGTCAGCCCCGCTAACCCTGTTATTTTCAATCCCGATATCTGCAACGGCTGCAACACCTGCGTGGAGGTCTGCCAGATAGACGTATTTATACCCAATCCCGAGAAAGGTAAACCACCGGTAATACTGCATCCTGATGAGTGCTGGTATGGTGGCTGCTGTGTAAATCACTGTCCCCTCCCCGGGGCCATATCCTTCAACTGGCCCGTGCAGCAGCGGGCTTACTGGAAAGACAAGGCTACGGGAAAGGTCTTACGGGATAGCCAGTAACAATACAGGTACGGACAAGAAAGAATAGGCAACGCGGGTAAGGGCTGTTTCATGGTTCAGCCCTGAAACAGATACGGTTGAAGTAAATATTAGCAGGATACCTCAATCCTGGTAAGATGCAGAATGGCGCTTATACTAAAAGAGCGTTCAGCAGATTATATATACTTTCTCTACTCAAAATTCATAATTGATAATTATCCCGCTTTTCGAATTGCCGAAAAGGGACTAAATCAGTAATTGTGATGTACTATATTCACAATATTAACCGCGTGCATCTTGATAGGCGGTAATATCCCGTCGCAATCAACCTCAGCTGTATAACTCCTTGAACCTGAACTAGGGTGTCAAATCATTACATGAATGTTATATACTTCAGTAATTACACATGTAACCAGTGAAGGAGAGGAGCGACCGAAATGGCTAAGAAACTAAAGGAATTACTCAACCAGGCAACCTGTTGTCTGGTGGCACCATGCGTCTATGATTGTGCTTCAGCCCGTGCCGTCGAACTGGTTGGTTTCAAGGCGATGATGTTAAGCGGAGGGGAGCTGTCCCTGGCCATGAACGGCGTGGTCGACTACGGATTCACAAACCTGAATGACATCGAGTGGATGGTCAGTCGCATCAGTCAAACATCTCCTCTGCCTCTGGCTGTTGATATCGAGGATGGTTTTGGAGGTCCCCTGGCCGTATACCGCACGTGCAAGCGCCTTGTCAGGGCGGGTGCCCAGGCACTCCAGCTGGAGGACTCCAGCGACATGGAAGAGTCCACCAGCCTTCTGCCAAGAGAGGCGTACTATGCCAAGGTAAAAGCGGCCGTCGCTGCTCTCAAAGGCACGGACTGCATACTCATTGCCCGCACCAATGCCGACCCGTCCACCCAGCTGGATGAAGGTTGCGAGCGCTGCCGGCATGCCATCGAGCTGGGCGCCGACATGACCACCGTCGTCAAGCTGAGCAACCTCGAGGATGCGAAACACGTGGCACGCCAGGTACCCGGATGGAAGATGTACCCGGACGTCAAAGGCAGGAGCGGTGTTCCGGAAGTTACCGTCGATGAAATCTATCCCCTCGGATTTAATTTCATGACAATGCACTATCTGCTGAAGGCCGCCATGGACGGCATGCTTGAGCACGGGAAACAAAATTTCGCCCAGCAGGGCTGTTTGTACACCTGTGATAAAAAGGACGCGACCGGCATCTACGGTGATAGCGCAACACCGCTTTTCGATCCACAGGGGTACATGGAACTCGAAGGCAGGTTTACCGGAAAAAGGAAGTCCTATACCATCGTTGGCAACGACGTCGAGGCATTTCCGGAGGGATTCGTCAGGTCGGCTATCGATGATAGGCTGTAAAGAGATCAGGACATGAGATTTGTCAGGCACCGATTATGTAAAATGTCGTTCTGTTACGCTGCGTCCCATATCGATTGTGACGGCAGGACTAATATACTCTTCGCCCCGGATACTCCCGGCCCCTGTTACAGCTTTGATAGCGAGACGTTCAGGCAAGAGACCGTATGGGAAGAACCCGGTGGCACGATGGCGATGGTACCTCTGCCGTTTGGCAACGGCAATTTCCTGGCGGTGCAACGTTTCTATCCCAGTTTCCAGGCACATGAAGCAGAGATAGTGTACGTACACCGCCAGCACCAGGAATGGAAGGTCGACCCTTTCCTCAAACTACCCTACGTACACCGATTCGATATACTGCAAAGCAGCGGCGTCTATTATCTCCTTTGCTCTACTCTCTGCACAACAAAGAAAAACCGGGATGATTGGAGTTCGCCGGGCGGATTGTATGCAGTAGAACTCACGGAAGAGATAACGCGGCCGATAATCCTGACTCAAATTGCCGGGGGGATGACGAGGAACCACGGCTACCGGCGAGTAAAGAACGGGGATGATATATGGGCGTTAACCTCGTGTGACGAGGGAGTATTCGAGGTGCTGCCACCGGCTAAAAGAGGTGGAAACTGGACGGTAAACAATATCCTTGACAGGCCTGTCTCCGATATCGCGGTGTGTGATATCGACGGAGACGGTGTCGATGAGATGGCAACCATCGAGCCGTTCCACGGTAATACATTTACCGTCTACCGAAAAAAAGCATCGGGATACCTTCCGCTATACCGATATCCGGGCAATTCAGTTTTTTGCCATACAGTCTGGGGTGGGCACCTGAGGAACGAGACTGTCTTTATCGGCGGATATCGGGCAGGTAATCGTGAATTGTTCCTGCTCCGCTGGAAAGATGGAGAGATCGTTGCCGACACGCTGGAGACACACTCGGGTCCCAGTAACGTGGATGTGATACATGGCGAAAAGCGTGACCTTCTCGTCGTGGCCAATCGGGAAGTCGGTGAGGGTGTCGTATTTAGTGTAACCGATGATTGAAAAACAGGGAGGGTCCAAAATGAGTATATACGACCTGTTCAATATCCAGGGGTGTACTGCCCTGATAACAGGAGCAGGAAGGGGAATCGGCCGGGTCATAGCGTATACCATGGCCGAGGCCGGTTGTATGGTAGCCCTGCTCGGTCTCCACCGGGAAAACCTGGAAAAAGTCGCTGGAGAACTGGGAGGCAAGTGCGAGAAGATACTCGTCCTTCCGGCGGATGTATCGCGCCGGGACGAAATTGATGCATCATTCCAGCAGGTAGAAAGTACTTTTGGAAGGCTCGATATCTGTATCAACAATGCCGGTGTCAGTCAACAGGTCCCTGCCGAAGATATTTCCGAAGCAGACTGGGAACGCATCATTGATGTCAATTTGAAGGGAGTGTTCTTGTGCTGCCAGGCGGCGGCGCGATTGATGATACCCAAAAAGTCCGGAACCATTATCAATATCGGTTCGATATCGGCATCAGCAGTTAACGTCCCCCAGAAACAGGCGGTCTACAACGCATCGAAAGCCGGGGTAGTCATGCTGAGCCGTTCACTGGCAGTGGAATGGGCACCCCACGGTATCCGTGTCAACAGCCTGAGTCCAGGGTATATAGAAACTGAGATGACCCGCTCGACGATGTCCCACCTTTTTCCGGTCTGGCGGGAATTGATACCGATGGAACGCCTCGGGAAACCCGACGATTTACGAGGAGCCTTGCTGTACCTGGCCTCCGATGCATCCGTCTACATGACCGGTCATGACATGATTGTCGATGGAGGATACATGGCACGCTAGATGTTACCGGCCAAAGAGCTCCTTTTCTATGAGGGCAAACCTTTCAGAACCAGATTTGCCGGGACGGGCAAACATAATCCCCACCTCCCGATTGAGATAGTCTGGAGATATTTCCGCAAATCAAGATCAGAACTCGATAATCGTTTTCACCGTCCGGGGTTCAGGCTCAACAGCATACTCGAATGCTTTTATACTGTCGGAAAAGCTGTATCTGTCCGTAACAAGCGGCTTAACATTGATTTTTCCCGAAGCGACAAGGGCCAGAGCCCTGGGGTACTGGTGGGCGTAGCGAAACACGGTCTCGATGCGGGCTTCCCTGGCCTGCGCCGCCACGATATCCACCGGTACTGGCTCCGCCGGCATACCGATAAACACCACAGTTCCCCCCGGACAGAGCGCAGAAAAAATATCATCGATTGCCTGCCGGCTGCCGCTAGCTTCAAAGATAACATTTGCTCCCCAGCCTCCGGTAGCTTCGAGTACCGTTTCGGCCAGATACTGCCGCGTTACGTCGACCGGGACCAGTCCTAACATACGCGCCAGAGCCAGCTTCTCCTGGATGACATCGGTAATAAGCACCTGCCCGCAACCCGCGGCCATAGCGGCCAAGGCGGTGGTCAGCCCTATTGTACCGCAGCCGGTCACCACGGCTGTATCCCAGGGCTTGATAGAGGCTTTCGTCACCGCATGGAGTCCGACCGCCAGTGGTTCAATAAGAGCACCTTCCTCAAAACCCACCGCATCCGGCAACCGGAAAGTGAACATGGCCGGGTGTACCACCGTCTCCCGAAGGCAGCCGTGTACCGGAGGCGTTGCCCAGAAGCGTACTTCCGGATCGAGGTTGTACATTCCCAGTATTGTTGCCCGACTGACAGGGTTCGGAATGCCGGGCTCCATGCAGACGCGGTCCCCTGGCTTGAGGTCTGCGACGCTGCTACCGGTCTCCAGGACGATACCGGATGCTTCATGCCCGAGCACCATCGGTTCCTCGACGATAAAACTGCCGATTCTTCCATGCTTATAGTAATGGATATCACTTCCGCAAATGCCGACGGTTTTTATCTCAATGCGTACGTCTTTGTCCCCGAGTTGCTCATCAATATTGATATCATCAATAGATATCTCTCCGGGACCGTGGAGGACCAGTGCCTTCATCATAACTCCTTAGCAAGCAAAATAATATAAATACAGATTTCGAGAATCTACCATTAATATAAATGCCGGAATCAGATACTGTCAAAGTGATTGATATAATGGAATTACTACAATGATGTTAACTATCCCCTTTTTCTTCACATGGTTACCGAGCATGATGAATAGTTGACTTCCAGCAATAATAATATGTATCGTTGACGACTACGGCATGAAGCAACCTGGTGTATTAATATCTTGAATTAATATAGTTTGACATAAGGAATATAATATAGAGGTGAATGAATGCCTGAAGAGGTAGCTTGGAGCGTTGTACAGGCAGGTCGGGTCTGACTCTCTCATAGGATTTCGGATACGAATTAGCACGTCGAGGTGTCAGTCATGAAATTCGGAAAGCGCATACCCTATAAAAAGAGACTTTAGAAAAAACTCTAGAAACATATTCCCATAAAAATGGAGACACGAATGAAGAGACCTAAGAAATAAATTTCGGGTATCATTAATCTAGGTTTCGGAGGGATGTTCTTGGGTATCCTTACCCTAATTTTCGGAGGCATTGATTTAGCTTATTTAATCACATATAGAAATGAAATATTAGATAATCCATTATGGCTGACGTTTACGATTTTAGTGATAGTATTAGCATTTGCATGTGGAGCATTAATCTTAATGAATAAAAATCGGGTGTGGGGATGTCTTGGTATTGGGGTATCTGCTCTGTTTTTGGTTTTATCCACCATTATCAGCATTGCATTATCGCTGGGTTAATATTATCGCGAGTAATCCTGTCCCGGAGTGGCACCGTAATTATATTTAAAACTAAGTCATTAGTTTCTACAAAATAATTTCTCTTCTTAAATTGCTCTTCGAATTATCAATATACTCCAACTCTACTGGTTCAATAAATTAATAATTTATCTTATATATGGGTAAATTTCTATGTCTGGAAACGGGGATTACCTGATAACCAGAACAACAATCCTTGTTTGCGAAAGCCTCTGCGCGAGTGAATATTTGACAAATTCGCATTAATGATTATAAATTTAGGAAAAGTGAATATAAATCAATTAAGAATATAGTGGTAAAATACTAGTAATTTACTAAATTACAGAAAGGGGGGATATAAAAGGATATATAATCAGATAAATGATTCAGACAGGAATCGTAAACAGCCATAAAGGAGAAAGTATTAAAATGAAAAAGCTACTGTTGGTTTTTCTCTCGATCATGATGATTGGTGTAATGATACTGGTAAGTTGTGGTGAACCGGAGGAAACTACTCAACCCACCACACAGCCAACAACGCAACCGACGACAACAGCCGGCCCTGTATCAGGAGGTATCTTGAGGGGTGTGATAACCGGAGGTCCCCTGATGATGAGTTATCGTGGACAGATGGGACCAGGTGACCATTCTTATATGTTCCCGGCCGTGGAATACCTGGTAGAGCCCTATGTAGACGAACAGGGTAACAGGGGTTGGATTCCTTTCCTCTGTGAATCATATGCTATCGACCCTGTAGGCAAGACCTTCACCTATAACCTAAGGGATGGTATCAAGTTCCATGATGGCTCAATACTGGATGCCGAGGTAGTTAAATGGAACATCCAGCAGCAAATCGATAGCGGCTGGTGGCAGGATGCTGATAAAGTCGTCAGTATCGACACTCCGGATAACTCAACCGTTGTAATACACTTTACGGAATACAGCAACCAGTATGAATTTAACTGGGGATGGACGGCTATCTGGTCCAAAGCGGCCTGGGAAGCCAACGCGGGTGCAGACAAATCAACCACCAGCGAGCAAGGCATCGCCTGGGCGGTCGACCACGTTGTCGGGACCGGCCCGTTCAAGCTCAAGGAATACAAGCGTGATGTCAGCATCACCTGGGAGAAATTCGATGACTACTGGCAGGAAGGCAAGCCCTACCTGGACGGAATGGAATTTCAGATTATAACCGAATCTACAACAGCTTCGAGCTTGCTCCAAGCAGGTGATATCGATATGTGGAACCAGGGTCACTCAGCCCAGGACTGGAAAGAACTGGAGGAAAAGGGATTCCTAATAAAGGGTTACTGGCCAGGTCTACCAATGGCATTGTGGGGAAATACCATGGATCCCGAATCAAAATGGCAGGATATAAGAGTACGTGAAGCCCTTGAATACGCTCTCGACAAAGAAACGATGGCTCAAGCTCTTGGCCTTGGTTACTACGTCGCGAGTGCTCAAATAGCACCATCAACCGAATGGGGATACATCTCGAACCTGCCCACCCGGGGCTACGATCCAGAGAAAGCCAGGGATTTACTGGCTCAAGCCGGATACGAGGATGGATGCCCAGTAACGCTGCTCGTCCAGGCTGTCCCCGCCAGTATCGATGCCGGCGAATCCATTAAAGGTTACATGGATGCTGCTGGGTTCAATGTCACGCTGGACCTGGCTGACACCGGCAGGTTCTTCGGTAGCGTTTTCGGAACCGGTTGGGATGACCTAGTAATGATGTTCTACGGCATGGACGTGAATTACCTAGCTACCTATATGTCCTGGTTCAGTAGCGATCCCAAATCAAACCTGGCCAGTTTCGCCAGGCCACCAGAGCAGGTAGCCATGGATAAAGAGGCAGTGTTGATTGCTGATACGCAGGGACAGATAGAAATGACAGAAAGACTCTGTCGCTATTTGTACGAAGAAGCGAGACTCTGCCCTCTATGGTGGGTACCCTCGAAAACCGTAAGTTATAAGTACGTTCATCACGAAATCCTCCGTCATGGCTTTATACGGGTAGATTGGGAAAACGTCTGGATGGACCCGCATTGAGGTACTAGTTATATTAAAGACACCGGGTGGCTCAATCTCCGTTTCCAAAAAAGGAGAGCCACCCGGTTACTAAACAATTTGTATATTTAAGTGACTTTCAATAGTATCTCTTTATCTATGTGTTTCCATTTATCCCGTTCACATTTGGTAATAGGTCTTATATATTTTATAATGTGGATAGAGGTATTTATCCAGAATGACGGCATATATAATTCGACGACTAATAATCGCGGTAGTCATTCTAATCATCGTTACCCTGATTGTCTTCTTCGTTATGCAGCTGCTGCCTGGTGACCCCCTGGTCATTTTTCTGGGACAACAAGCAGGAACGGGCTCGATGTCCCAGGAGCAACTCGAACAACTCTATATTAGATACGGACTGGATAAGCCTTTGATAGTCCAGTACTGGAACTGGATATCGGGCGTGGTAAAGGGTAACATGGGAGAATCCATCTATTACCACGAAAACGTAGGTAAACTCTTGTTGGAACGTTTCCCTGTTACCCTCGATTTAGGTATTAAATCATTCATTATTTACAATATCCTCGGTATTGTAATGGGTATGGTGGCAGCATTGAGGAGAGGTAAATGGCTGGATACATTTGCCACATTATTATCGTATATCGGCGTTTCCATCCCGGTTTTTTGGCTGGGTCTTCTATTGATATATCTCTTTGGTCTGAGACTTGATTGGTTCCCGATAGCCGGGTATACATTACCAACAGAAGACCTCTGGAAGAATTTACACCAATCGGTCTTACCCGTTTTTTGTTTGTCTCTCATGGGCTGGGCTGTAATCGCGCGGCAGACAAGATCAAGCGTCCTCGAAGTGATGTCGCAAGATTATGTCCGTACTGCCTGGTCCAAGGGTTTAACAGAACGAAAAGTTATCATGAGACATATACTTAAGAATAGTCTCATCCCCGTGATAACAATAATGGGAATCGGGCTGGGATTAATGTTCGGAGGACAGGTTTTCATCGAGCAGGTGTTCGCCATCCCGGGTGTGGGTAGATTACTGGTGGGGAGTATTTTCGCGCAAGACTATCAGGTTGTTCAATCAGCAACCCTGGTAATAGCCACAATTGTTATTTTAATCAACCTGATTGTAGATATATCTTACGGATGGTTAGATCCCAGGATACGCTACGGTTAGAAAGGTTAAACCGTTGACGGTAAAGGAGACCGATACAAAAATTATTAACGAAGTTACACCGCGTACTAGCGAGTGGAAACGCTTTCAGAGAGTCTTTTTCCAACGAAAAGTAGTTCTCTTTGGGCTTATTATACTGATAATACTAGTACTCACTGCTATCTTTGCTCCTTTACTGGCGCCTTATAATCCATTTCAGATAAACCTGAAAGAATCCCTGCAACAACCAAGTTGGACCCATCTTCTGGGTACGGATCTCCAGGGTAGAGATACCCTCAGTCGTCTTATATACGGTTCAAGAACAGCATTAATGGTGGGTTTTGGATCCGTGTTAATGGCAGGTATAGTTGGTGTATCACTAGGATTAATCGCTGGATATGTTGGTGGTATTACCAACATGATTATTATGAGGATTATGGACGCACTGATGGGTTTCCCGATGATTTTGCTTGCCCTGGTTATCGCCGCCGTACTCGGTAGCGGAATCCACAATGTTATTATTGCTCTCAGTGTGGCTACGCTTCCGGGATACGCGCGGGTTATGCATGGCCTTACTCTCACTATCAGAGAAAATGACTACATTTTAGCGCAAGAAGGCATGGGTGCCAGTGGTATACGGACGATGTTCTGGCATATCCTGCCGAATGGATTGCCACCAATGATAGTGTTAATTACACTGCAGCTAGGCGCTCTTATCCTGGCTGAGGCCGGCCTGAGCTTTCTGGGAGTCGGTATTGATCCGACTGATGCAGCCTGGGGCGCCATGGTGGCCGATGGACGAAGGTACCTGCTAACCTATCCATGGCTTTCTCTGGCTCCCGGTTTTGCCATCATGCTGGTAGTATTCGCATTTAATCTTGTTGGTGATGGGTTAAGAGATGCTCTCGATCCCAGGTTAAGGGGTCTTTTATAATGAGGACTGGATCATGACAGAACTACTAAAAGTCAACAAACTGGCAACTTATTTCAACACCGAAAGCGGGTTAGTTAAAGCCGTCGATGGCGTGTCCTATCATATTGACGAACAGGAAATAATCGGCCTTGTCGGTGAGA
>DUFB01000070.1 GCA_011192005.1 Dehalococcoidia bacterium
TTCCCGCCGAAGGTAACCCCTACGTACCTAACGCCAGTACTGCTTTCAAGGCTAACGACCAGATAATCGCCGTGACGACTCTGGAAACGGAAGAAGCCCTCAAGACGGCCCTGAAAGGTATGTAAACTGGGGTGGGTGATAAACGTATCTCATCCTTTTCTTCTTATGGATTTTCAGATGTGAGACTCTTACCATCACTCTCACGATATTTACCTGCTACCTATTCATGCCAGATTACTTGTCTAACATCGATTACACGAACGAATAAATCGAATTAAGAAGTGATTGTTATGGACAACGTCAGGGTAATCAGTGGCTGGAAGATTGTCATCGTTCTGCTGGTGCTGGTCATTATTACCGGCGGTGTCGTGATTGGATTTAAATATAACCGGGGCGGTACTATAGAAATTTCTCTGACACCCGAACCAAGTCCTGCCGGTGAGATATACATTGGTGGCGAGGTCAATAATCCTGGTTATTATTCCATATTTGCTGCTGATGATATAGCAGGCATGATTGCTGCCGCTGGCGGTATTACCGATAATGCTGAGCCGGGACGGTACGAGCTTATCATTCCCGGCAATGGCGAAGAGGAATCACCACAGCTCATCAATATCAACTGGGCTGAAGCCTGGCTTCTGGAATCGTTGCCTGGAGTTGGCCCCGTCAAAGCCCAGGCTATCGTAGACTACCGACAGCAAAACGGTCCTTTCCGTAATATTTATGAAATTATGGAAGTCGAAGGTTTCGGCCAGGCTTCCTTCGAGCGGATAAAACATCTCATTACCGTCGGAGAATAAAGCTACACTGATACAAGGGCGGGTGGTTTGTGGTATTAGTCTGGTTAAGCTGTGCCTGGATTGCTGGAATATTTCTGGGTTCGTATTTAAACGTACCCTGGATTTATTGCCTGATAGGTATTGCTCCTATTTTCCTGCTGTTCTTTTTCCGCAGCTATCGTAAAATCATTGTACTTCTCAGTCTGTCGGTTATTATTCTACCACTGGCGGCTGCTTTTTCTTATTCCAGCCAGAATGTCTTTGATGAGACTGACCTACGGTTTTATAACGACCGCGGTCTCGCCGGATTGAAAGGTACTATTATCGAAGCCCCTGATGTCAGGGATAAAAACACCCGTCTCACGTTGTCAGTCTCGTCGGTTAACATTAACGGCGAATGGCCGGAAATTGAGGGCAAAGCCCTGGTATACGTACCGCGTTATCCCTCCTATGAATACGGCGACGTTCTCGAGATAAGCGGCGAACCGGAAACGCCGCAGCAGTTTGATGATTTTGATTACCGGGGATATCTGGCACACCAGGGTATCTATACCGTAATTTTTTATCCATATATTGAAGTGATTGATACCGGACAGGGGAATACACTCCTGTCGTGGATATACTCGCTGAGAAGCAGTCTTTCCGAAAGCCTGGCCGAGGTGCTGCCGGAACCCCAATCGTCGCTGGCGCAGGGTATCATCCTGGGTATTCGCGGCAATATCCCATCGGAGGTCAGTGATGATTTTTCCCGAAGCGGTACGGCCCATATCCTGGCGATATCCGGTCTCCACCTCAGCATCATGGCCGGTGTCATGCTGGGTGTAGGACTCTGGCTTTTCGGCAGGCGCCATTATCTCTATGTCTGGCTGGCCCTTGGTGCCGTCTGGTTCTACGTGATAATTACCGGCATGCACCTGCCGGTACTGCGCGGTGCCATTATGGCCAGTATGTTCCTCTTTGCCGAGCTGCTGGGGAGGCAGCGGAGTGCTATCGTGGCACTGGTTTTCGCGGCGGTGGTAATGGTGGGAGTCTGGCCGTATATACTGGGCGATGCTTCGTTTCAGTTGAGTTTTTTGGCCATGGCCGGACTCGTCTTTATTTTCCCCGTTTTCCGCAGCCTAGGCAGAAAGATAACCGCCAGGTTTTTCGGAGAAGAAGGTTTCACGGCCGCGACGGCCAACCTGGCCGTCGATGCTTTGAGTGCTACCCTGGGCGCCGTTATCGCAGTATGGCCTGTGGTCGCTTATTACTTCGGCATTATTTCCCTGGCAGGTCCTCTGGCTACGTTGCTGGTTTTACCCGCTCTACCGGGGGTGATAGCCCTGGGAGGACTGGGAGCTCTGCTGGGATTATTCGTCCTGCCCGTCGCGCAGGTGGTCGGCTGGATTGCCTGGCTTTTCCTTTCGTACGTATTGCTCATCGCCGACGGCTTTTCGGCGGCTTACGTTGATGTTGGTTCCATTAGTCCGGTGTTTATCTGGATATACTATTTAGTACTGGCGGCGGCTTTGTGGCTTTATCACAACCGGGACCGATTTCGCAGTAGCCTGCCGGATACGACTGCCGGGATTAAGCCGAGGATACGTATATCCTTCAACATGTCGCGCACGATAAAGTGGCTGCTACTACCGCTCCTGGTTATAGCCGTGCTTATCTGTAGCGCGGCGTTTACCATGCCCGATGATGAGCTGCATATAAGCTTTCTCGATGTCGGTGAGGGTGATGCCATTCTTGTTCGGAAAGGTAACCAGCAGATATTAATCGATGGCGGTCCCGGTCAGCAGGTGGTTAACGCGGAACTGGGAGTTCAGATGCCTTTCTGGGACAGGACTATAGATATGGTTGTCATGACCCATCCCCATAACGACCATCTCTCCGGGCTTATCGGGGTACTGGAACGATATAGCGTTGAAAAAGTACTCTATCCGGATTTGGAATACGCATCGCCCCTGTATGACGAATGGCTGGCGTTGATAGAATCCAGGAACATCGAGTCGGTTCTTGCCTGCGACGGTCAGCGGATTGATATGGGTGACGGTGTTATCATCGACGTGCTCGGTCCGCCGGCGCTCCTTTTCTCCGGTACTCAGTCCGATGTTGATAACAACGGTATCGTGTTGAAAATCAGCTATGGCAGGGTGAGTTTTTTACTGACTGCCGATATTATGCAGGAAGCCGAGATGTATCTGGTAAGTAGGAGGGCTGACCTTGCCTGCACCGTACTCAAGGTCGGTCACCATGGCTCCGCTACCTCCACCACGCCCGAATTTCTGGCGGTGGCAAACCCCCGGATGGCTATTATCTGTGTGGGCACTGATAATCAATTCGGTCATCCCGATGATGAGGTTTTGGACAGGTTGGTGCAGTTTTTAGGAGAAGACAATATCTACCGCACTGATTTGCACGGAACCATAGAATTCATCACCAATGGCGACAGGTTGTGGCTCAAGGTAGAGGAATAAAGCTATACCATGAGTTTGCTTGTTTGCGGAAATATATTTAGGCAATATTTACGAGGAGGGAAATGATGAAAACGGAGATTCACCGGTTATCTCTGGGGATGTGTTACTGTTATTTGATTAAGCAGGAAGGATTGATTCTGGTTGATACGGGTTTTCCGAATCAGGGGAAGAAATTCCTAAAGGAGTTGACTAGCCTTTCGATTGTCCCGAAGGATATTTCACTCATAATATTGACTCACGGCCATAATGACCATATCGGTTCAGCAAACGAAATAAAAGGATTGACCGGGGGTAAGGTTGCCATCAACCAGCGTGAAAAAGAATGGGTGGAGCAGGCCCTTAAACCACTGCCGCCCCCGGTTGGTTTATGGGGCAAAATTATGATGATAATGTTGAAGCGGGTCACGACCAGGATACATTTTCCCGGTACACCGGTAGACCTGGCGCTGGGAGACGAGGATTTTTCGCTGGAAGACTACGGCATACATGGTAGAGTTCTCCATACTCCCGGGCATACTGCTGGCTCGATGAGTTTGTTACTGGATACCGGCGATGCCTTTGTGGGGGACCTGGTTATGAATGGTCTCCCCATGCGAATTGGAGCTGGCATGCCGATTATTGCCGAGAGTACTGATGCTGTCAAGAAAAGCTGGCGTAAGCTTCTGGACAATGGTGCCAAGTGGATATACTGTGCTCACGGGAAGCTGTTTCAGGCTGATAAACTGCAGAAATTATTATGAAATCAAACCTTGAATTTCATCCCTAATCGTGCAGGGTTTTGAGTTCACGTAGAGAAGTAATTGATCGCTCCGTTAGTGTATAATTGTACAGCAGGACGATAACGGAGTGTTCTGATTTGAAGTCGTTACTGGAAGCCTATCTGGATATTGAAACAACCGGTCTTTCCGCTTTTTCCGGTGCTATCACCGTGGTCGGTATATATTTATGTGATAATAGTGACGCACGGTTTATACAGCTGGTGGGCCGGGATATAACGAGGTACAGCCTGTTAGAAACCCTGGAGGGCGTCGATACCATTTATACCTATAACGGCCGGCGTTTTGACCTTCCTTTTATCAATGTACAATTAGGTATAAACCTCGAAGAGCTCTTCAACCATCGCGACCTGATGTACGACTGCTGGCGTTATAACCTGAGGGGCGGGTTCAAGGCGGTGGAAAGGCAGCTGGGCATACCGCGCGAGCTGGTGGAGGTGGACGGACGTATGGCGGTAAGATTATGGTGGCGCTACGTCGACTCCTTCGACCTTGAAGCCCTGGATACTTTACTCGCCTATAACCGCGAGGACGTCGTTAATCTCAAAGAGCTCAAGGAAAGACTGCTTTAGCCGGCGGGCTTCTTCACCAGAAGACAGATATTCCTGGAGAAATATTTGACCGGAAATTTATAGGCTTTCTCCGGGCTTGATACCACCACCTCGAATCCCGCGTTTTTTACCAGTTTCTCGATTTCCCCGTAGGAAAAGAGATAGTAATAGCGGTAAAGCGTGTCCTCGCCGGTACGCCAGGGCGCCTGTATCTCTTTCCCCCGCAGCCAGAACCTCGGCTGCCAGCGGTTCCAGACGGTGATGAAAGCCTCCCCGCCCGGTTTCAGCACGCGGTGTAATTCTCGCAGGGCGTGTAATTTTTCTTTTTCTCCCTGAATATGGTGGTATGTTGCCACGCTTATTGCGTAGTCAAAAGCACTATCGCTGCAGGGAAGATAAGTTGCGTCACCCTCGATAAGATTAACTGTGAAATCGAGTTTTACCCCGTATTTCCGCGCCATTTCCAGCATCTTGCGGGATATATCTATTCCATGAAGCTCGAAGCCTTCTCTAAAAGGTACGAAGTCGGGCCCGTGCGCGCAGCCGACGTTCAGCAGCCTGCCTCCTCCCCACCGCTTCGTTAACGCCTCCAGTTCTCTCTGGAACCTGGTGCGGTGTCGGTAGTTGTACCATCCCGGCGCAATACGGTCGAATGTATCCCTTATTGTTGGCATAAGTTCCAATCTGATAAACTTATAATGGTTATTTAATAGTATGCGTATGATGAGAAAATATGCAAGAACCATATCCGGGGTTACGCCCCTGGCGGTGATGACCATGCCCCTCAGCTGCCCGGGCGAGTGCCTGTACTGTCCCACCTATAAAGACTTTCCCCAGAGCTATACCCCGGAATCGCCGGCGGTGCTACGCGCCGTCAAGTGCGACTACGATGCCCGTAAGCAGGTGGAGATGCGACTCGGTATCTTCAGGGAGATGGGGCACCCCACGGATAAAATAGAGCTGATAATCATGGGTGGGACTTTCCTGGCTCAACCCGTGGACTATCAGTATGCCTTTATCAAGGGATGTTACGACGGACTGAATGGTGTCGTGGCTAAGGACCTCGAGGAAGCCAAGCGTATCAACGAGACGGCGGCAAATCGGTGTACCGGACTCTGCATCGAGACCCGACCGGACTGGTGCGGCCAGAAGGAAATCGACCGTATGCTGGAGTTCGGCACCACCCGCGTCGAGATTGGGGTGCAGACCCTCAGCGACGATATATATAAGCTGGTACGTCGGGGGCACCTGGTAGAAGATGTGGTTGATGCTACCGCGCTTCTCCGGGAGCACGGGTTCAAGGTTTACTACCACTGGATGCCGGGACTGCCCGGCGCCACCCCGGAACTGGATATGGAGCTTTCGAGGCAACTTTTTAGCGATGAACGCTTCCGTCCCGACGGCTTGAAGCTCTACCCGACCATGGTCGTCGAGGGCACCGAGCTGGAAAGCTGGTACCGGGAAGGTCGCTACCAGCCCTATGATGATGAGACCATGGTCAATCTGACTGTCGGTATCAAGTCCATCGTGCCCAAGTATGTCCGTATATCGAGAGTGCTGCGTGATATTCCCTCCAAATACATCATCGCCGGACTCAAAGACTCGCTGCGGGATATTGCCCGCGAGAAAATGAAACGGGAATCCCTCGTGTGCAGGTGCATCCGGTGCCGTGAATACGGTCACCGGGCACAGGCTGGCTGGGAAATAGGCGAACCTCATCTGGTAAGAATGGACTACGAAGCCTCGGGCGGCAGGGAGATATTTCTGTCTTTTGAAGACGATAACGAAACGCTGTTCGGACTGCTCAGGATGAGAATTCCGTACGGGCTATCGTCCCTCTCGGCCGGGGGAAATGGGAAAGTTGCTTTCATCAGGGAATTGCATGTTTTCGGACCTCAGGTGCCCCTCAGCGAGAAGATGGAGAAGGCGGCCCAGCACAAGGGACTTGGTAAAGCTTTGTTGCAGGAAGCCGAGAAAATCGCGGCAAAGGAATTCGGATCCCACCGCATGATAATTCTGAGCGGCACCGGTGCCCGGGAATACTATCGCACCGAGTTCGGTTATACCTGTGAAGGCGATTACATGGTAAAACCGCTACAACCTCAGGATTGAGTAATCATTTAATACTTTTACATGCCGAGCTCTTTAAGTCTGTCATCCCCGATGCCGAAGTGATGGGCAATTTCGTGGAGAACTACCCTCCTTATCTCATTGACAATCTCGGTATTATTCCTGCAGATGGCCTCAATCGGCTTTTGAAAAATGGTTATTCTGTCTGGTGTTACCATCCCGTATCCAGAGTGGCGGCGTGTTAGAGGTATGCCTTCATATAGTCCCAGTAACGTCTCACCGCGCTTCCTGTCCGTGGATGCCATTTGTTCGGGGGAAGGCCGGTCGGCGATGATGATGTCGATATTATCAAGCCGTTCGTGAAATTCATCGGGCAGGCTTTCGACCGCCCTTATGACCAGCTGTTCGAACTTCTGGCTATCCATGACTCTCCTTTGTCTTCCGCAGCGACCATAAAAAACAGATTGCCAGGAAATAGGCGCTGATACCGGCTATCAGGAAGCAGGTGCTGATTATCTTACTCAGTACCGGGTCTGCCCCCGGTGATGTCATAAAATTGACGTAGTGAATGAGTCCCGCTGCTAGTCCTCCGGTCACAGCCAGGCTTATCAGAGTAAGAAAGAACAGACTCCTGATTCTCTGCGGCTTAAGGGCAATATAAATAAATATCACCGTACCGAAGATAAGCCCGACAATTATCGGGATGAATATTACCATCTGACCGGCGGTGGGAATGACCGCTATCTGCCAGAAAGAGCGCATTAACGTACATATCACCGCCAGGGTAAGTGTGGCAATGGTCCAGGTTCTAAAATGCTTATTATTCATATCACCGGCTTCCTCTTTAGCTCTCGTTCAACTGTGCCAGGTCGAATTTCATGCCGTCTCTGGCGGCGATCACCCTTACCCCTGTCTTCTCCGACATTACTTCGGCTATCTTCCATGGTTTTTGCTGCCATACGTGCATGCCGAAGTGGTTGAGTATCGCTACCTTGGGCTTAATCTCTCTTACGAGTCGTTCGGCATCGGGTATTGAAAGGTGCTGGATGGGCGGTCGCGGTTCGGTAAGTACCACGTTTATTAAAATGAGTTCGCCGGGGTAGTATTCGTGCAGACTTTCGAAGTAATTACTGTCGGCAATGTAGGCAAAGGTATGCGCTGGTGTCTTGAACAGCATTCCGTATGTCTCCACCGGGTGTTCGTGCCTTACCGGAGTGGTAAAAGAAATGTTATTTATCGCATATGACTTACCCTCTTCCAGGATATCGATGCCTTCTATGTATTGTTTGAGATAGGAAAAAATTATAGACTCAGGCTCGAGGGCATCGGCGGGAGCATACAACCGGCCGTGCGGGTTAAAACCGCCGTTGGTCATCGCTTCCACCATGATGTTCACATCGGCGGAATGGTCGAGGTGACGGTGGGAAACGATTATCGCGCTTAATTTCTCGCCGTTCAGTTTGCGTTTGGTAGACTGGACAATACAGCCCGGTCCGGGGTCCACCAGTATCTCGGTGCCGTGAAGGTTCAGCCACATTCCACCCGAGGCGGCCAGCTGCCGACTCACCATGAAGCGTGCTCCGGCTGTCCCTAAGAACGTTATAGTATCCGTAAGATTGTTGCTTTTCATCCTGGACTTGACTTTTCTATAATAGAAGATAGCACGTTATTTTACAATCGTTCATATTTAGGTATAATTGCTTATCAATTGTCAGTGTTTTTACTTTGACAATGACTGCTTCTCGTATATATACTTTAGTTAGACTCTTGACCACCCTATACTACCGGTTAATTGTGCATAATAGGAGGCGAGTGGAAATGGAAAAGCAATCAAAGCACCGCGGCGGGCACCTGGAGGCTCTGCTCAATGGCTGCCCTGATGCTATTCTGGCTATTGATGCCGAGGGTACAATTAAGTTTGCCAACAAGGAAGCCTGTAAACTTACCGAACGCAGTATGAGTGAGCTTATTGGCGAAAACATCGTGGAGGTCTACGAAAGCGTTGAGGCCGCGCGGGAAGCCAACCGTAAAATATACGAGGCCGGCGGTACCGTCCACGATATGGAAACCAAGACCAGGACGAAGTCGGGCAAGCTGATTCCGGTACGTGTCTCGGCTTCGCATCTCTATGACAGCGCTGGCAAGTACATCGGCGGCGTCGGCTACTTTGCCCAATACCGACCCTGGAGCGGTGCCGAGGCAGAAGTCAAGGCTCGAGTCGATGAACTGGAAGACATGTTGGATAAGTGGAAAACCCTGGCGGCTCCTGTCTTTGAACTGTATCCCGGACTCTCCATTATGATTGTTGTCGGCCATCTTGATGTTGACCGCTTTGAACATATTATCACCAACCTGCTTAATCATGTCATGGTTGTCAAGACTCGCGTTGTCCTCCTTGACTTATCCGCAGCTATTATGGACGAAGAAAAGGTCGCCGAACAACTGAAAAAGACGGTACGTGCTGTCCGTTTGATGGGGGCGGAGTGTGTGGTTGCTGGTATGCAGACAGCTCTGGCTCGAGCTTTAGAACCACTGATTACAGACATTAGTATGGCTAAAAATTTCAGTTGTGTGGAGCTTGCTCTGGAAGCAGCACTTGACATAATAGGTTGTCAAATCAGCGAAAAAGATTAAACCAGGAGGGACTGCCTTGAATAAAGTTTACCCCGGCGTAGACGAGGCTGTAGCTGATATTCCTGATGGGGCTTCCGTAGCCATATCGGGATTTTTTACGGCGGGGACTCCTATTCCACTCATCAAGGCCCTGGCGAAGCAGGGAGCTAAAGACCTGACGATTATTTGTATGCAGATGGGGCCCGGAAATGAGGACATCAACCAGCTGGTAATTAACAAGCAGGTGAAAAAGGCTATCTGTAACTATCCCTTTTACCGCTCGGCAAGTCGTGGTGCCAATTCCCCCACCGAGCAGGCGGTACGCGCCGGTGAACTCGAGATGGAAGTCTATCCAATGGGCACTTTTACCGAGAAATTGAGAGCGGCGGGCGCCGGTATCGCCGCTTTCTATACGCCTACCGGGGTGGGAACGGTGGTGGAGGAAGGCAAAGAAAAAAGAAAATTTGGGAATAAGGAATACCTTCTGGAACTGGCTCTTAAGCCGGATTATGCTTTCGTGTATGCCTATAAGGGCGACACTATGGGGAATCTTACCTGTCACCTGACGGCCAGGAACTATAATCCCGAGATGGCGGCAGCCGGAAAGATAACCATTGCCGCCGTGGAAAATCTGGTGGCTCCCGGTGGGCTTGATGGCGATATGGTACATATACCCGGCGTCTATGTCCAGCGCGTGGTCAAAGTGGACAGACCGGAATATTTCCCGACCATTGATTGAGAGCCGTAGAGGAGAACGCTTATGGCTGAGACGAAGAAGAAATTCAAGGGTTTATCCCGGGAATTGATGGCTCTGAGGGTTGCTAACGAGCTCGAAGACGGGACATATGTTAACCTGGGAATTGGTATTCCGACACTTGTTTCCGACTGGATTGAGGGCCGCGATATAATTCTTCAGGCCGAGCTCGGTATGCTCAATACCGGCCCCCTGGCTTCGCAATCAGAGGTGGAGCAGGACCTTATCAATGCCAGTTGCCAGCCGGTAACGGAACTACCAGGCAGCTGCTATTTCTCTGAAAACGAATCTTTTGCCATGATAAGGGGCGGTTACATGGATGTGGCGGTGCTGGGAGCCCTGCAGGTCTCGGAGAAGGGCGATTTAGCCGGCTGGCAGAACCCCGGACGTGGCTTGCCGGAAGATATCGGCAATATCGGCGGTTCCATGGACCTGGCAGTAGGCGCCCGTAAGGTCATTATCGCCATGATGCATATCACCAACGACGGCGAGTATAAAATAGTCAAACAATGCTCTTACCCACTCACCGCCCAGGGCGTGGTCGACCTTATCGTAACCGACCTTGCCGTTATCGAGGTTACTCCAAAAGGCTTACTGCTGCGCGAGGTCGCCTCGGGACTAACGGCTGAGGACGTGCAGTCAGTAACCGAACCCAAACTAATTATCAGTCCTGACCTTACCGAAATTCAGTTTTAGTAGATTATCATTAGGATAAATAAGGGCAGACCTTGAATGGGGTCTGCCTTTTTCATTATAATCAACATCAAGTCATCCCGTTTTTACATATATATATAAAGCGAGAGAATGTCATGCCAAAAGCCAGAGATGATTACGCAGACTATATCGCAGATAAGCTATCGGGACTCGGCGATGTGTGGAGTCGTGCCATGTTTGGGGGATACGGCATCTTTCACGAAGGTCTCATGTTTGCCCTGATATCGGACGGAGTCCTCTATTTTAAGGTGGACGATTCCAACCGTGAGATGTACGAGAAAGCGGGCAGCAGTAAATTCGGGCACGGGATATCGTACTGGGAAGTCCCCACCGAAGTATTCGAGGATACCGCCCGGCTTTACGAATGGGCGGATATATCGATTAAAATCGCCAAAGCGAAAGCGAAGAAGAAGAAGAAATAGATGTTCTGAATAAAACAAACAGGCGGTATTTATAAACTCTGGAGGTAACTTCGCTGCTCCTTTATAAAAGAAAGAAGGTATTAGCACGGGAGGAAGTAAGTGGAAGCAACACTAATCGCGCCCTGCGGCATGAACTGCGGAATATGCATGGCATACCTGAGAAAAAAGAACAAGTGCCCTGGTTGTGCTAATGTTGATCCATATCTGAGGTCTTACCGGCGCAGGTGTGTCATTCGGAACTGTGAGACGATAAAAAGCAATCAATCCGGTTTTTGTTATGAATGTGCTGATTTTCCGTGCAAAAGACTCAAACAACTGGATAAACGTTACACGACCAAATACCACATGAGTATGTTGGAGAATTTGGAAATGATTAAAAATCAGGGTATTGCAGCTCTTTTAACCAGAGAAGAGGAGAAGTGGAAGTGCCCGGAATGCGGCGGCGTAATCAGCTGCCATAACGGCATCTGTTATACCTGCGGGTCGGAAAAGCTGAAAAATAGAAAGAAAATTCTTGGCTGGGAGGATGAGTAGAGCCTTTTAGCTGTGCTATAATTTCCTGCGTAAAAACGCTCATGCAGCGGAAGAGGTAAAAATGGAAAAGAAACTAAGAGTTGGTGTCATCGGGGCTACCGGCATGGTCGGCCAGAATTACCTGCGGCTCCTTGCCGGGCATCCCTGGTTCGAGGTTGCCTATCTGGCGGCATCGCCGCGTTCTGCGGGTAAGAAATATGCCGACGCGGTGGCTGGTCGCTGGCACATGGTTGATGATATTCCGGATGCGTTTCGCGAAATGGTGGTTGAGGATGCAAGTATCGTCTCCGGAGCCGTCGGCAAGTGCCATCTGGTATTCTCGGCGGTAGAGATGGATAAGCAGTCGATTATGGCTCTGGAAGAAGAATACGCGGCACAGGGATTTGCCGTCGTTTCCAATAACTCGGCCCACCGCCATACAGAGGACGTTCCGGTGATGGTCCCGGAGATAAATTATGACCACCTTGCCATTATTCCGGAGCAGCAGCAACGTCACGGCTGGAGTCAGGGATTCATTGTTGTCAAGCCCAACTGCAGCATCCAGAGCTATATGCTGCCGCTATATGCCCTGCTGAAAGCCGGTTATCCCGTCGAAAGTATGATAGTTACTACATTGCAGGCGGTATCCGGTGCCGGGTATCCCGGTCCGGCCTCAATCGATATGATCGATAATATCGTTCCTTATATCCCCAGTGAGGAAGAAAAGTCCGAGGTGGAACCGCGTAAAATCCTCGGCAGGGTACATGAAGGCAGGATATTGCCCGATGAAAACATAAAGATATCCGCGCACTGTAATCGCGTCCCTGTCTCTGACGGGCATACCGCCTGTGTCAGCCTCAAATTCGACGGGAAAAAGCCCGGAATGGACGAGGTTATCGCTATCTGGCGGAATTTCTCGGGACTTCCCCAGGAGCTTAAACTTCCTTCGGCGCCCGTACCCCCGATTATCTACCGCGATGAGACAGACCGTCCCCAGCCCCGCAGAGATAGAAACGCCGGTAACAGCATGGCGGTTACCGTGGGCAGGTTAAGGGCATGTAATGTCTTCGACTACCGTTTCGTCGGACTCCACCATAACACCGTTCGCGGTGCGGCCGGAGGCTCGATACTTACGGCGGAACTGCTGCTTTCCAGAGGTTTTATAAAGTAGAACCAGAAACCGACAAGGCTCGGTAAATCAGTTCTTTTTCTGTTGTGCCACCAGCGCTACGTAGGAAACCGGCGGTGTCTTGGAATCATCACGTTTCAATGCAAAGGTATCCGGGTAGTCCTCTATTAACGACTGCAGTTTCTGGTGATTGTAAGTCCGGGCATCGAAGGCCGGATAAAGCTTGCGCAGGGCGCTTCCCAGGGCAGCCAGGTGTACCCATTCTTCTTCCTTGGCAGCCAGCTCGAAGCCCTCTAGCAACAGGGGCAGAGGATCGGGAGAATCGTATTTTTCTTCTTTTTTACGCCTTTTCTTAATTCGTTTCCTGGGTTCTCTGGGTGGTGCTAGGTTTTCGGCATAAATGAACTGGTTACACGCGTTGGTAAAAGCTTCCGGGGTCTTTTTCTCGCCCACGCCGATAACGAAGAGCCCTTCCTCGGTGATTCGGGTGGCCAAGCGTGTATAATCGCTGTCACTCGAAACGATGCAGAAGCCGTCGACATCGCCACTATGCAGAATATCCATAGCATCGATAATCAGGGCACTGTCCGTGGCGTTTTTACCGGTGGTGTAACGGAACTGTTGCATGGGCTGGATGGCGTACTTTTGCAGGTATTCTTTCCAGCTGTTCATATTCGTGGTGGTCCAGTCACCATATATCCTCTTGATGGTTATCTGCCCGAACTTGCTGACTTCCGCCAGAATCTGGGGCAGGAGAGATGCCTGCGCATTGTCCCCGTCGATCAGTACCGCAAATTGCTGCTGTTCAGATTGTTCAGCCAATATGTACTCCTTTGTTCACATAACACTTTCTGATATCATTATACACTAAAAAGAGAGGGATAGCATTAGTTGAGAAAAAGTAATGACTTGTAGAGGCTGATTCAGTGTAATAATAGACAACAAAAAACTAACTCTGAAACCTGTTCTGAAGTGTTGACAAAATACAGAATAATCGTTGATTATCTCGAACACGGATGATAGAATCTACAAAACATATATTTCAGGTGTAAGATAAAACACTGATATATGAGTAATGAGGAGAAGTAATATGGCAGATACACGTATTGAAAAGTTAGCTGACTTACTGGTGAATTATTCGGTAGGCGTGCGACCGGGCGATAAGGCTGTAATTACCGGGGAGACCATAGCTGAACCACTGCTTAAAGCAATCTATGCCTGCGTGTTAAAAGCGGGTGGATATCCAACCATGATGGTGGGACTTGCGGGACTGGAGGAAATATTCTATCGGTATGCTTCTGATGACCAGTTAAAGCACCTCCCTGACTGGCAAAGAGAAATCATTTCTACATATGACGTCAGGATATCTATTGACGCTGAACACAATACCAAAGCCCTGACGAATGTTGATCCTGAGAAAATGGTAATGTACAGACAATCGCGTCGCGAATTAATGGATATAGCCATGAGACGCTCGGCGGCAAAAGAACTGCGCTGGACGGTAGCAATTTTCCCAACCAATGCTTACGCCCAGGATGCTGAGATGGGTCTAAGTGAGTATGAAGACTTCGTATATAGTGCTTGCATGCCGGACATCAATGACCCGGTAGCGTACTGGCAGCGCTTTTCCGCGTGGCAGCAAAAGATAGTCGACTGGCTGAAAGGAAAGAAATCCGTACACGTAATCGGGCCGGAAACGGACCTGAGATTGAGTATCGTCGGCCGTCCCTTTGAGAACTGTGATGGCCGCTACAACATACCCGACGGCGAGGTTTTCACCAGCCCGGTTGAAGATAGCGTTGAGGGTAAGGTCTGTTTTTCATATCCGGCGATTTACGATGGACATGAGGTTACCGGGGTCAGGTTGAAGTTTGAAAAAGGGAGAGTAGTTGAAGCCACGGCGGAGAAGAACGAGGAATTCCTGCTGAAGCTAATCGATACCGATGAAGGCTCGCGCAGAGTGGGAGAGTTTGCCATAGGTACCAATGAGGGGATTACCCGCTTTACCCGTCAAATATTATTCGATGAAAAGATAAATGGGAGTTTTCACATGGCACTCGGTGCGGGTTATCCAGAAACGGGCAGTCAGAATAAGTCGGCTATTCACTGGGACCTGATATGTGATCTGCGTGATGGTGGAGAAATCTGGGTGGATGACGAACTCATGTATCAGAACGGTAAGTTCGTGATTGAGTTTTAGGTGGAGAAACCTGGTATTGAATTAAGACTACGGTAATATAAAGATAACGAGATCACAGAAAAATGGCTCCCCGAGCTGGATTCGAACCAACAACCTAGCGGTTAACAGCCGCCCGCTCTACCGTTGAGCTATCGGGGAATGCGGTACGCGAATGCCCTAATATTATCGCTTTTCCACTCTCGTAAGTCAAGCTCCGCAAGGGTATTATCATCTATCCAAAGCTGGTATAATATTAGTATAAGCTCGTGACCGGTTAAGGGGTGTTTATTGCCGCTAAGCGATAGAGATTATATGAGGCGTTCTCCCTCGAGGTGGGGCTCCGGGGGCAGGAGTACTCGGGGTTTTTTTAACTTCGGGATTAATCCGGTATTTGCCATTATCGCCGCCAATCTCGTGTTCTACATCGCGACCCTGATTGCGGCTAGCGGTAAATTCCCCGTCGGTACTGAAAAATTCATCATAACGGACAAATTTACCTATTACCTCGGTTTAATCCCTTATTATTTCACGGAACGGCCTTGGACTTTCTTCACCGCCATGTTTATTCATATCGATTTCTGGCACCTTTTCGGTAACATGATTACCCTGTTTTTCTTCGGTTCTTATCTGTCCAGGCTGGTGGGCAACACCCGGTTTACCATCGTGTATTTTGTGGGCGGGATAATTGGCAACATAGTGTATCTGGTGTTTGGCTTGCTGGGAGACTCCGCGACAATAGCCGTGGGAGCTTCCGGAGCGGTATATGCTGTTGCCGGTGCCCTGGTGGTGCTGGTGCCAAACCTGAGAATATACCTGTATTTCCTGTTCCCCATGCCTCTCTGGGTGGTAATTATTATCTTCTTTGTCTTGTGGTCAATACCGGGTGTCATCCCCGGTATTGCCTGGCAGGCTCATCTCGGTGGACTAGTCGTCGGGCTTATTTTCGGTTATTACTTCAGGAGGAAACGACTGGCTATATATTAGTAATATGAGCGTGTTGCCACACCGGAAGCTTGACTTTTACCTATGCCGTTTCTATAATACTTAAGTTACCCCTTTTATAATATCTGTGTATTGGCGCCCGAGTGGCGCAATGGTAGCGCAACCGACTTGTAATCGGTAGGTTGAAGGGTTCGAATCCCTCCTCGGGCTTTCATCCGGGGGTTTACTAGGGAGGGGTGCCGGAGTGGTTAATCGGAGCAGACTGTAAATCTGCCGCCCTAAGGGCTACGCAGGTTCGAATCCTGCCCCCTCCACCATGAAGAAAGATAACTCTTCAGATTAAAACTATAGATAAATAGATAATAAAATCTGTATAACGATGCCGATGCCCACATAGCTCAGTTGGTAGAGCACATTCTTGGTATGAATGGGGGGATCGGTCTTGTATAAAATATACCTCTCAGATTTGAATTCTACGGCTTCTTCTCATCTATTATTCTTTAGAGTATTCTTTTTGTGTTGACTGGTATCAATCTACTAATTACATATATAGATTATGCTGTGAGTATAAACTATTTAACAAGAGGGGGTTGTGCAACCATTTTATATTTGATGTATCAAAATATAACCTGTTTTGTAATTAGAAAGGGTTCCTTTTTAACTTGAAGTTTTTTCAAATGCATTTTATGATGGAGTCGTTCTATCGGAATAATTATATATATGCTCAACAAAAAGTGAATCTATCTGAAGGGAGGCCATCTCATGAGGTTCACCATCGACGTTGACACCGGTGGCACCCATACCCATGGTTTTATCGCCGGAGACGGTGTGGCTAAGACAGTCACTACCCCCACCACTCCCCATGACCTGACTGTTTGCCTGGCTGATTGTGTTAAACAGGCTGCTGAAGCCTTCGGAGTCTCTATGAAGGAACTGCTGCTTAATGCGGATATCATCCGCTATTCGACAACCATTGCCACCAATGCCGTTATTCAAAAGACTGGCGCCAAGATAGGCCTCATCGTTACTCGCGGTTTCGAAGATACCTTGTACGCTCCGGATGGTGAGATCATGGAAACCATCTATGACCTGGTGCGAAAAGACATGATAGCTAACCTCGACGAGGAAATTGATACTGGAGGTAAAATCATCAAGCCCCTGAAAAATGAAGAAGTGATTGAGAAAATGCAATTACTTATAGATAAAGGGGCACAAACGATTGTTGTCTGCCTGAAGAACGCCAGCGTTAATTCCGCCCATGAAAAAAAAGCCCGGCAGATTATTAAAGATGAATACCCCAGTTATTATTTGGGAAGCGTGAGAGTCTTCCTCTCCACTGATGTCTCCGACCAGCCTGGCGATCACTACCGGTTTACGAGTACGCTTATTGATGCCTATGTTCACGATATCTTGGTAAAGTACCTTTACAAGGCAGAGGATGACCTCCGTAAAAACGCCTATTCACACCCCTTAATGGTATGCAACTCCCGCGGTGGCGCCGCCCGGGTAGCCATGACCAAGGCTATCGATACATATAATTCAGGTCCAGTCGCCGGTATGTGCGCCGCGTATAATCTAGGCAAATTATACGGCTACGATAATATCGTGACCACAGACATTGGGGGCACCAGCATGGACGTCGGCTTAATCCGGGACGGTTCCTATACCTACGAATCTCTGCCGCGTATATCCGATGTTGTTGTAAATATCCCTATGATAGACGTTTACTCCGTAGGCTTAGCTGGAGGCTCCATTATTAGCCTGGATGGTTCAGGGTCGATCAAAGTTGGGCCGCGTAGCGCCGGAGCACGACCAGGACCAGCCTGCTTCAACCTGGGTGGGCTGGAACCTGCCGTGACGGACGCTAACGTTGTTCTGGGATTGATAGACCCGGATTATTTCCTGGGTGGCCGTATGAAGCTGGTCAGGGCGAAGTCCGAGACAACCATCCGGAACCGCATCGCAAAAAAACTGAATGTCAGTATCCCGGAGGCTGCCTACATGATAAGGCAGGTCACCATCACCGCCATGCAAAAAACTATCAAGACGTACCTGGAGGACAAGGGAGTGGATCCGGGACAACTCACCGGATACATATCCATCATTTACGGTGGGGCAGGGGCTACTCACTGCTGTGGTTTCAATAAGGGTTTGAAATTCGCTAATACTATCATCAGCCCGTTCGCTTCGCCTTTCAGCGCCTTTGGTTCTTCCATGGCGAACTTGCTGCACGTCTATTCCAAGTACAACATAATAGTACTGTATGACGGGAACGGATACCTGGAACAGTACGATAAATTCAATTCGATGATCCGGGAAATGTACCGGCAAGCTATCAGGGATATTAAATCGGAAGGTTATTCCGTCGAGGATGCTCGTTATTACCTGGAGCTAACCATGGAAGACTCCTCAGGGCATGTCTGCCGAGTGACCACAGAAAAGCTGGAGCTTACATCCGAGATGGATGTTAAGGCTTTGTGTAAGGCATTCCTTAAGGTTAGAGCCAGGACCGCTGATGGCGGTTATGAAGGAAGTATCCGACTGCTGACCACGTTGCTTAATGCCACAATTACCATGCCCCACTGGCAGTTCCAGGCTGTCGAGCCTGGTCCACAGGACCCGCAGAAGGCGCACCGCGGTGAGCGGGAAATCTTCTGGACGCCGCGGGAAGGGTACCGGAATACACCTATCTACGACCGAGACCTGCTGGAACCGGGCAACCTAGTCAAGGGTCCTGCTGTCATCGAGGCTAGAGATACCACATACGTAATTCCGGAGGACTGGGTCCTGAACATCGATAAATATTCCAACGCTATTCTGGAGGAGGTGTAAGATGGATAAAGTACGTGTTACCGAATCCCTGGATATCGACCTGGACAGCGAGAAGTGGTGCTGCCATAGCTGTGGAAAGGTGATGAACTCTGCCAGGGAACCTTTCGTGAAGGGTACGCTCGTTTACGAAAAACCAGCTAACGAGATTTATGGAGACCCCATCAAACTGTCCAAGGATACCGCCATTTCTTACGCCCCCGACCCCGATTTCATGCGTGTCATCGAGTTCTACTGCCCCGGATGCGGGGCACTCATTTCCATCCAGTACCTGCCTCCCGGCCACCCCATCCCGGTTGAACTTCAACTGGATATTGATAAGCTCAAGGCCAGGCAAACGAAAGAGACTGATTCAAAGAAATGAACTCGCGAGACGGCTTTAAAAAGACAATGCAGGTGGCTAATAACGGACGGCCAGTCTTTGTTACCATCGTCTATCGTCTGGCTGCCAGGATAGAACAGGCGCCGCTATTTGACATGGTCTCAGACCCAACGATTTATACTAACGTGCTAGAAGGCGCCTTCAAGTTACTCAATCAGGACGGGATAATCACAAACTTCGACCCCACTCTAGAGGCGGAGATATTCGGTTGCCAGGTAGAATGGCAGGATGATTACGATTTACCGGCTGTTTCAGGATGGGCGGATTGTGAGTTCTCTGGTGTTTCTCTGGAAAACAGTCAGCGGCTAGCAGTGTTGTTGGAAACCACGAAACGGCTCATTCAAACAAGAGGTCGTGAGATGGCTATTATCGGGACGATGATTGGCCCCTGCTCTCTGGCCTTGAACGTTAGAGATAACGCGTCACCGGACCGGGAATGTCCGTTCGATGAAATTGTTACCCTGACGGGCGGTCAGCTTGCTAAGTATGCCCGCTGCCTGGGTGAAGTAAAGGTCGACGCTATCATCATCCGGGAAGACCTCCTGGGTGAGAAGTATTACGAAGAGTTCCTGGCGCATGAAAAGGCGTATACCGCTGTTTACGCCACGATTTTCAATTTAACGCGGTTTTATAACCTCGCCGGTCTGCTTATGGTAAAAGGTGGCAAGCTTGAAGACCTGGCCGTTATTGTCCGGGAAATAAACCCGGGCGGCCTGGTGTTGACCGGTCAAGAAATCGATGAATCCGGGTTGAACTTCCTCAAGAACCTGTCCGATTCCCGGAAAATGGCAATTGGCTTACCCCTACCGCTGACTGAGCCGGATAAAACTACTGCCCGGCTCCAAGTATATGAGGACTTCATCTTAAAAAATAAGCCCGGAGGTTTTTTCTATACCAGTGATGGCGAGGTTCCACCCGATATACCTATTGAAAACCTCCGCGAGATTACTGGGAGGATTAAAGGCGTCTCGGAATTATAGTACATGACGGGAGAAAAAAGATGGGATATATCGTTAATGTTGACGTCGGAGGTACCTTCACGGACTTTTACGTGGGTAAGGACAACCGTTCCATCACCACGAAGACACCCACGACCCATTACGACCTGAGTGTTGGATTCCTGCGGGGGCTGGAGGAGTGCGCCTCCAAGGAAGAAATCACCCTGGAAGATTTCCTGAAGGATACCGAGGTCATCAAGTATTGCACGACCCTCGGGACTAATACCCTGCTGGAGCTTTCCGGCCCGCGGCTGGGACTCATCACCACGCGCGGCTTCGAGGACACCATCTTCATCGGTCGGGGACGCCAGTGGGCAGACGGTCTGCCGCTGGCTGATATTCAGGATATTACCAACATCGATAAACCCATACCCTTGATTCCCCGCCGTCTGGTAGTGGGGATTAACGAACGTATTGACTACAAGGGTGCCATCATTACACCTCTAAAAAAGGAGGAGGTGCTGGACAAAATCAGCTACCTGGTCGATAATGGCGTGCGCGGTTTCGTCGTCAGCCTGCTCTGGTCTTTCGTCAATCCGGTCCACGAGAGGCAGATCAAAGATATCATCGACGAGGTATTCCCTGAAGTCTACCTGGGCAACATGCCGGTCATCCTTTCCTCCGACATCTCTCCCAAGGAAGGTGAGTATACCCGTACGATGACCGCTGTGGTTAATGCATATATGCATCAGGGTTTCGCCGAGCAGATGTCCTACCTCTGTGCCGAACTCATGGACAAGGGGTATACGAAGCCTATCATGATGGTCGATAATCTGGGCGGCTGCTCCAAACTATCAAGAACGAAGGTAGCGCGTACTCATGGCGGTGGGCCGGTAAGCGGTCTTTCCGGGGCGGCCACGCTTTGCCGTCAAATCGGTATGCCTAACGTGGCTTTTACGGACGTCGGCGGTACCAGTTACGATGTCGGCGTTGTTGCCGAGGGTGCTGTCAGTTATTATGACCTCTATCCCACCATCGGCCGCTGGCGGACACAACTGACCACAATGCAGGTTACCTCCATAGGCGCCGGCGGCGGCTCTATTGCCTGGATAAATACGTTGCTGGGCAACCGGCTGGAAGTTGGACCGAAGAGTGCCGGTTCCCTCCCCGGTCCGGCCTGTTATGACCTCGGCGGGGAAGAACCCACCGTCTCGGACGCCGACTGCGTATTGGGCTACCTGAATCCGGACTATTTCAACGCCGGTAAGATGCGCCTGAACAGGGAAAAGGCGTTTGCCGCGATGAGGAAAATCAGTGACAAATTAACCTGGGACGAGGTGACCACCGCATTGATGATAAAACGCGTCATCGACGCCAAGATGGGCCAGGAGGTATTTAAGGAAATCGCCCTCAAAGGTTATGAGCCTTCCGAGTTTATTTACATGGCCTGTGGTGGAGCGGGTGCAACTCACTGCTGCGGTATCGCCAACCGAGCAGAAATGACTAATATTATCATTCCACCCAGTGCTTCCGTTTCCGGTGCCTACGGCGCTTACACTCTGGATATCCTCCATACTTACGAAATGTCCCGTCACATCCGCATGTTCGATTACGCTACCGGGGCTTTTCTGACCGACTACGATTCCTTTAACTCGGTGGTTAGAGAGCTCCGGGATCAGGCAGCCAAGGACATAGTTCTGGAAGGTTTTACCGGCAAAGACGCTGTTTATAAACTGGAACTGGAAATGAGGTACGGTCGCCAGTGGCGTTATACCTCGGTGGAATCGCCCTTGCTCATGATTAAAGGCGAAAAAGACGTCAGGAAGGTCTGTGACCGGTTTACCGAGGAGTTCAGCAAGCTCTACGGTTCTGAAGCTGCTTACCCCGAAGGTGGTATCGAGGTCGAGACTCTGCGATTGATGGTAACGCTAAAATTACCCCACACACCACCTGTAAAATTTGAGCTGGGAGGCACCGCGCCGCCGAAAAATAGCTTCAAGGGTCAGCGTGAGGCATTCTGGGAAAAGTACAACGCGTTCAGTCCTACGGATTTATACCAGTGGGAACTATTGAAACCGGGTAATATAATCAGGGGGCCAGCCATCATCGAAGCTGAAGGCACCACGGCCGTCATCGAGCCTGATTGGACTTTCAAAGTAGATGAATACCTTAACGGAATAGTGACAATGAAAGTAAAGGAGCAGGAAAATGCCAGGCGGAATTGACCCGACGATTAGTTTACGTTTACATCCGGAACCACCAACTCCAGAAGAGTTGGAGAACATGAGAGATATGGAACCCACCGAGGCTGGTATTTTCCTTCACAAACTCTACACGATTACCTCCGAAGGTAACGAGATACTGATAAAACTGGGAGCCTCCACCGGCTGCCGGTGGGGGGATACGGCAGCGGCTATCTATACTGCTTCCGGGGACAGTTCGGTCTGTGCAGCCGGTCTCTATTTCCATTCCGTGCTGGGCTCAACAGACATTAAATACATCATGAAACATTGGCTCAACGAACCCAGTGTGGGCGTTAAACCCGGGGACGCCTTTTTTGCCAACACACCCTTTTACCGCGGCACCCATCCACCGGATATGGCTATCTACTCGCCGGTATTTTTCAAGGGTAAGCTGGTCTGCTGGATAGGCGCTATTGTCCACAGCGGGGAATGCGGCGCCTGCGAGCCCGGCGGCATGCCCAGTGGTTCACGCAGTATGTATGATGAGGGAATCCAGATTCCCCCTATGAAAATAGCCGAAAATTATGACCTGAAAGAGGACATCGTTAACTACATGAACCACGTGACCAGGGACCCCCGCGCTATGACACTGGACATCAAGGCAAGGATGGCCTGTTTACGCGTCGTGGAAAAAAGATTAATGCCGGTAATAGAAAAGGTCTCGCCGGAGTATGTTATCGGTGCGTTGCGGTACGTTATCCAGGCGACCGGGGACGCTGTGCGGAAGCGTATCGGGGGCTGGAATGACGGCACGTTCAGCTCATCCCAGTTCGTCGATGCCGTGGGTATCCTGCCGCGTCTGATGAAAGCGTCTTGCTCACTTGAAAAGAAGGGCGATCACCTCTATTTCGATTTCGATGGCACCTCGCCCGAAGTCCTGGACAGAGTTGCCAATTCGCCGGGCGTAGGTGTTATCGGGGTCAATGCGGTTTATCTACTGGGGCACCTTTTCCATGATATCCCCCACAACTCAGGTGTTTTCGAGCCGATGTCTTTCAAGATGCCGGTCGGCAGCATGGCCAACGCTAGTCGCGAGTCCCCCAAGGCTGGCTGTGCCTACGTCCACGAGGCGTGCTCGCTGGTGGTGCAGAACGTCTTGAACCAGCTTATCTACGCCACAAATCCGGACCGCGTGGAATGCCCGGGAAATCGCGGCTTCGATACCACCAGCTACGGCGGGATAAACCAGTACGGTGATCCCTTTGCCGACGCGGGAGCCGAGATGAACGGCATCGGCTTCGGCGCCAGGAGTAACAGAGATGGAGTTAATGTCGCCGGAGCCTACTTCGCACCGATGACCTCAGAACCCGGAGAGATAGAGAGCCTGGAATCCGGCCTGCCGTTCCTTTACCTTTACCGCGGTTTTCACAAGGACAGCTGTGGCCATGGCATGTACCGGGGAGGTGTCGGCATGGACTACGCCATCCAGATACATGACTCCCCCGTGATATCGATAGGTTCCTGGGGCTTCGGTTCCTTGATTACTAACTCGCAGGGTCTTTTCGGAGGTTACGGCGTGCCTGCCCTGCCTTACATTTCCGTTCACAACAACAATCTGAAAGAAATGCAGCAAAACTCGGACGATAAAATACCCGGCTCGGCCAGGGAGCTTTACGAATCCGGCGCTATCAGGGGCACATATCGTTGGCGCGGCTATCCCGCTGTCGCTGACCCCGCTAAAGAAGGCGACCTGGTCGCCGGCGGCACGGGCGGCGGCGGTGCCTACGGCGACCCCCTCAACCGCGACCCGATGGCTGTCATGAGGGACATCGAGGAAGGCGTTATCTCTCACTGGGTAGCCAGGAACGTGTACAAGGTTGTCTATGATGAAAAGTCTCTTGAGGTAGACGAAGAAAAAACCCGTAAGCTGCGTGATAAGGAAAGGGCTGACCGTAAAAAGAGGGGTCAAAAATATGCCGATTTTGTCAAGACCTGGCTGAAAAAGAAACCTTCCGAGGAAGTCCTGGAGTTCTACGGCGACTGGCCCGTCAAGAAATATGAGAAGTTCGACTATTTTGGAACTTGGCCGCGAGTAAAAAAATCCAAAAAGGGGAACTGGTAGGAGTCGGGACCCAGTACTACCTATCAAGTATAAAGGTGGTAAGATGAACAAAATCTTTAACAGCAGCGATCAAGCTGTCGCTGATGTATTCGATGGCGCGACCATCCTGTGTGGAGGATTTGGCTGCGTGGGAGGTGTCCCCTCCACCCTTTTCAAAGCCCTCGTTAAAAGACCGATAAAAAATCTTACCATCGTTGGAAACACACCCGTTCTAGGAATGGCTTTTCAAAAAGCCGCCGCCAGAACCATGACGGTCCCTGAATCATATGCCGACGCCTCGCTATTATTGAATAACGGCCAGGTGCGGAAGCTCATCATCTCCGTCCCTACCATAGCCATCTATAAAATGCCGGAGCCTTTCCCGATAGTGAAAGCTATCAAGGAGGGGAAGGATATAGAGATTGAACTAGTGCCCCAGGGAACGCTGGCGGAAAGGATACGGGCTGCTAGGGCTGGCATCGGAGCCTTTTATACGCAGGCCGGCGTGGGCACTTACCTCGCCAGGGGGAAGGAAACACGCGAAATTTCCGGTAAATCCTACCTCCTCGAATACCCTATCGAGGCAGATTTTGCCTTTATCTGGGCTTATAAGGCAGACCGGTACGGTAATCTTATCTATAAAGGAACTTCCCGTACGTTCAACGCCACCATGGCCGGGGCAGCTAAAATAACCATCGCCGAGGTGGCCGAGGTGGTAGAGTTGGGGCAACTGGACCCCGAGACTATCGTAACACCGGCGGCATATGTGGATCGGGTCGTGAAAAGGTGATAGTATGAGTGATAAACAAAAACTTGACGAGCAAACCATTGCCATGCGAGCCGCCCGGGAGTTTGAGGACGGCATGGTAGTGAATCTAGGGGGTGGTATTCCAACCCTGGCCTGTAACTTCGTGCCTGAAGGCCGCGAAGTACTTTTCCACGCCGAAAATGGCGCTCTGGGCTACGGCGGTATCGCCAGCACGGAAACGGCGGACTGGGACCTCTTCAACGCCAGTTTCCAGCCGGTAACTCCGCTACCAGGTATGAGTTTCTTTGCCCACGATGAATCATTCGCTCTGATACGCGGTGGCCATGTTGATATCAGCGTGCTCGGTGCCCTGGAAGTATCAGAAAAAGGTGACCTTGCCAACTGGGTCGCCGGAGACTTGACTACCTTCGAGGGAGATATTACGGACTGGATAGGGCTAGACCGTTATCCCCCGGCTGTCGGCGGAGCTATGGATCTTGCCATTGGTGCTAAGAGGGTTATCGTCTGTATGTTGCATACCACGCGTAATGGTCAGCCCAAAATAGTCAAAGAATGTAAGTATGAACTGACCGCCTCACGTTGCGTTTCCCTGATTATCACTGACCTGGCAGTTATTGAGATTACGCCTCAGGGGCTGGTCTTGAAGGAGATAACGCCGGGCTGGGAACCCGAGGATGTCCAGGCCGTTACCGAACCCAGATTAATCTTAGCCAGCGATATTAAAGAAATCAGCCTGTGATTGGAGTATTGTGACAAAGGTTCTGTTTCAAAAAGGCCTTTTTGAAGAAACTCAAGGGGAGCCGGCGCTTATAGGGAGTAAATGCGGGTCGTGTGGTCAGGTATTATTCCCGGTAAAATCGGTATGCCTGAACTGTATGAGTGCTGATTTGGAATCAATCAGGCTTAGACGCGATGGTATACTCTATACTTATACCACCGTTTACATGGCCAGCGAGCATTTCCCGCCCCCGTATACGGTCGGTTGGATCGAGCTCCCCGAGGGCATCCGGATATTCAGCCAGATCCGCGGCTGGCAGGAAAATCCCCTGAAAATCGGCATGGACATGCGCCTGTATATTGAAACACTCTGGCGGGATGAAGACAATGAAGTGATTGGTTATGTTTTCAAGCCTGTAATTGGAGAAACGTAGCGATGAGAGAGGTCGCCATCATTGGTGTCGGGAGTACTGTCTTCGGGAAGTTCCCGGAGAAAGCAATTTTCGAACTGGGGACTGAGGCTGTCCAAGCAGCCCTGAAGGACGCCGGCATCAGCCCTAAAGATATCCAGTTTGCCTATTACGCTAATCTCTACGGGGGAATGGTCGAGGGACAGGCGGCTCTGAGGGATGCCGGTATCACTGACATTGAGATAACTAATGTTGAAAACGCCTGTACCGGCGGGGCCACGGCTGTTCGAAGGACCTGGTACGATATTGCCTCCGGCCTCTATGATATCGGTATAGCTGTCGGCTCCGAGTCCATGACCACCAGCCCCATTGCCGGGAAGCTTATACCCCCGGCTAAAGGAGACCTCTCCGGTGAACTCGGTATGAACACCATGGCTAAGTTTGCCCTGTCACAGCGGAGGTACATGGACATAAGCGGGGTTACCTTGGAACAGATTGCCATGGTCTCGGTCAAGAACCATCATAATGGCTGCGCCAACCCATATTCCCAGTATAAAAAAGAATTCTCTGCGGAGGATATCATTAATTCCCGGCTTATTTGTGACCCTATCACCCAGCTTCAGAGTTGTTCAACTACCGATGGAGCGGCGGCAGTAATCCTGACTTCACTTAACGTGGCCCGGCGGTACACTCGAAAGCCGGTTATAATTGCTGCATCTGTCATCAGGGGTGGAGACTATGCTTTTCGCCAGAAAGATATCACCTTCTCTGATGTGACTTATAAAGGCGTCAAAGGTGCTTATACAATGGCGGGGATTGGACCTGAGGACATTAACCTGTGCGAGCTTCATGATGCCTTCGCAGTGAACGAACTTCAGCACTATGTAGAGCTGGGTTTCTGCGAAAGGGGCGAAGAAGTGGCTCTCCTCATGGATGGCGTCACTAATATAAAGGGCAGACTTCCGGTAAATCCCAGCGGCGGTCTCCTTTCCAAGGGGCATCCCCTTAGCGCCACGGGGGTCGCCCAAATTGCAGAAATTGTCTGGCAACTCAGAGGACAGGCCGGGAAAAACCAGGTTCCTGATGCTAAGGTAGGATTAACGCACACACTAGGAGGCGAAGTCGCTGATCTGGAGGCTGGAGCAGTGGGTGTGCATATCCTGAAAGTATGATGCAATCATAGGCACGAGGCAGGATGTGTAAAAGTGGCTAATACCCCTTCTGATAAAACAATAACCAGCATATCCGGATTGACAACTCATCAATAGAGCCGGATGGTTTGCTGCAAAAGTGGAGCTATCATTCCTCCCGGATTATCTCCCCCTCTGTTTTGGCCTCTTCCGACCCGACTCCGAGTAGAGCATATTATCCACCAGCTTCTTCAAGACTTCCCCCGTTGGTTTTACCTGGTTTCTCTTCGTTACGTTAAGTTTTCTAGGCTCATTCGGGTACTCATTTACTTGACGAAACCAGTCAAAACGAGCTAATCTATATCTGTAAGTGGTTAGTGTGGCGGCTGACTTTTGCTCACAGCGACCATTTAGCAAATACCCCTCAATTAGAGAGTTGATACTATTAGCTGAGAACGCGTTTTTTAAAAGAATGTGGTCACTTGATTAACTTTTTATAATTGTTACCGTAAAATTAGCTTTGACATCATACCCACATAGCTTAGTTAGTAGAGCACGTTCTTGGTAAGAACGGGGGATCGGATCGGTCTTATATAAAATATACCTCTCAGATTTGAATTCTACGGCTTCTCCTCCTCTATTATTTATTAGTTATGTGTTCTATTGTTCCTTAGAGCGTTCTTTTTGTATTAATTAGTATCAATCCATGAATTACATATATAGATTATGCTGTGAGTATATAGGGTTAAACGGAACTGGAGTATAGTATAATTTTATGTATTAAGTTAAAACACTATTTGTTTGCTAAACTACTAAAGTATTAAGTAGAGTAAATATTTCCCATTCCTGACACTAAAAAGCATCTAAAAGGAGGAGTTACACGGTACAGGCTAAATAAGAATAAAAACCATTCAAGGTATGTTCTCATAGCCAGCTGAGAGTCTCTCCTTTTCCAGAAGTTGTGCTACCGTTTCCCGTAGTGCCTGACGGTTATCTACCATATATAAATTTGAACAGGGTGATCCGGAGAGTTTTTTATGATAAAGCTCGATTAACCGTTATAACTATATATACATAACGGCTTAGATTATTATAATTACACATGAAGCATTTGTCAACACTCCCTCTGGTGATGACGGGATTTATTATTAATGTGTGAATTATAAATCCTCCGGAGATGAAATAAAACGGGGGATTAGTCCCATTCTGCTGTAGAAAAGACCCTGAAAAAACCCAAAAATATACCAATTTTTTTAAGGTAATATACTATCTAATAAATTTTTAAGACATTCTCCTAGTAAAAGCACGAAACTCATCGGCTAGTAATACCAAGGCTGATATCTAGTGAAAATAGCAGAAAATGTAAAAAATTATAAAATGTAGATACTTCTAGTGAGGAGTGCATTTTCAAACACAGCTCATACAAAAAAGGCTATTATAAGAAATCTACCAAATATTAGATTTCCAGAAAAAGTTAAAACTAGAGATATCGTAAAATAATATTATCAAATTGAGGAGTAAATTCTACATACTTGCTTACCAACAAAGACACCCTAATACAGCTAAATTTTACCGTGGAAATGGAAGGCGATATAAGAAAATATACACTCTTTTAAAAAAAGAACGATTCTCCATTTCATCAAAAAATACCGAGATAATGATCGACTCTATTGGATAACCAGCTCGGCGAAAGGCGTCGGGTAATATTTACCCTGGCTTACGTATCTGATTCCTCTGATAAGGTCTGAACTGGCAGCCTTTTTAGGAATAAAACCATAAGCGCCAGATTGCTTGGCTATAATCATGTTCTCTTCCTCATCATACTGAGTTAAAACCAGAACCTTCGTCTCCGGGCATTCCTTATGGATCATTTTTGTCGCCTCTATACCGCTCATTACCGGCATGACTATATCTATCAGCGCTACATGCGGTAAAAGCCTTAATGCCTTATCAAACGCATCCCGTCCGTCGACTGCTTCACCGACAACCTCCATATCTTTTTGAAGAGAAATAACCGAGCATATACCGGTCCTGACCATAGTATGGTCATCCACGACAAGCACTCGTATTTTTCTGGTCGCTGCCTCAAGCAGACTTTGAATACGGGGAACGAGTGAGGCTGGTTCGATAGGCTTGAATAAATATTCATCACCGTCTACCTGTATTCCTTCGAACCTTCTCCATCCTCTTATAGGTCGTTCTTCATACCGGGCATCGATTATAAGTAACGGTATCTCTTTATATCTCGGGTGTTGTTCCAACCATTGGTACATTGTAAACGCCTGCCCGGCTGGTGCCATTGTCCCAAGAATAATTAGAACTGGATCGACTTTTATCATTTCTTTTGCCTGGGCCGCATTCGACGCTGCTGAAACTTTGTAACCTTTAGCCTCCAGTGTCCTTCGGCAGGCTTCAATAAAGGTGGATTCGTCGTCTATTATCAGAATTCTTTCTTTCTTTCTGCGTGCAGTCGTACTTTTCGTATCAGATTTAGACGGTTTGCTTTTCTTATCGGTTTTCATTTTCACTTCTCCCCTTCCATGTATTTAGTTACTCAAACCATCTTGGGTTAGAATCTAGTGAATACGCATTAGCCAGGCGTACTGACGAGTTCGGCGGCCTCCAGAATATCTGGAACGATACTTTCATTTCCAACCGCCATGATATGTACGCCATGGCACAAGTTTTCCTCCTTGATGGTTTTAATCATCCTGGTAGCAATCTCAATTCCTTTCTGAAGTCCTTTACCCTTCTCCACAGAAGCCATTTCATCGATAATCGCCTGGGAGATAATTATCCCGGGAACGTTATTGTTCATGTATCTTGCCATGCCGGCTGAGGAGAGGACAATAAGCCCTGCAAGGATTTTAATATTAAACTGAGAGGCATATTGCATAAACCGGCGCAGACTCGCCAGTTCAAATATACCCTGGGTTTGCAGGAACTGCGCCCCGGCGTTGACCTTTTTATCGAATTTAATGAGTTGCGGCTCGATGAAGTCCGCTTCCGGGTGGACAGTGGCCCCGATACAAAATTTTGGAGCCGCCCCCAGTTCGTTGCCTCCCATATCGGTTCCCGATTCCAGCGTCCTGATCATTTTGATTAGCTGTACGGAGTCCAGATCAAAAACAGGCTTCGCTTCTTTATGGTCACCGACATCTACCGAGTCTCCGGTGAGGCATAGTACATTCTTAATATCTCTGGAGTACGCCAGGAGAAGTTCAGCCTGTAGCGCCAGACGGTTACGGTCACGGCAGGTCATCTGAAGAATGGGTTCTCCGCCAAGTTCCTTTACCAGCAAGCAGCCACCTATCGAAGGGAAACGCATAACGGAACTCTGATGGTCCGTAATGTTTATAGCATCAACCTTATCCTTGAGTAGCTTAATATGGTGCACTACTTCCGACACATCCACACTCTTGGGTGGTCCCACTTCTGTCGTTACGATAAATTCACCTGAGTTTAGTTTCTCTTCAAATAAAGAATTAGCCATCGCTTTCTCCCGTCGCGATCTCTACTTTACTCAATATCCTCCTCGGTCTGGGAATCGCCCGGAAATTCCGGGGAGAGTAGTAGCGACGCATTTTATCCAACTGCTGTAATCTTTCCAGACGCTTGTAGATTAAGATCCAGGCGCAGTCTACATCTTTGTTGGCTTCACATTTACCGTTTTTACTACCGGCACAAGGACCATTGAGTATACCTTTAGTACATCTGGTAATAGGACATATACCCCCGGTGTCTTCCAATCGGCACTCACCACAAGCGGCACACCGCTCGTCCCATACCCCTGACTCCTTGGTCATACCCATGAAAGAGGTATTAACCCCTGGCAGCACCGGTATATCACCGAGGTATTCTGCTATCGCCTGCACACCAATACCACAACCAAGTGACAGAATTACGTCCACATCTATTGTCTTTTCGCTGAGTGTTTCTAAAAATTCAGGATCGCACTGCCTTTTTACAGTATGTTCAGTAAAAGTATGAATACCATCGCCACTCCTTACTTCAGCTAACCGTAATGAATTATGAAGAAAGGAAACCTCGCTTTCACCACCAGCATTACAAACTGTCATACAGGTGCCGCAACCCAGTATTAGTACCCGCGGGTAAGGAGCAATCATACGCCTTATTTCTTCTAGGGATTTTTGTTCTGCTACTATCAACTTATCGCCTCCTCCTTAATAACCGAGGATAAGCGGAGAGCACTAATCTGTTCGATAAACCTGTCCAACTCCTCGGTAGGATCTGCAACTGCTGTGCCCAAGGTAAATACTTGCAGTCTTTCCGGCTCGATACCAATCGACCGCAGGACCTTTCTCACCTTCTCTACACGCTGTTTCACCCAGTACGTGGTATTCTCTCGGGCGCACTGTTCCCCGCACCCGGCGATGAAGACCCCTTCGGCGCCCGTTTCGAACGCAGATAATAAGTGATTGGCCTCTACCTTGGCCACGCAAAGAACCGGTACTATAGTGACACCAGCCTTAGCTCCTCGCCACAATCTGGATAGGGTACCGGTACCGAAGAGTCCGTATTGGCAGCAGAATCCAATAATAGGTGGCTTGTTTTTCGATTCGGTAGCCAATTTGATAGTATGAGTGAGTTCTTCACTTACTTGGCGACGGTCGAAGGGTTTTCTTAAAACAATTGCTTTGGCGGGGCACTCGGCTACGCAAATACCACAAGCCTGACACTGGTCAGCAGGTATATTAATGTTTCCCGTATTATCTAAACGTGGAACGTGATAGGGACACACCCTCAGACAGGTAAGACAGGTTGCACATTTGTCTTGAAACAGGATTTCCACCCCGACTCCACAGCGCAAACACCTTCTGGCTTCATTGATAGCCGCTTCCCATCCATACACTTGCTCAACCGTTTCAAAGTCTTTTACCCTCGTTTCGCCGACAAGACTCAATGGTTCGGATCTCTCGATTTTTCTTATCATCTCGATAGTTTTTGGTAATAACTCTCCGCTTAGCTTTTCGTTAGTTTCTTTTACCGGCAGTGGATACCTGTGCTGGAGATAATCGTCGATACGCGAAGCCGCAAGCCTACCCGCTGCCAGAGCTTCGGTCACTGTCGCCGGTCCGGTGACGGCATCACCCCCGGCAAAGACTCCGGTTCTGTTGGTAGTAAGCGTGCTCGGATCAACCTGAATGGTACTACCTCTTCCAATGCGTACACCAAAGTCGCTAGGGGTCTGAGGTGCCTGTCCGATCGCTACAATTAACGAGTCGAATTCCTTGGTGAATTCACTACCTTTGATCGGAACTGGTCGTCGCCGGCCACTCTCATCCGGTTCTCCCAGTTCCATTCTGACGCAAGTCATTTTTAGTCTGTCATTTTCGCGGTCAATTCTGACCGGCGTAGATAGGTATTTGATTTTTACTCCTTCCTCCAGGGCCTGTTCCAATTCTTGAGGATCAGCAGGCATCTCAGACCGAGTACGGCGATAAAAAATAGAAACATGTTTTACACCTAAACGGACGGCGGTGCGAGCTGCATCAATAGCCACATTCCCTCCCCCTGCAACCATTACCCGCCGGCCTAGAGATGGCTTTATTCCTAGGTTTACTTCACGTAGAAAGGTTGCCCCATCAATGACACCCGGGCTTTCTTCACCTTCTATCCCCAGCCTAAGGCTTTGGTGAGCACCGATTGTGATAAAAATAGCTTTATAGCCTAACTCAAACAACAGGTCGAGTGATACTACGCGGGTATTCGTCCTGATTTCAACTCCCATATGGGTCAATCTCTGAATTTCGGTATCCAGGACTTCACGTGGCAAGCGATATTGTGGGATACCGACACGTAGCATGCCTCCGAGGTCGGAATGGGCTTCAAGTATCGTTACCGGATAGCCGATTTTTTTAACATAATAAGCGCAGGCTAGACCGGCCGGCCCTGAACCCACGATGGCAACCTTATCCGAATATTTAGTTTCGGCTTCAGTCCGGATCATCCTGTCGCCGCCGAATTCAACGGCAAATCTCTTAAGAGAACGAATAGCGATGGGTTTGTCTACTTGGGCACGGCGGCATGATTCTTCACAAGGATGAGTGCAGACATAAGCGCAGATGGAGGGGAAAGGATTACCCATCCTGATAACCTGCAGTGCCTCCATAATTCTGCCCTGAGAAACCAGACTAACATATTCGCGGATATCCATATGCAGGGGGCAGGCATTTTGGCATGGCGGTATCAGACTATGGTCGCTAGCATCCTCCTGGTGAATTCCTGGATGGCTGGTATTGGTCAGATTCATCAATACCCACCTCGAATTCTTTTGTATAACAATATCCGGTTGACTAGAGGATGTACTATTATGCTATGGGAGTAGAAGCGAAAGGCAATAGGAATTCTCATTGAAAGAGAAGGGCAATGCTCTAGGTATTTCGACTGGGTAATCCCCTAATATATCTAGAACAGCTACGGGGTATAGTTGATCTTGAAGAAATCAAACAAATTCAGAATTATCGGACTATTATAGCGTAATAATTCGCTTGCGAATGGCATATTTAATCAAGTCAACACGGTTGTGGATGTTAAGTTTATTCATCAAGCTATTTTTATACCAATCCACTGTCTTGTGACTAACAATGAGTATTTCCGCGATCTCACGGCTGGTATGTCCCTCAACGACCAATTTCAGCACTTCCCTTTCTCTGTCGGTTAGTTGGTTATACGGGTCTTGTTCGCCTTCCGAGGCAGTTTTTTGTTGGTATTCTTCGACAAGAGCAGTAGCGGCGGTAGAGGATAAATAGGATTCTCCTTTTTGGGCAGCTTCAATGGCGGCAGCGAGTTCTGAAAAAGCTGACATTTTAGTAACGAAGCCACTAGCTCCAGCCTCAATAATTGGGATAACATATTCGCTATCATCATATTGTGTTAGTGCCAGCACTTTTGTTCCCGGGAAGTTTCGCCGCACACGGCGAGTGGCTTCAAGTCCACCCATTACCGGCATGGCTAAATCCATCAGTACCACATCAGGCCTGAGTTGTTCTATTTTTATAAGGGCTTCTTTACCGTCTGATGCCTCTCCAACCACATCGATATTATTCACCAAAGCCAATAAAGAACGGATTCCAGCCCGCACCAGGGTATGGTCGTCTACTATGAGGACTTTTATCTTCTTCATATATCACACTTGAGTTAATGGAACATTTACCGTTACCTTGGTACCCTGCCCTGGACGTGAATCAATATGGCAATTGCCTCCGACCAGACTTACCCTCTCTTTGAGTGTGAACAAACCTGCACCCCGACCACTGGGGTCGACACGAGTCAGTTTTTTTACGTCAAAGCCCTTACCATCGTCTTCAACTAATAAAGTGCATTGTTTTTCATCACATTCCAGCTTTATCTGAGTGTTCTTTGCTTCGGAGTGCTCAAGAATGTTCCCGATTAATCCCTGGGCGACACGGAAGAGAGTCACCTCAACTTCCGGGGGGAACCGTTCGTCTGTACCTTTAAAATCTGCTGATACCTTGATACCATGAGCTTGAAGCGTATCCTTGGCATAACGGTGGATAGCCGCTGGCATACCCAGTTCGTCTAGTAAGCTGGGACGTAGCTCCTTCATAAGTCGGACTATTTCATGACCGGCATGAACGGCAAATGCGTGTGTCGTCCTGACCTTCTCCATGAATTCGTCATCACCGATACCTTTCATCTCTGCAATGGTCATAATGGCTTGGAGACTCAAGGTGAGACTAGTAATTGCCTGGCTAGTCTCATCGTGCAACTCACGTGCTATCCTCTTGCGTTCCTGTTCCTGTGCTGTTAACGCATGTTGGAGTAATGCCCTATATCTTTCACCTGCTTGTGTTAGTCGGTCATACAATCTTGCCTGCTCGATTGCTGTACCTAGATAGTCACCAATCGACTTTAATAAAGAGACATCATCGGTAGCGAACCGGTTTGCGACGGGGCTGGCTATATTCATTACTCCAATCACTTTATCTTTTGCTTTCAGAGGAATGCTGACAAATCCTTTAAGTCCTTCAGCAAGTACCAAATCGGGACGAGTTATACGTGAGTCTTTAGAGATATCTTCCAGTATGATGGGCTCACCGATCTGGGCAACCTGTCCAGCAATGCTTTCACCAAGGGAAAAATTCGCCTCTTCAACGTATCTGGCTGATAGACCCTGATGTACCCGGTAGCTAAGAGTTTGGGTTTCTTCGTCCAGGAGCAGAATTCCGCCGATATCGCTGTTTACGAGTTGCAGGACGTTATTAAGAGCTGTTTTTAATATGGTGTCCAGGTCATATAATCCACTCACGGCACTCGAAATATGATTTAAAGCCAAAAGCTGGTGATGCTTTCTAATAATTTGTGTTTCTAATTCCCTCTCCGCCGTTACATCCCGCCTTAATTCAACGATTGCCGTGGTATTACCTTGTTTATCCTGTAGAGGATATGCTGTAATTTTAACATAGCCAGAGACCCCATGTAGTTTCCCTGGATGAATAACAGATATCATGTTGCTACTTTCCAGGACCTGTTGCAAGGGGCAGACCCATAAAGGTTCCTTACAGGGTTCATCTCTATCCTGGAAAATTTGATAGCAGAATTTGCCAATGGGGGAGCCGTTTTTCTTAGTACGTTTACTCAGCATGGCGGCATTAGCAAATCTAACTCGGTATTCCGCATCGACCACGAGGAGTTCATCTTCGACGGCATCAATTATCGCTTGCAGGTCGACACTAAGAAATTCCTCTTTATTTACCCGCGTCCTTTT
>DUFB01000071.1 GCA_011192005.1 Dehalococcoidia bacterium
ACCGGAATCCATTTATCGGCATGAACGGCGGCGCCGTAGTTCAGCTCGGGGCAGACATATACCTGCTTGATACCGATATCCGTCCAGAAATAGGACAGGCGACTGGCAAGCTGACCGCAAAAGCCCCAGGTTGTTGTTTCGGGGTCGCCTCCCCAGATTAAGAGCATTGAAGCGTTATCGATAATATCCTTAACCACATTATTGGCTGGGAACATATGCCCGAACAGCCCCTGCCCCCAGACATGCTCGGCGCCGTAATACCACCCCTCCCAGCTATCGGCGTTCCTTATCTGCTGTGTATAGCCGCCCATTTTCCTGAGCAGCAGCGTGGGCATGCCGTGAGGACCCTGCAGCCACTTGTTCTCGCCGTGTCCTTCCTGCTGGGTCAGAATGGCAAGAGGACCATACTCCTGGTGTATCCTCGTTATCTCGCTGGCAACGATTTCAGCGGCTTCGTCCCAGGAAATTCGCCGGTACTTGCTTTTTCCTCGGTTCTGGGGGTTTCTCTCGCCATCGGGGTTCCAATCGACCCTCTTCAGGGGGTACTTAATGCGGTTGGGGGAATACACCCGTTTCTTATATGCCAGGGAGAATGTGCCCGGCAGAGACTTCATCAGCGGTTCCAGGGTCTTGCCGTTCTTCTCCAGCTTCCATGGGTTTAGCTGGTTCTTTTCATATTTCCAGTCATAGTGTAGCGGCCTTATCCTCACAATTTTCCCGTCCTTGACATCAACCATTCCCTCGGCGCCGCCTCCGGGCAAGCCCAGAAACCCAACCGATCTTACATGTGTTTCCTCCGCATTACGATTAATAAACTCGCTTTTTTTATCCATCGTTTACTGATACCCCGCTAATATCCCGTGAATAACCTGCAAGCATGTAATAGAAATGATTCCCGCGTATTAGTATTGGACTATCCAGACTAGTGGCAAGTATACAGAAGTTGCCGATGCATGTCAAAATCCGGTTCACACCGGAGAATCTTCCTTGCTCATAAGCACTCGTGAGTGTAAAATACGGTATCGAGAGGTGAACATGAAGAATATTGTAAGGAGTATCTGTCAGGCCTGCCACTGCAATTGCGGCGTACTAGTACATGTCGAGAAAGGAAAAGTAACCAAGATAACGGGAGACCCAGGGCACCCCATGAACCGGGGTTTTATCTGTGTGAAGGGACAGGCTCAGCCCGAGCTTCTCTACCACCCCGACCGCCTGAAATACCCCATGAAACGTGTCGGGGAGAGGGGCGGCGGCAAATGGCAGAGAATATCCTGGGATGACGCCCTGGACGAAATAGCTACCGGACTTACCCGGGTACAGGAGAAATACGGCGCGGATTCGATTGCCGTGATGACCGGCACAGGTCCCCGTACGGGTAATAACACTGCCCACCTGTTTTGCCTGATGCTGGGCACACCCAACCGTATCAGTGTCGACAATCACATCTGTTTTGCTCCTTCGACGATTGCCGAAAGGTACACCTACGGAACCATGACCACCATGATGGAAGTCGGGCCGGACTACCAGAACGCCAACTGCATCATGGCCTGGGGCGCCAATCCCACCGACTCTCACCCGCCGCGGGGACTGGAAATAATGCAGGCCAAGCGGGAAAGAGATGCCAGACTGATTGTCATCGACCCGCGCCGCACCACCCTGGCGGCGATGGCCGACCTCTGGCTGCAGATACGTCCCGGCACCGACCTCGCCCTAGCTCTCGGAATGATTAATATCATCTTCAATGAAGAACTGTATGATAAAGAGTTCGTCAGCCAGTGGTGTCACGGCTTTGAAGAACTCAGGGAACACGTGCAGGTATATACTCCGGAAAAAGTAGCCGAAATCACCTGGCTGCCGGTCGATAGCATCAGGGAAGCCGCCCGACTTTACGCTACCACCAGACCGGCCGTCCTGCACCACCGCATCGGCGTGGAACACAACATCAATTCCGTTCAGTCCAGTCGCGCCTTTGCTATTTTGATAGCCCTTACCGGCAACCTGGATGTAAAAGGCGGCAATCTTTTTCAATCGCTGCCCGAAGGATTTACCAATCCTACACATAAATTGATTCCCAAGCCAGGAGTCCGCGAGAAGCGTATCGGCAACAAGGAATTCCCGCTCGCCCAGGGATTCGTCCACTGCGCCCTGGCGGCCGAAGCCATGCTCGGTGAAGGGCCCTACTCAATTAAAGCGTTATACTGCACGACCGGTAATCCCGTGGTCAATATGCAGAACAGCAAAAAAATGTGGCGGGCGCTAAATAACCTCGAACTGCTGGTCGTCTCTGATTTCTTCATGCAGCCCACCGCCGAACTGGCTGATTACGTTCTTCCGGCATCGACCTGGCTGGAAAAAGACGATATGGGCGACTTCCCGAATCTGATGTACACCAATTACATCGCCGCCGGGCAGAAGGTTATTGACCCGCTTTATGAGTGTTGGGACGATAGAAAAATGCTCATCGAGCTGGGAAAGAGAATAGACTGGCCGGACCGTACGCCGATGCCCTGGCAGGATACCGACGAGCTTAATGATGATACGGTTAAGAGCATGGGTATAACCTTCCGGGACCTGCAAAAACAGGGGTATATAATAGAACCGATGAAATATCGGAAATACATCGAGAAGGGATTTAACATGCCGACGGGCAAGGTGGAACTGTCCTCGACCACTTTTGAAAAATACGGATACGACCCGTTGCCCGTATACCATGAGCCGCCGGAGAGCCCGGTCAGCACGCCGGAACTCCTGCCCGAATACCCCCTGATTCTGATTACCGGGGGCAGAAGCATAACCAATTTCAACACCGAGGGACGGCAGATATCCCGACTACGCAAGCTGAGACCTGACCCGCTTCTCGATATACATCCGGATGCGGCTGCGAAAAACGGCATCGCTGAAGGCGACTGGGTCTGGCTGGAAACACCGCAGGTGAAGGGAGAGAGAATCAGGTTGAAAGCGAATATCACCACCGACGTTCATCCCGGCGTTGTCCACGCACCGCACGGCTGGTGGTTCCCGGAAAAACCGTCTCCGGAACACGGTTGTTTCGACTCGAATGTCAATGTCGTCCTATCCGGCGACCCGCCCCGCGAGCCCATCTGCGGCTCGGTAAGGACCAGGGGAACGCTGTGTAAAATTTACCGGGACACAGCCTGATTGCGATGAACCAGGCTACATCCCGGTAACGAATCAACAACAGGTATATATTACCCCGGAGGTCCGGATTGCGGCCCGGCATCCGGCGGCCAGAGTTCCTCGGCAATATCGTTCAGGCCCAGTTCCAACAGCTTGTTTTTACTAGGTTTGGTGGTCTTTCTATCCCAGTCGAGGGCTCCGAGACACCAGTAGACTTGCGCCTCGAGGTCGGCCGTGACGCCCGCCAGGGGGCCCTCTTTCTGGGGAGGCTTACCAACAATTCTCGGGTGCACTTCCCAGTCCAGCGGATTTATCCCCTCCCTGAGGTTAAACAAATGCCTGATATTAGCAATTCTCTCGGCGATTTTATCCAATTCCTCCTGGGTCAGGTCCCAGCCGGTGGCGGCATTAATGTTCTCCAGCGTGTAATTCTTACCTCCGGGTGGCCCCATTGAACCGAACAAGCAGATACCGGCGGCATTGGTGATATGCCCCCGGAAGCCCTCGGGACCGAAGCCCGCCGTGTGCCGACCCGGCGTCGCGTCCATCTGGAAGCGAGCAGCGGCAAAATTTCCCATGAATCCCACGAGCTTGGGGTCGTGCATGCCCAGTTCCTGACCACCTATGTGAACGGCGTATTTTTCAGCGCCTTTGCCTATCTTCTCCGCAGCTACCTTGACGCCATCGGCGAGGACAGCGCCCAGTCCTTCCCGCTTGCACATCTTCTCCGTCATGGCGACGAGAGCCTGGTGGTTGGCCCAGGTGAGTTCGATACCGTCGGTATCCTTCCTGGTGATGATGCCGTTCTCGTAACACTCGATGGCAAAAGCCATCACGCAGCCACCGGATATGGTATCAATTCCGTAGCTGTTGCAGAGGTGGTTGCACATGTTCAACGCTTCGGCGTTGGTGTTGAGACACAGCGTGCCGAAGGACGCCTGGGTCTCGTACTCGATGCGGCGGGTGTCCTCGGGGTACTTGTACTCGCCCTCCCCGGCGTACAGAGATGCCTGGCAGGATATGGGACAGCGCCAGCACGGCTCAGCTTTCTTACGATTATGTGTTGCGGCTTCCTTCTTGAGACCGTCGACATTCGGCAGGTCAATCACCCCCACGCCCCCCCAGTTCTTCACCGGGGTATCGCCGCTGTGGGCGTTACGGTCGGTCATGCTGGTGGTACCATACTGGGACATCATCTTGTTCATTTCGGCCATCGGACCGGGCGGCGGATTATTTATATTATGAATCTGTTCCTTCCGTAGTTCGTCCATGCGGGCCTTGTCCGCGATGGGCACCTCCATCTTGCCCGTTACGGATACCGCCTTGAGTTTCTTGGAACCCATAACCGCACCTAGGCCGGACCTTCCGGCGGCGGCTCCCCTCTTGGTGATAATGCAGGAAATCAGCGAGCACATCTCACCGGCGGGGCCGATGCAGGACACGTGTGTATCCTTGCCGTACTCGGCTTTCAGGGCATCCTCGGTTTCATAAGTGTCCATGCCCCAGAGATGACCGGCGTCCTTGAGTTCCGCTTTACCGTTATCGAAATGCAGGTATACCGGCTTTTTCGAGATTCCCTCAAAGAAAACGGCATCATAACCGGCGAACTTGAGATAGGGACCGAAATACCCGCCCGAGTTGGCGTCTCCCCAGCCGCCAGTGATGGGCGATTTAGCCACGGCCACGTAGCGGGCGCCGGCGACGGCGGGCGTGCCGGTCAGCGGCCCGGTAACCAGGCCGAGGATGTTATCCGGCCCCAGCGGATCAACCCCGCCTTTCTGGCGGTCATACAGAATCTTGGCACCGAGACCGTAACCCCCGAGATATTCCCGGTAGATTTTTTCATCCAGCTTTTCCTCTTTTATCTCTCCGGTGGAAAGATTTACCCATAAAATCTTTCCCATGTATGCTCCCAACATGCTTAGCTCCTTTCGTTTATATCAGCGTGAATACAATATAATTCTACTAATGGCTTTACGATAATGTCAAAGATACTACCTTCAAGCGATTTTATCCGGATATCTGCTTATAATTATCGAGTCCCCGATTGACTCCCGTTTTGGTTATGTTTTATTCTTCTTATGCACGGAATTAGACGAGATTATAATGAACATCGCCATTACGGGTATCTCCGGGTACGTGGGCACGAAGCTCCTGAAGCATCTTGACGGTATCGACGAGGTTCAGAAAATTATCGGCATCGATACCAGAGAACCGGAGTTCAGTTCAGCCAAGCTAAGATTTTACCGTCGTGACATCCGGGAGCCGCTCGATGAGCTGTTTGAGGAGAATAGAATAGATACCGCCGTCCATCTGGCATTTATCCTCAGGCCTACCCGACAGACGCACCTGACCCGGCAAATAGACGTTGAGGGAACGAAGAACCTGGCAAACGCCTGCCGGCAGTCTAACGTGAAACACCTCCTCTACCTGAGCAGCCATACCGTCTACGGCGCCCACAGGGACAACCTGGTACCGCTTACCGAGGAGTCACCGCTGCGCCCTGTCGATGGCTTTCAGTACTCCCATGATAAAGTGGAGGCCGAGCGAATCTTGCGCGAATTTAAATCCTCAACCCGTAACATTACCCTCACCATCTTGCGGAGCTGCCCCGTTATCGGCCCGGGAGCTATCGGCTCCGCCACCACCATCATGTTCCAGCCGCTTATCATGGTCGGCGTTATCGGCTACGACCCTCCGTTGCAGTTCGTTCACGAAGATGACCTGACAGGCCTCCTCGGGGCTTTTATCACCAGTCCGAAGGAAGGCACCTACAACGTGGCTGGCGACGGAACGCTCAGATACAGCGATGTCGCCAGGCTTCTCGGGAAAAGGCTGCTCAAGCTGCCCGGAAAACTACTGGAACTGGTAATCTCTTTCTCCTGGTCGACTCATCTGCAGAGTGCTTCACCGGCAAGCGGCCTGGAGTTTATTAAATACCCGCCGGTGGTAAGCACCGAAAAAGTAAAAAGCGAAGTGGGTTTCACCTTTAAATATTCTTCAAGAGAAGCATTATCGTCCTTCGCCGATTTTTTTCAAAGGCCAACCTAGCAGGTAGACTTCAACTCTATAAATATAGGATAATTGCCTGGAGGTTTTGATATGAGCAGTAAATACGACAAGTACATCCATAATCCACAACACAGGAAAATGACCATGAAGTCAGATAAGAGCGTCATCTTTGACGGCTTATGGATTGACAACGTGACACTGGGATATGATTTCATGATGGGTCATCAATTCGTCAGGAAACCGTTTAAGGGCGATAATCCCTGTCATACCCACAATTTCCAGGAGTTCCTGGCGTGGTATGGCAGCAATCCGGACGACCCGGATGATTTCGGGGGGGAGGTAGTCCTCTATTTCGGCGAGGAGATGGAAAAGCACGTTTTCACCCGTCCCACGATTGTCTCGCTGCCACCTGGACTGCCCCACTGTCCGCTGGAAATCACCCGCGTTGACCGCCCGATAATCCAGATTGAGATAATGCTCGTCGGGCAAGGCGGTACCCGGGAGCCCTACTTTGAAAAAGACAAGGGTTTCAACCCTATGGACGTCATGAACTTTGAGGTTTTGTAGTACTCACCGGTATTATTTATCTCGGTGGTTTAATTTAACCATAGCGTACCCGGCTTTGTTGACAATCCTGGGGATACCTCTCACCAGAACGCGGTCCTTCTCCTGCTCGATGGAAGAAAGCTCATGCCACGGCACGAGGTCTTTATGCAGCTTCTTCGCCTTGTTCGTTCTCCTGGCGTATTTCCAGCCCGTCTCAAGCTTATGTCGCATCCACCGTTCGTGTTCCATCTCCGCCAGCTTCTCAACCTCTTCTTCTGAAAATTCCCCCGGAGTCTCGTTGCTGCGGGCCGGCAGCAGGGCATACCCGACGCTTGCCAGTTTATTCTGAATGTCCCTGACGTTATCGCGGTTCTGTTCCTTCTCATCCTCGGGTAATCTGGCATAAGCCTTGAGCGAACTGTGCCGCTTCCTTTTACTGCTGGTTACCGGTCCGTACTGATATTTCTTCGATTTCAAGTCGTCGTAAAATACTTCGTGCGCCGCCTCGGCGAGTTTTTCCAGAAGCTCCTTATCCGGGTTCATACGGTGCACCAGAGCGTAGAACTCGCGGCCGTCAACGTGCAGATTCAACTGCTGTTCGGTGGGCAGGCTGGAACGTTCAAAGGTGGTCTTGCCGGTAAGCTGGCTGGTAACGATAATGGCCTCCATGGACCGCACTCCGTGTTTGTACTCCTTGATTAACAGAAAGGCGCGTAGCAGTCCTTCTTCAATATCCGCAATCCTCTTTCCTCCATCATTATGGAAAAGCTGGGGTGCGTTCCTTTCGAAAACAGACCGCAGTAGAATGGCCCGCCGGATGACGTAGTAAGAGTCCCCGCCCCGGGCGGAGGCATTTTCATCTTCATGCCGGTTCGGACCCATGATATTCAGAAATCCCCTGAGTCGACTTATAAAATCAGGCAGCTTTACTGCCTTGAATTTCTCCTCGTCTAGCCCGGCCCTGAACATCTCCATGCTGTGACAGGTGCCGCCGGCAAAGACAAAGATGCTCTTACCGATAGGATGAATAAGCTGACCCTCCTGGTATTCACCGTCCTGCATCGGCACCAGGAAATATCGCAGCCAGCCCAGTGCCTGCCCCCCGAGCGGTGTATCGAATTCGTCCCAGAAAACCAGGGGTATCCTGCCGGATAGCGCCTTATCACGTACCTGGTGAAAAGCATCCAGCAAGTCTTCAGCCCCGCCGAACTGCGATAAATTGAAGGTCAGTTCCTTATCAGCGATTACTCCGGGACGCACCCATTTAGCAATCTGTTTTACCGCAAAGGACTTCCCCGAGCCCGGTGGCCCGAAAACGGCGACAGAAAGAGGCTGCGTCTGCAGTCGGTCGCAGTATTCACCAATCAGATTACTCAGGTTGTTCAGTGCCTCTATTTCCCGCCTGTCCACCGTTGCCAGTTGCCCGAACCCTCCAATCGGCACTCCGGATAATGCACTATATAGCCCCTCGTGCACGATTCTGTAAGCCACTTTTTCCAGGGATTTCGGATTCTGGTCTTCGAGAATGGTCCAGAAAGGTCTGGCTTCGGCACTTGAAGCAGGAATTTCCTTCGTAGTGAGTACCGGCGCCGGATTCCTGATTGGTGCCGTGGCAAAGTCATTGGCCTCCTCTGCCAACCTGGCAGCTATCCTGGAGACCGGAAAAGCCGCTGGGCATTGCCTCAAATCCCCGGTTGCATCACCATACCCTTCGATGTGAAGAAATCGCGTAGCGGCAAGACCGGACTGAATACCCCGGTGCAGATCAGGGGCAGAAGTATTGAGTATTATCTCCCGGGCAATACCGGCTACAAGACAGGTGTTGTAACCAATCATATAACCCGGATAGTCACGATTCCATTCGTCTTCCATTACTTCCGGGTCAAAGAACAGGATAGCATCCAGTGTGGTATCCGATTTCCGTGATAGCAATATGGCGCCGGCCGTATCAAATGAGATGACGACATGTAAACACCGTGTAATTGCGCTAACATGAGGATTATACAGGAGTTCCCAGACCAGGTCCTGTGCCGTCCTCTCCCAAGAAATTTGACGACTGATATGGACATCGGCATGACGCCGCAGGTCGTTGGCTGTCATAACGGCTATCAGCTTTCCAGCGTGATGCTTCTGTAAATGTTCCCAGAGCTTACCCTCGGCGACGGGTCGCGCTATTTTAAGGAGCACCCAGGGTCTTGAAGCGTTGCTCATCAGAGCACGGGGCCAGAACTCCTCGCTATCGCGAAATCCCAGATTGGCATCATCCAGAATAACGAGGTCCGGATTCGCGGGATCATCCACAACCTTTTTCCAGTCATCCGATGAATCCGTTTTTGCATCTGCCCGGTCCAACCCCAGGAATTCCCGTACACGCCATACCTTTCTCTTCCGACCCGTGTTACGTTCGCCAAGTTCAAACGGTGCCCAGGTAGCATAGGAATGGTGGAACCTATCGTCGCCGGGTCTTACCGGTTCGCGGGGTATATCGGCTTCCATAACCTCAAAGCCTGTTCGACCGGATTTACTCAAGTCCGCAGCAATTGCTTTTATTATGTCCGCCAGCATCGCCGCGCCCCCCCGCTGACAGCAGGCCCGGGTAAGGTCTTCGGCGTTCCATCCCTGCGTAAGGACGTCCCTCCTCTTTATACGGGCGATATTCCAGTCGATGGTGACATCCCCGGTCACGACAACAGTTTTCGTGCTTCTTCGCCTGTTCATTGCCTCCTCCTCAACCTTCAGTGCAATAGTCAGAAACTCATCGGTTCTTATCTTTCCCGGTCTCAACGAGGCTTAAGGTAACCACTGCTACCTTTGCCCTGTATATACTACCTTCGGGATTATTACTCAATGAATTATGGTATGTTGAGGGCTGTTAGTCAAGGGATGCTAGATAAATAAATGCATTAATGCCGTTGAGTTCCGCATAAATGCTCGTGACTATTTTTAAAAACCAAATTGCAGGTTAACAAAGGAACGGCTAAAATGGATTAAACAGCCTTTTAGTTATTCAAATGCCGGGAGGACCTATAATGAAGAAGACGGGTGTATTCTATCACGATATCTGCGGGAAAGAGGCGTACAGCAGTCTGGCCATGGGTGTTGAGGAAGGCTTTCAAAGTATAAAGAAGGAAGGCCTGTTCTCCAGACCCAATATAACCTGGTTCGAGTCGGAGCCAGCCACGGAAGAGCAAATCGCCCGACTCCACAGTCAGCAGTGGATAGACCAGGTAAAACAGACAAAATGGTGGCAGGTCTCTCTCTATTCGGTCGGCGGCATGATAGGGGCGACCGAAAAAGTACTCAAAGGCGATATTGATAACGCGCTGGTAATTGCCGGCGTCGGCGGCCACCACGCTCACCGCGACAATGCCTGGGGAGGCTGCTACTTTAACGTCATCGGACTCGGCATTCCCCATGCCAGAGCCAAATCACTCGGCAAGAGGTTTGCCATCGTGGATACCGATACCCACCATGCCGATGGCGTCAGAGACCTTTATCAGGATGATGAGGATATGCTGCATATATGCTTCTGCGATTCCTTCTCCTGGGTTTACGGCTCTGACGACAGGATGGAAAGCAATACCAAGTTCTGTTTTCCTCACGGCTCCTCCGATGAAGAGGAAATCGCCAACGTCGCCCGAGAAGTACCGCCGAGGATAATGGAATTCAAACCGGAGCTTCTCTTCTGGCTGTGCGGCATGGACACTCATCAAGACAGCTACGGCACTGCCGCCCTGACCGAGAAGGCTTATCCTAAAATGGCTAAAATTATCAAACAGGTCGCCGATGAGGTCTGCGGCGGCAAATTAATCGTGAAGACTTGCTGCAATACTCGCCCTCACGCCACCAGGTACATCGTACCGAGAATCGTGGATTGTCTGTCTGAGTCGGGTATATACACGGACTGAATAATCATCTGGACTTAAAATACTTTAAGGAGGTAAGATCCATGAAACTCACCTATGATGGTATCGTTAAGTGGATGACAGAATACTTCAAGGTATACAGCACCTACGGACAGGATGCCGCCACGGCGGACAGAATGAAGGATTACTTTGCCCCAGACTTAAGGTTCATACCCTACATTGCGGGGATAGGCGGACCGGAAGGCGGTTTCTTTAGCCGTGATGAGTTCATACATACCGCGAAATCGCACTCCGCCTGGTATGAAAAACTGACGCCCATCAATCTCACTGTCGATGAGAGAAAAAAGGCGGTTGTCGCGCTTTTCGGGATGGAGGTTATCGACAGGAAAACAGGAGAGGTGGCGGTTAAAAAGAGTGCCATAGCCCACTACGAGCTGGTGCTTGATGAGGATAATACCATAAAGATCAAGACAATCCGGTTCTTCTGGGAGGTCCTGCCGCCCGGAGTTCACGAGTTTTACGACCTATATGAGGATGATGCCTAGACAGCAGTCCTCTTGTAACAGGATACGGAAGCGAAAAAAATGCGATAAGTCTCACTCATAATCAACTAATAGGAGTATTCTTAATGGATATTACTTATGACATCATCGTCAAGTACATGAAGGATTACTTTGAAACTTTCAATAAGTACGGGCAAGACCCAAAGACAATAAATCGACTGGATGAATATTACGCACCGGATTTGGAGTTCAATCCATACGTTGCGGGTATAGGCCATACCACCGGACGTGATGAATTCTACCGCGTGCTGTTATCGCACCCATCCGGTTACGAAAAGCTAACACCTGAGGAAATTGTGGTTGACGAGAGACGGATGATTGTCGTGGTATTGATTAAGGCGGAAATTTCAGATTCAAAGACAGGAGAAGTGCTGGTTACCAAAAGATATTTTGTCCTTTACCCTCTGGTGTTGGACGAGAATGATACCTTAAAAATGAAAGGTATCCATTTATTCTGGGAGGTACTGCCACCCGGAGCGATGGAAATCGATGATGTATTCGCCAGAGACCGTCCGCATTAGCTACTCAATAGCATAAAATATGCCGTCGTAGGAACCCACGTATACAACCCCGTTCGACACGGCCGGAGATGACACTATCATATCGCCGGTAGGAAATTCCCAGAGTACGGTACCGCCACTGGCGTCCAGTGCGTAAAGGTTACCATCATCACTGCCGAAGTAGATAACATTATCGGCGAAAGCCGGTGAGGAAGAAATCGTGTCCCCGGTGGCAAACCTCCAGAGTTCCCTTTGAGTCTCTATGTTAAAAGCTAACAGGTTATTATTTACACTCGTATAGAGAATAGTGCCAATCAGCATTGGAGAGCACCTGCATTCGCCCATCATATTGTATGACCAGAGAAGACCGGAAGGCGCCGGCGGTTTCGGCGCGACGCCATACAAATAGGCAGCCCGCCACAAGTCGCTGAGTTTTTGCTCCCATAACCAATTCCTGGCGGTGATATCGATTACCCAAATAGTTCCTCTATTACTAACGATATAGCCGACGGTATTCTCTATTACCGGAGATGTCGTGGTCACGGCATAAGCTTTAAATTTCAGTCGCTGACCCCCGGAATGGGCATTAAAGGCATAGATGTAACTGTCCATTGACCCCACGAATAAAAGTCCTTCGGATACCGCTGGCGATGATACGACCGGGTTACCCGTTTCGGAAGACCATGCTTTTTCACCCGTCTCCATATCCACCGCGTATACGTAATAATCGTCCGCACCGAAGTACACCTTACCGTCACCTACCGCCGGGGAAGAACGTACGGGATAGATGGCATCAAAAGACCATAATTGTTCGCCGGTTTCAGCATCTAAAGCGTACATGTTACCATCGTTCGAGCCGAAATATACCACCCCGTTGACAACTGCCGGAGAGGAGTCTATCCGACTTTTCGCCTGGAACTGCCAGATAAGGGCACCGGTTTCGGCATCTAAAGCGTAAAGATTGCCATCCCGCGAGCCCACGTAAACAATACCGTTAGCAACCGCCGGCGATGAATGGATGTTGTCTCCAGTAGCAAACGACCATTTCAGTTTTCCCTCGGGTATTATTCCCGTGTCGCCGGTGCTGCCGGTATGGTAGAGATCGTGGCGGAACATCGCCCAGTCTCCGGGCTGTGGCGAAGAGCTTAAGCTTTTAGGCAATCTGATGATTACGTCGGTAAAACCATAAAGCCAGAAAAATAAAATAAGCAGACAGATAATACCGATAATGCTGAAGATTACAACCTTTTTCCGTTTGAAATAAGATTTTCTTCTCTTTTCAAACCCTTCGTCTTTTTTTTGTACTTCATTCTCCATGAAGAACGGCTAACCACCTTTGTGACAGTCATTCGTGCGATTCCAGCATAAAACGCCTGAAGCGTCCTAACTTGCCGTTAAAAGATGTTATCCACCGATATCTCACCGGGGGATGATTACTGGCAATCCCTTAAAATGCTCTCTATCCAACCTATCCCATTATTATTATATAACTGATGCAATACCCGTTATCAATCTACAATATATATTTTTGCCCGTGACTAACCTGAGCATATGATGAACTGGTCTATGTTAACATACTAGTGTTCCAGCGTTCAATGGAATGACAGACCAGAACGTATTAGAATTTATCACGATACATTCAAACTAAATCAAAATTGATAACACATAATACTACTTTACTTGCAGCGTTTTGAGTAAATTCGGATTCCCCCTGAAACAACGTTTTTGAGGCATTTAACTAATACGTGGAAACTTCCAGTTCCTCCATCTTACCGGTCACCATGTAGACCACTCTTTCGCAGATATTGGTTACGCGATCGGCGCTGCGCTCTAGATTATGGGCTACCCATATCAGGCGCGTGGCTCTCGTGATGGTTTTCGGGTCCTCGGCCATAAACGTAAGAAGCTCGCGGAATACCTGGTCGTAAAGGTCATCGACCTCATTGTCCTCGGTAACGATTTGCTTGGCAGTGTCTTTATCGCGGTTAATCAGGGCATCCAGGCTCCGGTGCAGCATATCGTTCACCTTCTCTGCCATGCGCGGTATGTCGACAAGCGGCTTCAACGGCGGTTCGTCACCTATCATTATCACGATTTTGGCGATGCCCTCGGCGTGGTCACCGATGCGTTCTATCTCGGTAATAATGTTGAGGACGCAGATAATGGCGCGCAGGTCGCCGGCCATGGGCTGCTGGGTAGCGATAAGCTCCACGCACTTCTCTTCTATGGTAAACCTTTTCTTGTTTATTTTCTGGTCATCGGTTATCACACTCTGTGCCTTGTTCAGGTCTCTCTCTCGCAATGCTTCAATAGAACGGCTGATGGCTTTCTCCACCATACTGCCCATGGTGAGAACGTCGTTCTGGATTTCCCGCAATCTCTTATGAAAGGCTGTCCTTATTTCCATTTTTTACCTCCGTCCCGCTTTATCCGAAGCGGCCCGTAATATAGTCCTCGGTGCGTTTGTCCTGAGGATTGGTAAATACCTTCTCCGTTGCTCCCCACTCCACCAGCACTCCCGCCCTGTCTTCTTCCATCATGAAGAAAGCTGACATGTCCGAGGCGCGTGCCGCCTGCTGCATATTGTGAGTGACGATTACAATCGTGTAGTTCTTCGAGAGCTCTCTCATTAGGTCTTCGATTCTCAGGGTGGCAATCGGGTCGAGGGCACTGCAGGGCTCGTCCATCAGGATAACCTCGGGCTCTACCGCCAGGACGCGGGCGATGCAGAGTCTTTGCTGCTGTCCTCCAGAAAGCGCCAGCGCCGATTGCCCCAGCTTGTCGCTTACTTCGTCCCAGAGCGCCGCCTGTTTCAGGCTTTTCTCCACGATATCCTCAAGCTCAACGCGGTTTTTCCTGCCGTGCCGCTTCGGCCCGAAAGCAACGTTTTCAAAGATGGACATGGGAAAGGGGTTGGGTTTCTGGAAGACCATGCCCACCTTTTTACGCAGTTCCACCACGTCGATATCTCTATCATAAATATTCACGCCGTCAAGCTCAACAATACCTTCAACCCTGACGCCGGTAATCAGGTCATTCATGCGGTTAAAGAGACGCAGGAAGGTGGACTTGCCGCAGCCGGAAGGCCCGATAATCGCGGTGATGGCGTTTTCCGGTATATCCAGAGTCATATTGCGCAAAGCCTGGAAGTCCCCGTAGTAAAGGTTCAGGTCTCTTACGCTTATCCTCACTTCATCGTTGATAGTCTCTTTTTTCTCCGGTATTTCTAAATTTACATTCATGTGCCGTACCTCCGTCTCCGGGCGCGCAGCCTAATAATGGTGGCGAGAACGTTAAAGGAAAGGACCACCACCAGCAATACCAGGGCCACGCCCCATATGGTCGTCTTGGACATCCCGGGAACATGCGCCGCCACGGTGTAGAGGTGATACGGTAGCGCCATAAACTGGTCGAGAGGCGACTGCGGCAGTCCCGGGAGGAAAAATGCGGCACCTACCACCAATATCGGCGCGGTCTCACCGGCAGCGCGGCTCATTGCCAGGACAGCCCCGGTAATAATACCCGGCCTGGCCTGTGGTAAAACGACGTACCTGATGGTCTGTAGTTTGGTGGCTCCCACCGCCAGGCTTCCTTCGCGGTATTCCCGGGGAACCGCCAGAATCGCTTCACGCGAGGTGGTAACCGTCATGGCGAGTGCCTGGCAGGCCAGGGTCAGGCTGGCGGCGAGCAACGACATACCGAAATGAAACATCAGCACGAATACTCCCAGACCAAAAAGACCGTAAACGATGCTGGGCACTCCGGCCAGGTTGACGATAGCCATGTTGACCGTCCGGGTCAGCCAGTTATCGCGGGCGTACTCGCTGAGGTAGATACCCGCCAGCACGCCCAGCGGCAGGGCGACGACTATCGTACCCAGCATGAGGTAAAACGTACCTATAATAGCGGGAAATATCCCCCCCGCTTTACCCGCCTGCATCGGCGGCTGGGTCAGGAACTCCCAGGTTATGGCACCCGCTCCGTTGACAATTATTACGGCGATGATAACGATAACCGGAATGACGACGATGATGGTGGCCAGTATCAGGAACGTGAAAGCCGTCCGCTGCGATATCTGTCTTGGCGCTAAAGGCTTCTTCATGACTACCTCTGGAACTTCCTTTTCTGTCGTTCCAGCACCCGGTCGGCAATCAGGTTAACGGCCAGAGTCAGAATGAATAGAATCAGGCCGATGGCGAAAAGCGCCTGGTACTGCAGTCCGCCGCGTACGGCATTACCGATTCCCGAGGCGATAGCCGCGGTCATCGGCATCATGGGCTCGGTCGGAGAAACGGGTACCGCCAGGGCACCGCCAGCCACCATGAGCACCGTCATCGTCTCACCGATGGCGCGCCCCACCCCCAGCATTACCGCTGCCGTAATTCCTGAGAGGGCGGCAGGTATGCAGACATGCCATATCGTCTCCCATTTCGTCGCTCCCAGGGCGTAGGACGCCTGCCGGAACTCGTCGGGAACGGCGCGTAAAGCGTCTTCGGAAACACTGATGATTATCGGCAGGCTCATGAAGGCCAGCATAATTCCCGCCGTCAGGCCCGATAGTCCGGTAGGCAGGTGAAAGACGCTCTGTACCAGCGGGGAGAGCAGCATCAGGCCGATAAAGCCCATGACCACTGACGGAAAACCCGCCAGCAACTCGATGACGGGCTTAACGGTCTCCCTGACTTTTTCCGGAGCAACCTCGGAAAGACAGGCCGCGCAGGCAATGCCGATGGGTACGGAGATGGCGGTGGCGACGATAGTTACCCAGAGCGTGGCGACGAAGAAAGGCATGATGCCGAATGTTGGTGGTTCGGAGACCGGGTACCATTTTGTGCCGAAGAAGAACTCCCAGGGCGGCGTATCGAAGAAAATGGGCAGACCTTCTTTTATCAGCAGGATGATGATACCCAGAAGGACAACGATGGTCAGCAGTCCTGCCAGGTAAATCCAGCTTTCGATAAATTTTTCGCCCAAACGCCACCGCCGTCCCAGCTCGTTGGCTGGTACGGCAGCAGCTTGAGCGTCACTGTCCCTTTGCTTTTGCTTCATTATTCGGTTTTATTTTATTACTCTAGCGGTACATAACCAACTTCGGTAACTTTAGCCTGTCMGGCGGTGGAGTGGCTGAAAGAGAATACCGGGGAGAACGCCTACGTACTGGCAACCACCAACGACGCTCCCTGGGTTCTCGGGTGGAGTGACAGGAGAGTCATCGCCCCCGGACTATTTGAATGGGACCTATATGAAAAAGAGGAATGGGACGCTTTCTTCAGTACGGACGACCCGGAAACGGCGAAGCAATTCCTGGAGAGGTATGACGACCCCTTATATATCTATTATTCCGTTAACGAGGATAATTATCTGGGGCTGGAGAAATTCGAGGGAAAATATTTCCAGATAGTATATAATAATGGAGCGATAATCTATCAATATCGCGAAGGCGGCTTCTGATGACAGCAGTTGATGTATTAAGGCTGATATTCGGTGGACTGTTCGTCCTGTTTATACCCGGACTAGCTTGGAGCTATGTTTTCTTCCTGAGAAAGAATATCGACTGGATAGAGAGGATAGCTCTATCGTTCGGGCTATCGATAGCTCTGGTGCCGCTGAGCGTATTCTGGCTGAACTGGCTTTTCGATATGAAAATCACGCTGCTGAGTACCTCGCTGACGGTATGCGGTCTGGTGGTGATTGCCGCCGTTTTGATACTGGCCAGAAAATACGGCTGGGCAAACAGCACCTTCAATAAGCTTAAAACAGCGTTTTCACGCTCGCAAAAGAGTCAGAATTCTTAATTCCGGCCCGTGTTCACTTTATAGAATCCTGAAACAACCAGGTCGAGAGATAACGTTCACCGGTATCGGGCAAAATCACTACGATATGTTTATCCTTGTTTTCCGTTCTTGCGGCAATCTTTAACGCCGCCCAGACAGCCGCCCCGGAAGATATGCCAGCCAGTATACCTTCCGTTCTGGCCAGCCTTCTTGCCGTTTTTCCGGCATCGTCATTGCTGACGGTTACTATTTCATCAATCAGGTCGGTTCTCAATATATCGGGCACAAAATTAGCCCCGATACCCTGTATCTTGTGAGACCCGGCTCTTCCTTCGGAGAGGAGAGGCGAATCCGCCGGTTCCACGGCAACGGCTTTAAAACCTGGCTTTCTCGTTTTAATGACCTCGGCGACCCCGGTTATAGTCCCGCCGGTACCCACACCACTGACCAGAATATCCACCCTGCCTTGGGTATCACGCCATATCTCCTCGGCGGTGGTGAGTCGATGTATCTCCGGATTGGCCGGGTTTTTAAACTGTCCTGGCATGTAGTAATTGGGGTTCTCAGCCACCAGCTCTTCAGCTTTTTTTACCGCGCCCGCCATACCTTCGGCCCCGGGTGTCAGCACGAACTCGGCACCGAAAACCGACATTAGCTGCCTGCGTTCCACCGACATAGTATCGGGCATGGTGAGGATAAGACGGTAGTCCCTGACAGCACAGATGAAAGCTAGAGCGATCCCGGTATTACCGCTGGTGGGCTCGACGATAACCGTGTCTTTTTTTATCAGGCCCTTCTCTTCGGCATCGACAATCATGGCCACGCCAATCCTGTCTTTGACACTGCCCACCGGATTAAACGATTCCAGCTTGGCAATTACCTCCGCTCTTGAGTCCCTGGCGATACGGTTCAACCTGACCAAGGGCGTATTACCGATAAGCTCGCTGGCATCTTCGGCGATACCTCTAGTGAGTACCGGAATCTCTATATTCTTATAATGCAACCTGTCTACTCTCCCGATTGGCTTCGACATTTCCAGACCTCTTTCATAGTCATCAATAATGGCACACTCTTAAGTTGACTAATTTAATCAACATATTTGAAAATTATCACTCTTTAGAACAAATGTCAATAGCGAGTCAGGCATAGGAAAAATTGATATTGCAGCGCGGGTGAGAGTACAATCTAGTACAGCCAAACGGCTTTTCAAGGAGGAAACGTCTCATGAGAGCTGCCTTTATCGTTGCCCCGCGGAAATTCGAGATAAGAGAAGTCGAGACGCCGAAAATCAAAGATCACGAAATGCTGGTGAAGATTGAGGCCTGCGGCGTCTGCTCCAGCGACATGTCCGGCTACCTCGATTCCGGCAGCGAGGCGATGAAACAGCGGATGCCCTTCCCGAGACAGGCCGGCCACGAGCCTTCGGGGACGGTGGCGGAGGTGGGCAAGAACGTAACAGGGTACAAGGTGGGCGACAGGATAACGGGATTTTTCTCGGGCGCCTGCTACGCCGAATACGCCGTCTGCGACCCATCCGACAAACTGGGACGCGGGCACGGGACTATCATCGAGAAAATACCCGACGGGATACCGTTCGAGCATGCTCTGGGCGAGCCCCTGATGAGCCTGGTTTCCATCGCCAGGACCGCCACGCCGGAAATGGGCGACTACGTATTCCAGGTCGGTTGCGGTTTCATGGGGCTTGGTGTCATTGCCGGCGTTGCCCACTCCAAACTGAGGGAATATATCGTTGCCGACCTCGATGACAACCGGCTGAAAATGGCGAGGGAACTGGGCGCTACCGTCACGCTTAATCCCGGAAAAGACGATGTCGTTGCCGAAGTGATGAAAATAACCGGAGGTCGCGGTGTCGACGTAGGTATTGAAGTCGTCGGGCATCCGCCCGGCATTAAAATGGTCGGTGATGTCATCAAGAACAACCGCGCCAAGCTAATCCTGGTGGGTTGGCACCAGGTGCCGGATACCTACGAGCTGGTAAGCTGGATAAAGTCGCCCATTATTTACAGTCCGCAGGGCATCGGCATGTCCACCGACCACCAGAGTGAGCTTACCCGCGCCATGTGGGCGTTGCAAAAAGGGATTTATCCCATAAATAAACTGGTCACGCACCGCTATAAACTGGAAGATATCGGACAGGCCTTTGAGGATAATCTCAACCGGGTACCGGGATATATCAAGGGTGTGGTAATGCCCTGGCTTTAAAAACAGGTGTTTAAGAGGGGCACAGCCCCTCTTTTCTTCCTTCCCCCTCTCCCATAAAGGAGAGGGGGACACAGGGAGTGAGGTAGAAAACAAATAAGGAGGTAACCATGAAACTAGGCAGATTCATCGTCGATACTCATGTCCATTCACAACGTCACGCGGCGGGCAAGGCGTTGAAAGGCTCCAAAGACTACGACAACCTGGGTAAGGTCATGGGGCAGATGGAGGCCTACGACAATTCGCCGCGACTCCTTTACGACATGGAGTGCTACGGCGTGGACATGTGCATCATAGAGCCGGCTTTCGGGATGACCAATCCCAACAACGTCGACCAAGTCAAGAGGTATCCCGACAAGTTCGCCGCCTCATGCTGGCCGAAGGAATACCAAGATAAATGCGCCGCCGGTGAGGAAGAATGGACAATCGAGGGCTTCTGCGATGCCTTAGCCGATTTGCTTAAAACCGGGAACTTCGTGGGCATCGGCGAGATGGTGTTAATACCGATGCGTAAACCGAAGGAAGGCCAGCCACCACGCTTCCAGACCGAGGAGGAGATAATTAAGAACTGCCTCAAGGTCATGGAGGTATGCCGAGCCTATAAAGTGCCCATGCGTTATCATACCGGCACCCCGGGCGGGTACGCCATTGCCTAACACGGGGCACAGTTCACCTACAACCCGCTGTGGGTACATACACTGGCCGTCGCCATGCCGGACGTACCGATAATCCTGGAGCATGCCGGCATCGAGGGAGGCTGGTGGGAGTGGTTCTACGAGTGCTGCCTGCACGTAGCCGCCTCTCACAAGAATATCTATCTGGAAACGGGACGCTGGTGGACGGAACTTTATTACAAAGCCCTCAACGACCCTTCAGTAGGCGCTGAGAAGCTACTATGGGGTACTGATTGGGGCGCCAGCCTACCCGTCTATTCGCAACTCAACCGCTATCCTCCCGGATATACGCGTCAGGACCTCAAGCAAGGTATACCGCGTCACCAGGTGGACATCTGGGGCTGGAGCCTGAAGCAGATACAGCGACTCGACATCAACCAAGACGATATGAACCTGATACTGGGTGGCAATGCCGTACGGCTCTACAACCTGAGGACTCCGGGCGGGCTTACCCGTATGTTCAAGTTCGTGGATTAAGGTGTATGGTTAATCCTTCCCTATCGGCGTACGCTTGCCGCCCACCCAGATACGCCTAGGGTCGACTCTTTCACGGAGGACGCGTATCTCTTCATCTGTAGGTGGTGTGGTATCAGTAAGGTCAGCGGCGACTTTAATGTCCCAGCCTACTTCCTCTTTAACCTTTTCTAGGGTTGCCCCCACGCTGCTGTTTACGGATTTCACGACCATTTCACCGTTCTCAAAGGTGTAGCAGGCGAGGTCGGTGATAACCATAGCCGGACCGGTACCAGGCAATAATCCTGCCTTTTCCCGACTCCCGAGAGTGCCGTCGATATAGCCAGGACAGGTAATAAAATCCACCTTTCCCGGAAAGCGTCGCTGGCTCTGCCGCAGCATGGTAATCGTCCGCCGGCAGAAGCTCATCACGTCGTTAGCGCCACCGCTCCCCGCCCAGCGGTGCGACGGTCTGTAATAATCACCGACGCAGGTATCGTTAACATTGCCGTACCTGTCTACCTGGCCGGCACCGATAAAACCGGTGGTAATGTGCCCGGCCTGCCCGAGACTGCTGACGTAGAACAGACCGGTCAACTGGTCGGACATGAACTGGACACCCAGAGTATCCGTAGCCCGCGGTAATTCAAAGCCGGTCGTGCGGACGATGCCGTTTTCGATGATAATCGTGCACTCCGGTGCATGGGTATATTTCGCCAGCAGCGCTGAGAGAAAGGGAAGCCCCAGACCCACATAGACAACATCGTCCGGCCTTATCTGGTGGGCACCGGCCACCACCATCTGGTCGGCGGCGGTATATTTGTCATTTTCGTCGTTCCGGATAATCACAATACTCCTAATATCCCGTGATAATCGGATCGCTTTCAACTGCATTTATTCTAAAATTTTCAAAATAACCGGGCGGTTTTATTTCCGCTTTCCTTTTCAGGTGTTCATCCCAGTCTTTCACACCATATACTAGTTCTTTTACATACGATTCGTAGTTTTCTTTGGGGCCGGTATCGAAATAATACCCCCACATATCGCCGCTATAGCAGCCCGCCAAGTGCATAGGATGGGCACCGAACGGTTGCTCGACGACGGCACTGACTCTGAAACTGGGTATAATAGTACGGTTGGGGTCGCGGCGGATGACATCGGCATCCACAATCTTCTCCGTGGTAACGATGACCTTTTTACTGGCATTGATACCCTCCACGTCAACCCCCATCGTCCCCCACTTCTGGGCGTTACCTTCGGCATCGCACCTCTGGACGTGGATGATGCCCACATCGGGATTAACTGCCCGCACTGCGCCGAGGTACTCTCCGGTAAAGGGACACTTTACTGAAGTGATGTTTTTATTATACTTTGGCATGTCCGAGCCGATTTCGCTCCGGGTGGGTATAAAGGGTATTCCCATCTGACCGGCCAGGAGTACCAGGCTGATGCCGAAATGAGAGTATTCTTCGAAGACCGGCAGTCGACCGGCATCTCTGGCTTTAACGACTGCATAGGAGCGTTCGTCCTGGTTGGTATATCCGGTAAGCACTCTGTCCACTAGTCCTTCGCCGATGAGAAGATTGGCGGTGGCGACGAGGACACTCACCAGGGTCAGGCGGTCAATTTTCTGGCGTACGATTTCATGAACAGCCGCCGCAGGCTCACCGTGCTGCATACCGGAAAGAAAAAGAGTATCACCGGCTGTGACAAACCGCGATATCGCCTTGTGCATCGTCATTACTTTATTCATCAAACCAGATTCCTTTCAGAAAGAAATGGTGAAAACCGGCAAGAATACCGGCCGGATTGATTGCAACAGCAGTTAACCACAATTACCCCACATTTTCGCACGCAAATTTGAAATTTTCAACAATCAATACACTCCTCGAGCGAGGAGACGCACAGGTTTGACATCACCATTGACCAGAAGTTACACTTTGACTGTCGACAACTTTTTTTACTGTTTTCAAATTACCGGTAATAAGGAGCTATCATGTCGCAAATTAATCCAGACCCGATATTCAAGAGTGAAGATTTTCACCATGTCGGTGTCATCGTTAAAGACATGGATAGGACCATCGCCTGCCTGGAGGCAATCGGCATCGGACCCTTCGGTCTGATGGGCGACCGCAAATGGGTGGATATTCCCTTCAAGGGCGAGCTGCATGGCAAACCCGCCGAGTGGAAGGTAAAAATCAGCAGCGCAAAAGTCGGCGGTACGGAGATAGAACTACTCCAGCCCTCGGGAGGCGAGTCGGCCCTGCAGGAATTCCTCGACGAACACGGCGAGGGCGTCCATCACATCGCCTACCTCTCCGACGATGTCCGCGGCGAGATGGACAAAATGCTGGCGCAGGGAGCGGAACTCCTGACCTGCGCCAATCTCGATGCCCGGGGTTTCGCCTACTTTAAAACCGGCGAGGGCGGCGTCGTTATCGAGATACGGCACCGATAAGTTCTTCCAGTAAAAATTCGAAGGAGAAATTAACGTATGAAAGCAGCGGTAATCAGGGGTATAGGAAATATTAACGTCGAGGAATACCCAGAACCGGGATGCGGACCGGATGAAGTCAAGATAAAGGTAGCCTACTGCGGTATCTGCGGCACCGACCCCGAGAACCTGGAGGGGAGGTTCGGGCTGATACCTCCCGAGATGCTGGAAAAACCGCGGGTTCTCGGGCACGAAGCCTCGGGAACAATAGTGGAGGTCGGCAGCAACATCAAGCAGTATAAGGTGGGACAGAGAGTTGCCTGTGATTTCCGCAGCACCTGCGGTATCTGCTATTACTGCCGCAACAAGATGCAGAATTTCTGCCAGAACAGCCTCCATGCTTCGCCGTCTTTCGCCGAGTACGCCACCTATCCCGAGAGCGCCATCTATGCCCTGCCGGACGATATCAGCCTGGAAATCGGCGCCATGCTGGAACCGGTGTCCGTGGCCGTACATGCCACCGACCTGGCCAATATTTACCCGGGAAGCTCGATAGCCATATCCGGGGCGGGGCCCATCGGTCTTTTGTGCATGGAGATAGCTATCAGAAGCGGCGCCACGCGGGTACTCGTCTCGGAGCCGATTGCCGAAAAAAGGGCCTTAGCCAGGAAGCTGGGGGCGGACGTAGTAGTCGACCCTTTCAACGAAGACCTCCAAAAAATCGGCAAGGAGCTTACCGACGGCAGGGGCTTCGACAGCGTTATCGAAGCCAGCGGCAGCGTCCAGGCAGCCCGGGACACCATCTACCTGGCGGATAACTGCGGCACCATCCTCTGGGCGGCCGTCTATCCCAAAGACTGTGAAATCGCCGTGCCGGCCTTCCTGATGTACGCCAAGGAGCTGACCATCCGCTCGACGTTCGTTTCACCTTACTGCTTTCCCAGAGCGTTGAACCTGCTTTCCAAACTCGAACTCAAACCTCTCATCACTCATATCATGCCCCTGGACGACATCAGGGAAGCCTTCGAAATTCATAAACAGGGCAAATCGGTAAAAATTCTCATCAAACCCTAGAAAAATGTAAAAAGGCAATAGTAGTTAGTAACTACACACGATTCATATTTATCACGAGGAGAATATGTTATGGCTGATCCAAAAGAAGTAAAGCGCCTTGAAGAACTGGCTTATGAGATGCGCAAGAAACTGATTAATCTGTGCGGTGCCTACGACGGCGTGGTGCACATCGGGGGAGACCTTTCGATGACAGATTTACTCATCGGGCTCTACCACCACGGCATGAGAGTCGACCCCTCAGACATAAAATCACCGACGAGAGACAGGTTCCTCCTGAGCAAGGGACACGGCGCGGTATGCATGTATATTGCCATGTGCCTGAGAGGCTATTTCGATTATGACGAGATTGTAAAAACCTATGGCCGACTGGACAGCGCTTACGGGATGCACCCCTGCAAGATACAGCTTCCCGGGGTGGAATGTTCGACCGGCTCTCTCGGGCAAGGCCTTGCCATCGCCGTGGGACTGGCTTTTTCCGCCAGACAGAGAAAAGAGGCACACCGCGTCTTCTGCATGATGGGCGACGGAGAGACCTGCGAGGGCGAGGTCTGGGAAGCAGCGAACACCGCGGGTTCCTATAAACTGGGAAATTTAGTCGGTATTATTGATAGAAATAAGCAATTGATGACCAGTTTCGACGGCGATTACATGCGCCTCGAGCCTTACGCGGACAAATGGAGGGCTTTCAACTGGGACGTGGTCGAACTGGACGGGCACGACATGGGCCAGATTATTGATGCCCTCGATAATCTGCCGCCGATAACCAACGAAAAACCGACGGTGCTCATAGCCTCAACAATCAAGGGCAAAGGGGTCTCCTTCATGGAGAAGAATGTCGGCTGGCATGCCGGGGCATTGAGCAAGGAAGATACGGAAAAAGCCATCGCGGATATCGAAGCCGATTATGCCGGGGAAAGGAGTGCCGCCTGATGAAAATGACATTTAACTTCGGTAGTTTTTTATCGGCAAGGTCAGTTGTCGGTGAAACATTGCATGAACTGGGTCAAAAGCATAACAATGTCTGGGCTTTAACGGCTGATACCGGTGGCGCACTGGCAACATTTAAAAAGGATTTCCCGGACAGGTTTATTGATACCGGCGTCGCCGAGCAGAATTGCGCCGGCATTGCCGCCGGACTGGCTCTTGAAGGCAATATTCCCTTTATCGCGGGGATGATTCCGTTCATGACCATGCGCGCCTGCGAACAGAACCGCACCGCCATTTGCTACCAGGACCTACCGGTACGCTTCATCGGAACCGGCGGTGGACTGACCTCCGGCGGCGGCTCAACCCATAACGCGATGGAAGATATATCCATCATGAAGTCGCTGGTCAATATGACGGTCCTGTCTATCGGCGACCCGAATATGATACGCGATATCATGATTCTGAGTATGGACTATCCACACCCGCTCTATATCCGACTTGCCCAAGGCAAGAAGGACCGCATGCTCTACGAGCCGGGCACACGCACGTATAAAATCGGCGAGGGTATCACCGCCCGTGATGGCAAGGATGCCACCATAATCGCTCACGGAGAAATGGTCTACGTAGCCCTTGAAGCCGCCAAAACACTGGCAGCCGAGGGAATCGAAGTACGCGTTATCGACATGTATTCCATCAAACCCCTGAATAAAAACCTGCTCCTGAAGGCGGTCAAGGAGACCCGGAACATCGTGGTCCTCGAGGACCATCTCATGGAAGGCGGGCTGGCAAGTGTAATCGCCGACGCGTTCGTGGACGGTAACATTTACCCCGAAAATTTCAAACGCCTCGGCATTCCGCAGGTATTCGCCGGCTTTGGCAGCGGTGAAGAACTGCGTAAAAAATACGGTTATGATGACACCGCCACGGTGGCCGTTATAAAGCAAATGCTTAAATAAGGAGGTACCGTAAAATGGCCAAGATGAAGTATGCTGACTGCCTAGTGCAGAAACCCAGCCCCTTCCCGCTGGAACTGCAAAGAAAGGGAGGCAGTACAACCAAAAACCCGGTGCCGGGAGTTAAAGCTACTCATTTGATGACAACAGACGAGAGCGTTCAGGCAGGGTTTTTTACAGTGGACTGCACCTGGCTCTGGAGCGGTGCCGCCAGCGGACCGGTCGGCGAACCCCATACCCACGGTTTCTCTCACCTTCTGGGCTTTATCGGCGGCCATCCGGACGACCCCCAGGACCTCGGCGGGGAAATCACCCTCTGGCTGGACGGCAATCAAGAAGTTTTCAACCTTAATGCTCTGGTTTTCGTGCCCGCCGGTGTCGTACATGGCCCTATTTTATTCAAGAAAATCAACCGGCCTGTATTCTTCATCACCATCGCCATGACCGGTAAATACTCCCGCACCGCGGCCGAGCAACCTGATACTTCCAGAAAAAAGAAATACTCGATAATCGACCATACCAAGGAGAGGTTCTCCGTGGCTGCCGGTGCCAGGACCGAAGTGCCTCCACCAACGCCGCCTCCCCATCCCTCCACCACCAAAGGCGCCCGTATTCTGCATATCGAAGAGGATATGGTCAAGGGTGCGTTCTACGTTGATTTCGTCTGGATTTTCGAGGGTACCGGAGGAGCGCCGGCGCCGGAACACACTCACGATTGGCCGGAGCTTATCGCCATGGCAGGAGCCGACCCGACACATCCGCACGACCTCGGCGGTAAGATGAGTATCGTCCTCGAAGACGAGACACATTACACCGATAAAAGCACCCTCGTCTGCATCCCGAAACATACCAGACACTGTCCGTGGCTGTTCCACGACATCAAGAGACCGACCCTGGTATTTTCCGCGGGACCGCAGGGGATGTATACGGGGTCACATAAGAAAGATTAAAGCTATTACACTGGAAAATAAAAGGGGCTACCGCTAAAGCGGCAGCCCTATCTTTTTCTTTTTAAGGTAGCTTTATTTTTTTTAGCCTTGGCCTTTATTTTAGATGTAGTCTTTGATGTCTTAGGTATTTTTACCTTGGTACTTGCCTTATTCATCGTAGATGCTTTTAACTTAATTTTTGTGTTTATTTTCTTAGGTGTTTTAGCTTTAACAATTGCCCTCTTTTTAGTAGATGTTTTTAACTTAGCTTTAATCTTTGGTTTACGGATTATTCCAGCTCTAGTAGTTTCTTTTGTCTTTGTTGGTGTTTTTAGCTTTGGGATTTTCATTTGTTGTATTGCTGATTGTTCTATTATCCATATTGTTATTTTATTTGTTTCACACAAGGAGCGAAAGCTCTTCCATTGCTCTATATCATGTTTTATCAACTCATTGTATAATTTTTTCGGAATAGCTATTACAGGAATAACATTATTTCTTGGATCTTTAGGAGTATACTTAAAAGCTGTTTCATATATTTGATATACTCCTTTCATCAAATCTTTAGAATTTACCTTTATCTCACAAAAGTAAATAGTCTTTGTTTTTGAATCATAGCCCCATGCGTCAGTAATTCTCCCTGATACAAATTTTCGCTCTTTACCAGCCTCTATGCAGAATCTTTTTAAATGACTTGCTACTCTATTTACACATGTAGTATGATATGTACTACGTTCAGAATAGCCCCAGTACACAATATCCCTCCCTAAAATCTTCTATCCCTTTATTGGCTCCAGCCCTGCTTCCAGACGCGCATCGTTGATGTGAATCAGCACTGCCTTCTCAATCGGCATGCAGGTAAACCCGAAGTCCTCCCTGGCTCGCTGACCGCTGACTTTCCAGGGCAAGCCCACCTTACCCTCGGGGTCCATCGTCGCGCGGTCACCAAATGAAATACTGGCATCGGGTATATACTTCTTCACCGCCTCGGCCAGGTCTCTGGCGCTCTGGGGTGGGCCGCCGACATTATAGACGGGATGAGGTGATGAAGGAGCCTTGATGAGTATTCTGGCGAATTCAGCGATATCATCTGCCGCAAACAGAGAAGACAGACCTCTGCCATCTCCTTCCATGGAAAACGGCTTGCCGACCGCGCAGAGCGACGGCATGTCCGACCAGAATTGCGCCGGCGAACGCCCGCCGTGTCCGTAGCCGATGGTAGGTCTGACACCCGTGATGCTCATGCCGAATTGCGACGAGTAGTCCGCCGCCATAATCTCGGCGTATTTTTTACACACGGCGTAAGAATGAGTCGGATTAGTCTGGTCATCCTCGGTCACCTCACGGTCGCCGTACATAGCCTGAGGCCCGTAAACCGTCTCCGAGCTGGCGTAGACAACCCGCTTCACTCCCATAATCTTGGCGGCTTCGAACATGTTGCTCATACCGAGAACATTGACCCTAGTCTGGAGACGGGGGTCAATCCTGGCACCGCCGCCCACCATAATGAAAGCCCAATTGATTACCCTGTCGATGGAATGGAGCCTCATTACATTAAGGATGTCTTCTATCTGGGAAACGTTGCCGCGCACGAAATGAAATTTATCAGCATTACCTGCCAGTGACTTCAATATCCATTCCGGGGGCGCCATCAGATCCATGGATACCACGATAGAGATTTCAGGGTCTTTACAAAGGGCAACCGATGTCTTTCTCCCGAACATTCCGCTACCGCCCAGCACGAGTACTTTCATAACATGCCTCCTGATAAATAAGCTATTGAAAAGCTAAAAGATTATAGCACCTTTTGACAAGCTTACGCACAGGGACTAAACTATGTCAGAATGAGATAAATCAGTCCGTTCAACGTGATGCAAGCCCGTCATGTCTGTGGAGGTCCTCATGCTTTTAGAAGATAAGGCCGCCATCGTTACCGGATGTTATTATGAACAAGGATAGATATGAGCTTCGTCAATCAGAATAATATCAAGCTCTATACCGTAGCCGTAATACTGGTAATCCTAGCTGGCATCGGGATTTTTATCTCGGCCTTCCTGGCCGCAGACATACAACTGCGGGTAGCCCTAGGACTGGGTGGAGTCGCGCTCTTTTCTCTCGGCGTTATTATCATCAAACTCACCCGCGATACCAGAAAAGCGCAGGAAAAACTGGACACCATTATCGCCAGGCTGGAAGAGCTCCATCAGGAAATACAGAAAAAAGAAGAGTCGGGAAAATCGGGGATCGCCATCGCCGATATTATCAGTTCCGGCCTGAAATTTTACTCCGAATACAAGGACAGGGACAAGAAGAAGGAATGATATCCTGGAAGTCCCCGATCCTAAATAGATGACACTGCAATCCACAAACAACAGGCTCAACCAAGGAGGTCACCGATGGGAAAACTCGATGATAAAGTGGCGCTGGTAACCGGTGCCAGCCGTACTATCGGTAAGGCTATCGCCATCGCCCTGGCTAAAGAGGGCGCCAGGCTGGTACTGGCGGCGCGTACCCTGGATAAATTAAAAGATACGGCTAGTCTAATCAAAGAATCTGGTTCTGCAGCGCTCGTGGTACCCACCGACGTGCGCAGTGAAGAACAGATAGAAAATCTGTTTAAAAAGACCGTGGAACACTACGGCCGTCTCGACATCCTGGTCAATAATGCCGGTATTTTCGGTGCCGCCCCGTTTGAGCAATTCCCCACGGAGACCTGGGACGATGTCATCGCCACCAACCTGCG
>DUFB01000072.1 GCA_011192005.1 Dehalococcoidia bacterium
ACCCAGCTTTTGCAGGACGCCGAGTGTCGGCAGAAAGCTGAAGCCCAGCGCAGCGCGGGGCTGCGCTTTGTAGTCGATTTTATACACGGGCAGATTGCTGGCTCTGGCCAATTCCCCGAGCTTACCCCCGGTGGTCATTACCAGCTTCTTCGCTCGCGTCTTCAAAGACGGCTCGAAGCCCGATAAGGTTTCCTCGGTGTTCCCCGAGTAGCTGGAGGCGATTACGAGGGTACGCTCATCGACGAACGACGGCAGGCCATAGTCGCGGTGGACGATAATCGGTATACCGGCTTCCGCTAATGCCAGACTCCTGACCAAGTCGCCGCCGATAGCCGAGCCGCCCATGCCCAGGATAATGACTTTATCCACATCGGCGTAATCCGACGGCAGGTTAAAATCCATGACCTTCTGCCACGCCTGCCGGCACTGCATCGGCAATTCTTTAATGCGCGCCAGCATGTTGGCAGGGTCATTTTGCCGGTATATCCCATTCTCATCTAGATTGATATTATTCATCTTTATCTACCTCATCAATTATTTTTCAATCGTGAAAGTCCAGGTTATCGGCGAGTCGAAGAATATCTTGACCTCGACATCGACCGGAGTTCCATACCTCTCTTCCAGGGGCTGTTCCCGGGTAAAAGTCACAGTCTCGGAATGCAGACTGAAGACCTGGTCAGAGCTGTAACTAAATCCTTCCTCTCCTAGTGATGTAATCGTGGCATATACCTCAAACCTGGTGTCTATTTCGCCGCTGGCGGTCATGACGAACCGCCAGTCGCTATCGATAGTAAAGTTGAAGACCTCCACCAGAGGCCGTTCCTGGAACCATATATTGTTATAAAACTGACTTACAGCTACCCGGACAGGCGGCGAAAGCTCATCAGAGCTAAATGTCCTGAATTCACGCCACTCAGAAGGTACCTCTTCTACTCTTTCCGGTATATCGGAAGGCAGGGGAGTAATTTCTATCGAGGCAATTTTTTCCTTGATATCCGGAGCCAATTCCATCAACTCCTCTTTGGTGAAGAAGAGCGTTTCGCCCGGTGACGCGGACTCCGTAATCAGGACAACGAAATGCTTTCCGGCAAGCAGAAGCAGAATATCCTGCAATGGAGTATCCTGCTCCAGAACCCCGGTTACAAAATCACCATCATCCTCAACGGGAAAACCGCTTGTCTCCATTAAAAGCAATTCATCAAGGTATCCGTCAGTTTCGCAATATATGATAAGGATACCGAAGTCACGCCTTTTCTCACCCGTTGGTGATTTTTCGACCAACCGATTACTCGCCCATGCTGCCGGGCAATCGATACCTAATGAAAAGTTATGAGTATATTGACCTTGATTAATTTCCTTGGTTTCTCCACGACGGACGAAAACCTCCTGTTTTTCACAGGCACCTATGTCGGGACACGCGGCAACGATTGAATCCCAGCTGAGAACATACTCGGCATCAGCGGAGCTGTGAGTTAATTTATAGTTAGTCTCCGAGGCAGGTTCACCACAGGCAATAAGTCCGGCAGCTATAGTTAGAATAATCAATAACAGGACGAACTTATTAAACCCAACCATTTCATTCTTCCGCCTTCTACCTCTAATAAAGGGCACTGAGCATCGAAAATACCATCTATACGCCGGCTATCTCCCTGCCGATTTCCAGCAGGCGCTCGGCGCGCTCCGGCGAATCGGTCTCGGAGTAGATACGCAGCAGGGGCTCGGTACCGGAAAAGCGGATAAGCAGCCAGGTATTGTCCTCCAGAGTAAAGCGGAAGCCGTCCTTGGTGTCCTGCTCTGTCACCCTTACGTTATCTATTTTTTCCGGATTATGGCTTTTCACGCGCTCAATGATGGTTTCTCTTTCATCCTTAGGAAACTTTATGTCAATACGCTTATAGTGGTGAGGTCCCACCTTGCTGTAAAGATAGTCGATAAGCTCGGAAGGCTTTTTGCCCGTTTTCACCATGAAATCGAGGAAATACAGGTTGGCCAGTATGCCGTCGCGCTCGGCGACGTGATTGCGGAAGCCGTAGCCACCACTCTCCTCCCCGCCGATAATCGCCCCCTCGTTCATCATCAGCGGCGCCACATACTTAAAACCCACCCTGGTCTCGCGTACCGGAACGCCGAATAACTCGCCGAGTCGGTAAGCCATGCTGGTGGTGGTTATCGTTTTCACTATCATACCTCGCTCGCCGCGCACCTCCAACAAATAGAGACAGAGCAAGGCGAATACCTGGAGCTGGGTAATGAAAACGCCGTTTTCATCGATGATGCCCATGCGGTCGGCATCGCCATCAGTAGCTAGACCCACCTGGGCCTGGTGTTCTTTAACCGCCTCCGAAAGCCGCCCGAGGTTGGGGGCAATCGGTTCCGGCCTGATGCCCGGGAAAAGCGGATTCCGCTCGCTGTTTATCTCGAATATCGCCGTGGTACCTCCCGCCAGCAGTCTGGCCAGGTAACCGGCACCCGCCCCGTACATGGGGTCGATGACCAGCTTGAGACCGGCCTGCCGGATAGCGTTAATGTCGACGAGTCCGGCTACCTGCTTGAAGTAAACGTCGTCGAGGTCCGTCTCCTGCACGAGCCCAAGTTGCTTCGCTTCGGCCAGCGGCAAATGCCTGGTTTTACCGGCGTTAAAAGCCGCGTCGATATTCTTCTCTATCATGGCGGTCGTCTCGTCCGAGGCGCTGGAGCCGTTCTCGTCCTTGTATTTAAACCCGTTCCAGATGCCGGGATTATGACTGGCGGTGATGATGATGCCACCTCCCGCCTGCTGAGCCAGAACGCCGTAGCTGATAACGGGGGTTGGCGTAGCTTTGGGGCATAGGTAAACCCTGATTCCGTTACCGGCAATCACCTCAGCGGTAGCGACGGCGAAGTCCTCGGAGGCAAAGCGGGTATCGTAGCCGATGACGATGCCGCGTCCGTCCAGTTTCTTCTGCTTCAGGTAGTCGGCGACGCCCTGAGCGCAATAGCGTACGTTTTCAAAGGTGAAGTCCTCGGCGATAACGGCCCGCCAGCCGTCGGTGCCGAACTCTATGGGATTTTTTCTAGTTACCAGATTTACCACCCCCCGCGAAATAGACTTGACATTATTATAGGATATATTGTTGCAGTTATCTACCTCATCAATTTCAGCAAGTTGACGTTACGTCGGCGAATGGGATAATCTACTTTAGTGTAAACGCGTCCTGGATTAACGTAATCAACAGGATAAATATTAAAGCTGGATATCTATTAAGATTCCGGCAGGAGGAAATCTGATGACCATCAAGCAAAAATTCATATTCAACTGCGAAGGAGCCTGGTCCGATGGTAGTGAAAAGCTCCTTTGCATCGACACCGGAAGCTGGCGCGTCGAAAGACCGGTCCTGGATAAAGAGAAGTGCAACTATTGCGGGCTGTGCGCCCTTTACTGCCCTCCACAATGTTTAAAAGATATGGGCGACCATTTTTCACCCGACCTTGATTTCTGTAAAGGTTGCGGAATCTGTGCCCACGAGTGCCCACGTAAGGCAATCACTATGGTTGCGGAAGGAGAGTTTAATGACACTGGCTCAAAAGGGTAAAGTCAGAGTAATCACCGGTAATGCGGCGGCGGCATACGGCGCCATGCTCTGCCGTCCGGATGTGGCTACTTCCTATCCCATAACACCGATGAGCGAGGTGGCCGAGCAGCTTTCGGCATTTCGTGCCAACGGTCTTGTAGATACAGAAATGGTCGAAGTGGAAGGCGAAAATTCGGCCATGAATGTTGTTCTGGGTGCGAGCATGGCGGGCGGCCGGGTTTTTACCGCAACATCTTCCTGGGGTCTATCCTTCATGTACGACGCGGTAGAGCATGCATCCGGATACCGGGCCCCGATAGTCATGGTCATTGCCAACCGTGAGTCGCCGGGTATTCTGGCAGTCTCGGGCGGTCAACAGGATATTATCAGCGTGAGGGATACCGGCTGGATCCAGGTAATCGTTGAAGACGGACAGGAAATCCTGGATACGGTGATCATGGCTTTCCGTCTGGCTGAAGACTATGATATTCAACTGCCGGTAATGGTAAATTACGATGGATTTTATCTTTCTTACATGGCAACCGCCGTGGAAATCCCGGAACAGGAGGACGTTGATCGTTTCCTCTCGGTACTGAAACAACAACCCGAGCGTCAGAAACTGATGCCGGGCAAGGCCATAGGCTGCGGTACTCACGGCATTGAATTAGGCTTTGTGGAACTGCGGTACCGACAATGCTTGGCCATGGAACGGGCCACCACCAAACTGGACGAAATAGACCGGGATTTCGGTGAATATTTCGGGAGAAGCTACGGCGGTCAGATTGAGGAGTACCGAACGGACGATGCGGAGATAATCATCGTAGCATCGGGAGGCGCGGCCGGCACTACACGCGTGGTCGTCGACAGCAAGAGAGAAGAAGGGATAAAGGTTGGACTGGTAAAATTGAGGTTATTCCGTCCCTTTCCGCGCCAGCGCCTGGCGGAGGTGTTAAAGGGGAGGAAAGCCATCGGCGTCATCGACCGCAGTGTCGGCTTCGGCTGGAACTCCGGCCCGACCTGGATGGAGATACGAGCCCTTACCCCGGAAATCGGGATTGTTCCCGTACTGAGCTATATCGACGGACTGGCTAATCTGGATATCACCATACCCCACATCGAGAGAGTCGTTGATGAAGTCAACGATGCCACTCAGGGAAAGCCTTACCAGGAAGTCACCTGGATTCCTTTAGAAGAATGAGGTAGAAAATGGTACAGGAAAAGAAAAAGAAGCTGAAAGTATTCGATTATTTCTGTGAAACGGAAGAGCAATTTGCCGGAGGGCTTGCCTGGTGTCCCGGATGCACCCTGGAACTTGCCGCCAGGTTCGTGCCCAAAGTGCTGGGAAAGGACATCATCCTGGTTGGTTGTCCCGGCTGTTCGGCACCAATCTTTTACGGTCAGAACCGCGACGCCTGGCATCGTCTGGCTTATTTCAGCGCCCTGATGACCGGGGTTGCCTCCAGCGCCACCGGCATCTCGCGGTATTACCAGAAAACAGGCAAGGACGTTACCGTGGTGTGTTTTACCGGCGATGGCTGCGGCGCCGATATCGGTTTTCAACCCCTCAGCGGTGCCGCCGAAAGAAACGAGAAAATTATCTATATTACCTATGATAACGAAGGCTATATGAATACCGGATACCAGCGGAGCAGCACCACTCCCCTGGGAGCATCAACCAGCACGACACCTGTCGGCAGCGCCAGCCAGGGTAAACCGACCCAGGCCAAGAACGTACCCCTGCTCATGGCCATGCACGGTGCCACCTACGTGGCCACCGCAACTTTAAGTCACCTTGAGGACTTCGCCAGGAAGTTACAGAAAGCCAGGGAAAAAGTACGCGAGGGTTTTGTATATATCCACATTTTTGCACCCTGCGTGATGGGATGGCGTATCGCCACGGACCAGTCCATCGAGGTCTGCCGCCTGGCCGTGAGGACGAATTACTTTCCGCTGTGGGAAGCCGAAAACGGTAAATTTAAGCTTAACGTAGAGGTAGCCAATCCCAGGCCGATTCAGGAGTTCATCAAAATGGTCCGTAAATTTGCCCACCTGAAAGAAGCCGATGTTGCCGCTTTTCAGCAGATGGTTGACCGGAGATACGCGATAATCAGGGGACTATGTGACCTTTCCAGATGAATTAATCAGGAGACTTTTTGTAAATCTCCCTTATTTCCTCCTTACAAAGGAGGGAGACAGATTGGAGGATAGGAGAGAAATATCTGGATTTGTACAATCATCCTCTCCCCTTCGTAAGGGGAGAGTTAGAGAGGGAATTCGGGGCGGGGAAAAGGAAGAGGGGGCGTTAGCCCCCTCTTAAACACCCCCCATTCGGGGCCAAGCAAATACATTGACTTCAATGGGTTGTACAACTATAATGCTCTTTACCATGAATCGATGATATGAAAGTAAATCCTGCATTTTTTGGAGATTAGCGATATGCTATCAGGTAAAGATATCAAGCTATCTCTAGTATTATTTGTTATTTTGGTTTTTCTACCCTGCACATGCTGCAAAACGGACAATACCCCCATCAGAACAACAACCCCCTATACCGGCCCCCCGATACAATATTCAATTTTTGAACTAGAGACAACCGATATCAGGCTTGAGTATTTTAAGCATTCCCTTTATCGTCTGGAGTATCCATCTATCTTCAATCTAATAGATATGAACCTGGCGGATACCCCGCATATTTATGGTGATATGACAGTGGTGGATTTTACGGTTCAGCAGATTGATATACCCAAATCCAAGCTTTCAATAATTGTTGAAGAATCCATGGAGGGGTACTACCTTGACGCCGCCGGGAAGCGTGATTATTTCTTTCACCCTGTTCTTTCTTCAGTTAGCGAGACGGAGGTATTCGGAATACCAGCCTATTACCTGGAATCTCATTATGTATTTTCCGAGTACCAGGTCTTATCGAGGTCTGCCTTTTTTGATTATGAATGTTTGATCTGGGAAATCAGAATTAGTTGGTGCTATCATGATTCTGTAGGTCCCGAAGTGGAGGAGTATTTCAACCACATTATAGAAACATTTGAAATTTTAAAATGACATATATTAACACTATAATACATACAGATAAAAAAGAGGGGGCCAACGCCCCCTCTTGAACAACCCTATTCTGGGATAAGCAAATACCTTGACTCCAAGAAGTTGTACTACTATAATGCTCTTTACCATGACAAGCCAACAGATATGGATAAAATTACTAAAAGTCATAATACCAGTTCTTTTAGCCTGTACATTTCTCTTTTTCGGTTGTAGCACATTCCTATCAGATGATGACTACAGGACCATGGTTGTTAACAACGATGTTGCCGGTTTCTCTTTTGAACACCGCGCCTACTACCACGACAGAGATGGACCCTATGTGGTAGAACAATCTGATTTTCAATTTACCTATATATATGTACTCGCCCGCACTAAAGAAAGGCCAATGGCTAACCCGGAGCCCGGGAGCGAAGGTGATACAGTAGCAATGTCATACGTTCCAGCCTCTATTAATATAAGAGTATCTAATCAGCTCTTGATGCATAGTAAATACAGTTGGACAGCAAGCGAAAGGATAGAAAATAGCATCTCGTCATGGAGTAGATGGGAGAACTTCAAGTTACTGGAAAGGACTACGGTGGTAGTCGCCGGCATAGAAGCCGAAATGATTGTTTACGAAATAGATTCCATCTTCTCTTCCTGGCCCCTTGAATACCATATAGAGATAGCATTCGACCGCGAAGGAATATGCTGGGATATAGAAGCGACCTGCCGTGATACGGAGTTGCGAGAGATGCTTGTACAGGATATTGAACATGTGATATCCACGTTCAAGATATTGGAAAAATAATTAAAACCGGGATGTGTACAGATAAAAAGAGGGACATCAAGCCCCTCTTTTTTGCTTTCCTTAACCTGTTTTTTCCTACCCCAGCCCCTCTTTCTTCAAGACCCCGGCTTTGTCCGTCTTCTCCCAGGGCAGGTTGAGGTCGTCGCGGCCGAAGTGCCCGTAGGCGGCCGTCTGGCGGTAGATGGGGCGGCGCAGGTCAAAGTCCTGGATAATGGCGCCGGGCCGGAGGTCGAAGTGCCTGTTAATCAGCTCCTTTATTTTCTGGCCGGATATCTTGCCGGTGCCGAAGTCCTCCACCGATACGGACAGCGGGTGCGCCTTGCCGATGACGTACGCCACCTGTAACTCCAGTCGGTCGGCCAGCCCCGCCGCCACCAGGTTCTTGGCGATATACCGCGCCATGTACGACGCCGAGCGGTCGACCTTGGTGGGGTCCTTGCCGGAGAAAGCACCGCCCCCGTGCCGGGCGGCCCCGCCGTAGGTATCGACGATTATCTTGCGTCCCGTAAATCCCGTGTCCGATACCGGCCCGCCGATAACGAACCGGCCGGTCCCGTTGACGTAGTACTGCGTGGCGGAGTCTATCAGCGAGACGGGGATTACTTTCTTAATAACCTGCTCGATGATATCCTTCTCAATCCGGTCATGGGTAATACCGTCGTCATGCTGCGCGCCGATAACCACGTTGACGACACGCTTCGGTGTACCGTTGCTATATTCAACCGTCACCTGCGACTTGCCGTCGGGGCGGAGGTACTTGATGGTCTTGTCCTTCCTGACATTGGCCAGCTGGCGGCACAGCTTGTGCGCCAGGGAAATGGGGAGGGGCATCAGCTCCGGGGTCTCGTTGCAGGCGAAGCCGACCATCATGCCCTGGTCACCGGCGCCGATTTCATCGAGGCGGCTGACGCCGCTGCTTTCCTTGGCCTCCAGCGACTTGCTGACACCCTGGTCGATGTCGGCAGACTGCTCCTTGATGGAGACCATTACCCCACACGACTGGTAGTCGAAGCCGTACTCCGGGCGGGTATAACCGATATCGCGGATGACATTCCTGACGATGCTGGGGACATCGACATAGCAATCGGTGGTTATCTCTCCCAGGACGATTACCTGTCCCGTGGTTGTGGCCACCTCGCAGGCTACCCTGCCGTAGGGGTCTTTACTCAGAATATCATCGAGAATAGCATCGGATATCTGGTCGCACATCTTGTCCGGATGTCCTTCGGTAACCGACTCCGATGTTAATAAATAGTCGGGCGAGTTGGCAAAGCTGTTCGGCATTTATTTCCTCCTTATCGCGGGATAATCCTACGTCCCCTCTTCCCAGCTGGCTAAATACTTCTGCTGTTCTGCGGTCAGGGTATCGATAGCCACGCCTATCGCCTTCAGCTTGAGACGGGCAACCTCGCTATCGATTTCCTCGGGGACGGGATGAACCCTGATATCCAGTTTCCCCTTATTTTGAACCATGTATTCCATACACAGTGCCTGGTTGGCAAAACTCATGTCCATGACGCTGGCCGGGTGGCCCTCGGCGGCGGCCAGATTAATCAGCCTCCCCTCGCCGAGCAGGTAAAGGCAGCGCCCGTCCCCGAGGGTGTACTCCTCGACGTAAGTACGCACGGTGCGCTTCTTTTTACTCATCGCCTCGAGGGCGGGTATATTTATCTCGGCATTAAAGTGCCCGCTGTTGGCCAGGATAGCCCCGTCCTTCATCACCTCGAAATGTTTTTTATCGATGACGTTCTTATCGCCGGTGACGGTGATGAAAATATCGCCGATTTTCGCAGCTTCCAGGAGCGGCATCACCTGGTAGCCGTCCATGACCGCCTCCAGGGCGTACACCGGCTCCACCTCGATGACGATAACGTGCGCTCCCATCCCGCGTGCCCTCATGGCCAGGCCTCGACCGCACCATCCGTAGCCGCAGACCACCACCTTTTTCCCCGCCCAGAGGATATTGGTGGCGCGCGTAATGCCGTCCAGCGTGCTCTGGCCGGTGCCGTAGCGGTTATCGAAGAAGTGCTTGGTCTGGGCGTCGTTGATGGCAATAATGGGATATTTCAGCTGGCCGGCACGGTACATGCTACGCAGGCGTATAATACCGGTGGTGGTCTCCTCGGCGCCGCCATAAACACCGTCGATAAGGTCACGACGCTGGGTATGAATCGTGGAAACGAGGTCGGCGCCGTCGTCGATGGTAAGCTGGGGCTTATGGTCCAGGGCGGTATTGATATGTTTGTAATAGGTCTTTTCGTCCTCGCCCTTGATGGCGTTGGTGGGAATGCCGTACTCGACCAGCGCCGCGGCTACATCGTCCTGGGTACTGAGCGGATTGGAGGCGCAGAGAATCAAGTCGGCTCCCCCTTCTTTGAGCGTCAACACTAGGTTGGCGGTCTCGGTGGTGATGTGCAGGCACCCCGCGATGCGTACCCCTTTCAGAGGTTTCTCTCTGCCAAACCTCTCCCGTATAAGCTTGATTACCGGCATCTCCCGGTATGCCCACCCGATACGCTGGCGGCCTGCCTCCGCCAGAGAGGGGTCTTTGATATCATAATTTACTGGAGCCATATCTTACTCCTTCTATAAATCAATAGAGTCCAATTGTGGACTGCTGGCTCAGCGAACATCCGGTCTATGATAGACCTTATTTAAAATCTCAGGTTAACTATAACATATTACAATACATAATACAACATGTAAGGGGATTTCCGAGTCCATTTTGGACATTTGTCACCATTTTACCGGCTCTTCCTCCCCGTACTCCCCTATATCAGATGCCAGTCCTGATAGCCCTGCCGGATAACGGCCCCGTACTCCTTTGACGGCATTGATTCCTCAAGCTGCCCCGACTTTATATAGGTAACCGCCTCATGAGGTTCGTTGTCTTCATCGAAAACGGTTATGTTCAATCGCGCGTATCCGGCCTCGTACCTGTCCAGTTTCCTCAGGCACATCTCGGTTACTTCGTAGATGGCGCCGCGTACCTTCTCTCCCCGGAACGACTTTATGCTGGCCTTGCCGCCGCGCCACTCCCGCGACCAGCCCGTAAAGACAAGCTTGTAATTGGGCAGAGTTGCCGTGAATTTCGGCTGGCTGTCCGGACAGCGTTCCTGCATCTGCTTCTTACTCAGATTGCTGGAATAAGCGAAATAATACATTACTCTCCCTTTTCAGTGATTATGCTGGTGTCCCGCCGACCCTCCCGAACCGGGAGTCGAAGCCGCCTCTCAGCACCCCGGCTCACCGGGATGCCCGCAGCATCCCTGCCTTTTCCACAGTTTTATCATGTTATTGCGGAACAGGAGGTATATCTTCCTCTGTAAAGGCATCGGCGCTGACATATTGGTGAAGAAAGAACGCATACGCGGCATCTGCTTAATATCCCCGTTCCACATAATACCTCATGGTTGACATCCCCAGACAAATAAATATAACATGTTTACGCAAAATATCATAATACAAAACAAAGAGAACGGTTTGTCTCCATAAACAGCATATTTGCCAGAGTGTTCTCAGTGTGAGATACTAAAAATATCGACAGCATCGCTATCGGTGACGGTGAAAAATCATGCACAGTCTTTTAGCTGTCATTCTGGCAGGAGGTACGGGAGAACGCCTGAGTATTTTGTCCCAGGCGCGCGCCAAACCAGCGGTCCCTTTCGCCGGTAAATACCGCATAATCGACTTTACCATTAGTAACTGCGTAAATTCGGGGATTCATAATATCCTGGTACTCACCCAATATCAGCCCGTGTCTCTCACCGAGCATATCGGCGTGGGTACACCCTGGGGGCTAGTGCCACCTGACCGAAGCATCCGGTTGCTGCAGCCCTATCTGGCGCGTGATGAAGGCCGGGACTGGTATAAAGGCACCGCCGATGCCGTTTATCAGAACCTTGACCGCATTGAAGCCGAAGAGGCTCAGATAGTCCTCGTCCTCAGCGGCGACCACGTCTATAAAATGGACTATACCCCGATGATTGATTTCCACCGTGAGCACATGGCGGACGTTACTCTGGCGGTTACCCGCATGCCGGAGCATGAACTATCACGCTTTGGCACGGTGGTGACTGATGACGACGGACGGATAATCCGCTTCCGGGAGAAGGTTAAAAATCCTGAAAGTAACCTCGTTTCCATGGGGGTCTACATCTTTAACCGGAACCGGCTCCGCGATTTACTGGAAGACCGGACGGGGCACGATTTCGGCAGGAACATTTTCCCCAAGACAGCTGCCCGGGGCAGAATCTTCGCTTTTCCCTATGAAGGCTACTGGCGGGATATCGGTACCGTGGACAGCTACTGGCACGCCAACATGGAAATCCTGGCGATGTCCCAGGCCTTCCTCTCCGATATTGACTGGCCCCTGTATACCCGTGAGAGAGAGGGACCTCCGACCAAGGTCTGTGCTGCCGCTACCGTAACCAATTGCCTTATTTCCGACGGCTGTAAAATCGAAGGGCATGTGGAGCGCTCGATTCTCTCACCGGGAGTCCAGGTGCAGGAGGGGGCTATCGTCAGGGACTCGATTGTTATGAACGAAACAGTCATCGGCCGGGACAGCGTCATCGATAACTCGATACTGGATAAAGAGGTGCTGGTCCAGCCCCAGTGTCACATCGGGACGGGCGATGATTACCACATTAACCGGAGCAATCCCAACGTTTTAAAAACCGGCCTTACCATTGTCGGTAAGGGCGCGGTCATTCCACCAGGGACCAAAATAGGGCGGAATTGTATTATTTATGACAGTGTCGTCGAAAGCGACTTTCCCAGTAGTGAAGTACCCAGCGGCGAGACGATTAAACCCAAGCGAAAACCAATCCGGATTAGAGCCTAGGAGTTCTTGCCATCAGAATCCCGGGGTGAGCCAGCAGAATAGAGGAATATATGTCCGAACTCAGGCAGGATATTACCACCAAGGAATGGGTGATACTGGCACCCGAGAGGGGAAAGCGTCCCCAGCAACACACCCGTAGAAAACGTACCGACCCCGATGAGTTACCCAACTGGGACTCAAGCTGCCCGTTCTGTCCTGGGAATGAGAAAGAAACCCCGGAAGAAATCCTGAGAATACCGGCCGATAACGAGTCAGCGGAATGGGCGGTAAGGGTGGTGCCGAACCGGTTCGCGGCACTGACACCTGAAGGCGATACCCAGCGAACCGAGGAAGGCCCTTTTTCCCGGAAAATGGGCGGCTACGGGGCCCACGAGGTTATCATCGATAGCCCGTCACATAACACGCCGCTGGCGCTGATGCCCTACCAGCAGATAGAAAAGGTACTCACCACCTACCGGCAGAGATATAACACGCTGAAGAAGAACCGGAAACTCAAGCACATCATCATCTTTAAAAATTGCGGCTGGGCGGCGGGGACATCTCTAGTTCACCCTCATTCCCAGCTGGTGGCCACTCCTATCATGGCGCCCTACTACCACCGCAAGTTCGACGTTGCCCATGATTACTACGCCGACCTCGGCCGGTGTCTTTACTGCGATTTGATTGCTTTCGACCTGGAACGGGGCAATAATCGGATTGTGGCCGTGACCGATAATTTCCTGGTGATTCATCCCTACGCTTCGCACGTGCCGTACGAGACGTGGATATTGCCGAAATTACATCACGCTTCCTTCGGACTGTTTCCTACCGGATACATCGAAGAACTCGCCAAGGTGGTGAAAGACGTCACCTTTTGTCTGTACCAGGGACTGGATAATCCGGCTTACAATCTTATTGTGGACAGCACCACGACCGACGATGAGCAGGACCCCTATTATCACTGGCACATCAGGATAATACCCCGGCTGAGCACCATCGCCGGATTCGAAATGGGGTCGGGAATATACATCAGCACGACATTACCGGAGGAAACAGCGCACCACATGAGAGAAATTACCAGGTCGTGCCCCGGTGATATATGTATAGCGTTCCAGGATATTAAATAAGAAACTAAAGGATGGTCATTGCATGAACGAGACTCTAACGGTAATAAAAGACAGAAGAAGCATCAGGAAATACAAGCCTGAACAGATAGGCGATAAAGAACTGGAAGCGATTATGGAAGCGGCGATATACGCCCCCAGCGCTATGAACCAGCAGAAATGGCATTTTACGGTAATACAGAACCGGGAAAAAGTCGAACAACTGGCACGAACGGCCCGGGAGTTATTACTCAAATCCCCTGTCCCGTTCTTCCGAGAAAGGGCTCAAAATCCTGAATTCAACGTCTTTCACCATGCCCCGACGGTGGTGATAATTACGGCTGATGAACAGGCCTACGTTGTGGAATTCGATTGCGGAGCAGCGGCGGAGAACATCGCTTTGGCGGCACAATCTTTGGGTATCAACTCCTGCATAATCGGTATGTCCAGCGTACTCTTCGAAGGAGAAAACGCCGGCGAGCTCAAGAAAGAACTGGGAATCCCGGAAAACTATAAATTCGTCATCTCCATAGCCCTGGGATATAAAGATATGGAGACTCCCCCGACCCCGCCCAAGAAGAAGGAAAACATTAATTACATCAAATAGAAAACAATACCGACTGCTATAAATCCACCACCCTGGAGAGAAACTCGGTCACTTCCGAGGGTGAATCGAGGTAATATTCCGCCGTCGAGGATGCATTCTCGCCGCCGACATAGATACTCCAGCCTTCGGGATGGTGTAATATTTTAAAAGCGTCTTCATCGGTATTATCATCGCCGAGATATACGGTAAGTGCCTGCCCTGTATTCAGGGCACTCTTTATTGCAGCGGCTATCTTTTCCACCGCTTTACCCTTATTCCAGTCAATGGGAGGCCTCACCTCGAACACCTTCTTTCCGGTGGTAATGCGTATTTTCCCTTCATCGCGTAGCTTTCCGGTAATACTCTGGAAAATATCCCCCACTGCCTTTTCCCCTCCCTCTCCAACAAGACGGTAATGCACGCTGAGGCTCAGCCCCTTGTCCTCGATGATGATACCGGAGATATCATCAAGCGCAGCTGCCAGCTTCCCGGCGAGGTCTTTAATCAGGGCACGTGCTGTCTCCGCTTCCCGGCTGACGTATTTCAAACCAGGCCCTTCGATTTCCAGTCCGTGATTGCCCGCATAGTAGAGTCCGTCGACGGCTACCATCGACTTTATTTCCGCCAGCGAGCGCCCGCTGATAATACCCGCACTGAGGGCCGGTTTCTGCGCCAGGGCGCGCAACAAATCCCTGACCTCTTCCGAAAGTACGGCTAACTCCGGTCGACTGACGATGGGTGTCAGCGTGCCGTCATAATCGAAGAACATCAGGACATTAGATGCGTTTCTGCAGGCGTCTGAGAATTCCCGCCACGACTGAAACAGGTGTTGCATCACTTCCCCGTGATTTCCATGAGCCTGGAGACCATCGTCCCCGCCCATTTATAGATATTGTTTTCACTGACGATAGCCCGCATGTTCTTCATGCGCCGCCGCCTTTCACTTTCGGGCATCTCCACGGCTTCCTTAATCTTGAAGGCAAAATCGCCGATGTCGTAGGGATTGATAAGCAGGGAGTCCTTCATCTCGACAGCCGCGCCGGTAAATTTGCTCAATATTAGTACGCCGTCGCCGTCCACTCTCGAGGCGGCGTACTCTTTGGCGACCAGGTTCATGCCGTCGTGGAGGGAGCTGACCACGCAGAAATTGGCCAGGCGCCGCAGGGCGTGGAGCGTTACCGGCGACAGCTGCCTCGTCATAGCCACCACCGGCTTCCAGGAACCGGTGCCGTATTTTTCGTTAAGTCCGTCCATAAGGTCATCGATTCTCTGGCCTATCTGCTTGTAGGTGTCTATCTGCGTACGACTCGGCATGCCCGCCTGTACGAAAACCACTTTCCCGCGGTATTCCGGATTATCCTCAAAGAACTTGTCCAGCGCCATGAGTCGCTCCGGGATACCCTTGGTATAGTCCATGCGGTCCATGCCCACCCCGAGGCATTTCCCGTCCAGGTCCAGCTCCTTGCGCAGTTTTTCCATCTCCTGCTCCACCTCTTCCATCCCTGCCTGCGTGTTGAGACTGTCAAAATCGACGCTGATGGGGAAGGGTCTTACCTCGGTCGTATTGCCGCGATAAGTTATTATCGCGTTCTCCCGGTCGATTTCGGCGCCCAATACGCGGGCGGCGTTATCGAGAAAGTTGTTGCAGAAATCCCGGATGTGGAAGCCCATCAGGTCGTTGCCCAGCATACCGGTAATTATCTCCTCGTTCCAGGGGCAGGTACGGAAAGCCTCGTAGTCCGGCCAGGGTATGTGCCAGAACTGGCCCACGGTGAGATCCGGGTTGCTTTCCTTGAGGTAGTGCGAAAGCAGGGCGAAGTGATAGTCCTGTACCAGCACCACCGCCTTGCGATTGCCGATTTCCCGGAGAACGGAATCGGCGAAATAGCGGTTGACCTTTTGGTAGGTGTGCCACCAGTCCTCCCTGTAGTCGGGTGGCGTGAAGGTAACGTGACATAGCGGCCACAGGGACTCGTTGGCAAAGCCCAGGTAAAAACCCGCGACATCGGACTCGGTCAGCTTAACGCGTCTCAGTGCGTACCTGCTTTCCTCGGGGGGCGGGGGCACCATAACTCTCTGGTCCTTATCGACTATTTTCTCATCGAAATCGGCATCGCCGCTGCCCCAGGCAACCCACGTCCCTCCCGCGGCGCGCATCACCGGGTCCAGCGCTTCGGTGAGTCCCCCGACCGGGTGGGTGACTTTTATCTGCTGGCCGGACTCACTGGTATAGGCATGAACGTAAGGTTCACGATTTGATACCACGATGAACAGGCTGTCGCCGAGTTCAGTCTCAACCAAGTTATAAAGTGAGTCCTTGCTCCACCGGGTTCTTACCATCAGCTTCACCTCCCGCTGGTGTATTCGGTTTCGTTCTCCTTTTTTAGGGTATTCCAAGCGCTACGGGGTGTCAAGCTGGGTGGCTTGGACTACCTGTTTTGACAAAGCCCTGATTGTTCTGATTTAATAGTTTTGACTGTGAAAAGCACTACCCTTATTTACGAAGATGTCCCCAGATATGATTCCTGGTTGAGGCCTTTGACCAGTGGCTTCATCTTTATCTTCCTGTTACTGGGATTGATTTGCCTCTTTTTTAGCACGGAGCTGGCTATCACGATGTTTGCCCTCGCCGTTTTCATGGCGTTACTCTTCGCCGCCATTATCCCCCGCCGTTTCCAGATATACGAGGACCGACTGAGAATTCAGCTGGGCGGGCCCATCGCCTACAATATACCTCTGAAGCATATCAACGAAGCCAGGCACGGGGCCAGTAGCGATGTATGGATCTACTGGGGCATCAGGTTCGGTACATCTACCGCCAACGTCGTAGAAATCGTCCGCAACAGGGGAATGAATACCATTATCACCCCCACTCATTTTCACGAGTTTCTTAATCAGCTGAACCAGGCCGTCCAGCAGGCCCAAACCGGTAATACGGTTTAGGTTCAACTCGCTTCTCGTAAGTTCTCGATGTGATATAAGTCGCATACAATTTTTAATAATCTTCTTATAATATAGTTGATAATGATTTATTAACTATCGAGGAGGTTTAAGATGGTTGCATTAGTAAGAAGGAGCCCGAATGGAGTTTATGCCGTGAGACCTTTCTTCCGTACTTTCAACCTGCTGGATGAGGTCGAGGAAATGGCGCGCACCGCTTTCGAGTCCGGCCTCAGTCCCCGCATGGATATGTACGAAGAGGACAAGCAGGTGGTAATCAAGGCGGAATTGCCCGGTATCAACAAGAAAGATATCGACATCACCCTTGAGGATGATGTGATTGCCATCAAAGCGGAGAAGAAGGAAGAGAAAGAGGAAGGCGAGAAGGGCACCACCCATTACACCCGGGAAAGGCGCTTCGGCCAGTACGTACGGCGCATGACCCTGCCGGGCAAGGTTGATGCCGAGAACATTACCGCCACCCTCAAGAAGGGCTTGCTGGAGATTAAACTCCCACGGGCGGAAGAACCGGAAAGCAAACATATCGATATTAAAGTAAAGTAACGTGGTTAAGTGGCTGGGTAAAAGAGGCCGGGAGTAATATCCCGTCCTCTTTTTTATTATGATTCTTTACCGGCAGGCTGCCACTTGCCCCGACTGAACAGCCCGGGGAAGAAGAACTTGCGGGCTTCCTCAACGATGAACAGGCCACCGCCGGCCAGCAGGACTATTCCCCACTGGCCCGGGCTCAAGGGGGCCGTGCGGAAAGCGTCCTGCAGGAACGGAACGTAGATAACCGCCATCTGTAAAAGGACGGCAACCGAAACGGATAATACCAGCCAGCGGTTGCGGAAGATACCCAGTCTGAAAACGGTAAGCTCGTCGGAGCGGGCAACAAAGGCTTTGAACCATTCGAAAGTCACCAGCGTGCAGAAGGTCAGGGTCCGAGCTTCCTCGATACTCATGTGTTCCCTGGCCCAGATAAATATCACAAAAGCTGTGACGCCCATCAGCACCGCCATATAAAACACCCGCATCAGCATACCGGGATAGATAATTCCCACTCCGGGGTGGCGGGGCGGCTGCTTGAGCTCGTCGCCGGACTTGGGTTCCAGTCCCAGCGGCACGGCTACAGCGGTATCGGTAAGCAGGTTATTCCAGATAATCTGCACGGCCAGCAACGGCGCCTGACCAACGAAAAGAATGGATAGTATTAATGCCAGTAACTCGCCGATATTGGTGCTCAGCAGGAAGAATATCACGTTCCTCAATCGATTGAATATACTCCGTCCTTCGTCCACCGCCGCGACGATCGAGGTGAAGTTATCATCCGCCAGGGTCATGTCGCTAGCTTCCTTGGCGACATCGGTGCCGGTGATACCCATGGCGATGCCGATATTGGCGGTTTTCAGAGCCGGAGCGTCGTTGACGCCGTCGCCGGTCATGGCGACGACATGCCCGCGCTGTTTCAGGGCATTGACTATCCTCAGCTTCTGAATGGGCTCGATGCGGGCAAAAACGGAGATGTCCTCGACCTGCGCCAGCAGCTGCTCGTCACTCATCTCTTTCAGTTCGGTACCGTTAACCGCCTTGCCGGGAGGCAGCTGAAGCTGACGGGCGATGGATTCTGCTGTCACCCTGTTGTCCCCGGTAATCATGATGACCTTGATGCCGGCTTGCCGGCAGAGTCTTATCGACTCCCGGGCTTCCTCGCGCGGCGGGTCAGCCATGCCGGAAAGACCGACGAAGGCCAGGTCACCCTGGAGATGTTCGTCCTCGAGGTCCTCGAGGTCACCGGGAAGGTCGACGCAGGCGGTGGCGATTACCCTCATCGCGTCCGCCGCCATACCCTCGCCGACTTCCGTTATTGCCCTGATATCGGCCTGTTTCAGCGGGATTTTTTTACCGTCTTTATACAGGTACTTGCTCATCGAGAGGAGTTTTTCCGTGGCTCCCTTGACATAGGCAACCCTTCCTTCTTTGGAAGGATGAAAAGTAGCCATGTAGAGTTTTTCACTCTGGAAGGGTATCTCATCGAGGCGCGGGTATATATTGTCCAGGTTCTCGCGGTTCAGACCGGCCTTTTCGGCGGCCACCATCAGGGCGCCCTCGGTGGGGTCGCCGACAACACTCCAGCTTTTCTCGCCTTCCCGGTTGATTATGGCGTCATTGCACAGGGCACCTATCCTCAGATGCAGCATGATATCCGGCTCGTTAATGCAGTCCAGCTTACGGTCGTCGCAGATGAATTCGCCGTAAGGTTCATAGCCCTCACCGGACACGACAATCTTCCGCGAGCCGGCATATATTTGCCTTACCGTCATCTGGTTCAGTGTGAGTGTCCCGGTCTTATCGGAGCAAATCACCGTGGCCGAGCCGAGTGTCTCCACCGCCACCAGCTTACGGATGATGGCATTGCGGCGCGCCATCATCCTCATGCCCATCGCCAGGACCACCGTCAACACCGCCGGCAACCCCTCCGGTATCGCCGATACTGCCGCGGCAACCGCCAGCAGGAACACCTCCAGGTAGTCCAGACCCTTTACCAGACCGACAATCACCAGGAGTACGCAGACACCGAGAAATATCCCGACCAGATATTTACTGAGTCGGCTGACACTCCTCTGGAGGGGAGTCGGCTCACGCTTGACCTCCCGAATGCCGCTGGCGATTTTCCCCATCTCGGTGGCCATGCCCGTCCTCACCACCACTGCCGTAGCCCTTCCGTAGGTGATTACCGTGCCCATGAACACCATGTTCTTGCGTTCGGCTACCGGCAACTCGCCCTGCAGGGCTTTGGTATACTTATCGACGGGCACCGACTCGCCGGTAAGCGTGGCTTCGTTAGTCTTCAGGTTCGATATTTCCAGCAGCCTAGCATCGGCAGGTATTTTATCGCCCACCTCGAAAATCACTATATCTCCCGGCACCAGTTCGTGGGCGGGAATTTCCCTGATAATTCCGTCGCGGCGTACGCTCGCCTTGGGTGCCGCCATGCGGAGCAGTGCTTCCATGGCCTTCTCCGCCCGTCTTTCCTGTACAAACCCGATGATAGCGTTGAGAATCAACGCGCCGAGAATTACCCAGGTATCGAGGAAATGACTGGTAGCGGCGGTAATGATAGCAGCCACCAGCAATACGTAGATAAGCGGACTGAGAAATTGCTGTAGAAAGACCAGTACCGGCGATGTCTTCTTCCTGCCTTCAAGCTGGTTCGGACCGTATTCAAGGAGTTTCTCGCTGACCTGCGCCGCCGTTAATCCGGAACGCTTCGAGTCGAGTTTCCGTAAGGTCTCTTCACCACTGATCTGGTACCACTTTTCATCCATGCCAAGAATATACTAACATACCAATTCAAACGCTTACCAATATGAAAAATACAGACGATTTAAGATTATCTGCTAATCATGCTCATGCTGATGAGCCGGCTCTCCCTTCACCCACAGCAGAGGGAAAACGATATCGCTGATACAACAGGGAATCCAAACCGCCAGGAACAGGTAAACGAAGATAATGGGCAATAGCGGCATCCAGTCGGCGGTACCAAAAGCGGTAAAACCGAACAGCGACGCCCAGGTGCTGAGGAGAACATGACCCATGTGCGGAAAGGTGGTATTGGGCCTGAAGAAACCTATAGCTATGCCTATCAACGCCGCCAGATTTACCACCAGCCACTTCGGCAGGCCGATAAAAGGCATCATTTCCGTCTCCAGGAACGGCAGGTGAAATCCCATGTCAACCTTGAGGCTGCTGCCCTCAAGATAGGGTATGACGGCATCGCTCAATGTGGCAATCCCCACCGAGCCCACGTAACCGATGATAACCACCGCCCAGAGCTTGTGGCCCTTCTGCTTACGATATAAAGCTGTCGTCACCAGAGCGCTGAAAACCACGTGTAGCGGGTGGAAGGTGAAAAATAGCCCTTCAGAAATGTTCATCGGGGTATCGCACAGCGATATCACTGCCATAACCACGACACCGGTAACCGCCCCGGCGGCCGTAAAGGGTGCGTGGTGTAAAAGCTCTCTGCCGATGTTTCTTAACAAGCTCCTCAACCTGACCTTAAACACCTATTTAGCCCGGACGATGCAATTCCGGCAACGCCCGGTAAATTCCAGAATATGACCGTTAATCTCAAAATGTGTATCTTTAGTTAGCCTGTCTTCCAGTCCACTCAGGTCACAATCGGTAAAATCGACGACTGTACCACATTCCGAACAGACCAGGTGGTGGTGGTGTTCTACCGGTCGCCTCATCAGGTAGCTCCGGCAGTTCCCGCCGACGTGCACCTCGCAGAGAAGGCCCAGCTCGGTGAGTATGTCCAGAGTACGGTAAATGGTAACCAGCCCGATACCCGGGTCTTCCTGGCAGACCTTATCGTATATCTCCGCGGTCGTCATATGTTCATTAACGCTGGTGATAGCCGCCAGTATTTTACGGCGTTGCGGCGTTATCTTATATCCTTGCTGCCTGAGTAGATTTTCTATCTTCTTTTCCGTGTACATTAGGCTACAGCTAAATGAAAACGATTTTCAATTGGCAGTGTAGCACAGTCGTTTTTCTCTGTCAATATTTCTTTATTTAGGAATCATTTACACAGGGTTATTTACACACTCACCCCCTTTCTCCCATGCAAACAGGTTAATATTCAGGGTCCGATAGTTAGCATGTTTGAGAGGGGCCAGGGAAGAGGTATGCACCTATAATCTGAACGAATATAATACCACGATTGTCCTTCGGTTTTTATTTATGGTAGAATTGTAACATAAGATACACTATACAACTATGCGTAATCTTTGATTGAATAGTTGCGCTTATCTATATATCTTTGATAATATATTTCCTGATTGCGTTGGTTTATATGAAAAATAATCTGCAATTACTATCCGGCAACGAAGCTCTGGCACTGGGAGCTTATCATGCCGGCGTACGGGTAGCCACCGCTTATCCAGGCACACCTAGCACCGAAATCCTGGAGAACATGGCACGCTTTAAGGACCTCTACGCGGAGTGGTCCACCAACGAGAAGGTCGCCATGGAAGTAGCTATGGGGGCGGCTTACACCGGCACCCGCGCCATGGTCTCCATGAAGCACGTCGGACTGAACGTCGCCAGCGACCCCTTTATGGCGGCCTCGTACACTGGTATTATCGGCGGACTGGTGATAATCTCCGCCGATGACCCTCAGATACACAGCTCCCAGAACGAGCAGGACAACCGGCATTACGCTCGTCTCGCCAAGATACCGATGCTGGAGCCGACCGACAGTCAGGACGCCTACGAGCTCATGCACCACGCCTTCAACATCAGCGAGGAGTTCGATACGCCGGTAATGTTACGTTCCACCACGCGGATTTCTCATTCGAAGTCGGTGGTCAACGTCAACCGGAGCCGCCCGGCGAAAAATAAGCCTGCTGCTTTCTATTTCAACCAGCAGAAATTCGTCATGCTGCCGGTCTATGCCCTGCCCCGCCATGCCATCATCGAAGAACGAATCGTCAAACTGGCGGAGTATGCCGAAAAATTCCCGCTGAACCGGATTATCAAAGGGGATAGCAAGCTCGGCATCGTTGCCAGCGGCATCGCCTACCAGTACGCCCGCGAGGTCTTCTCGGAGGCTTCTTTCCTCAAGCTGGCGATGACCTGGCCCCTGCCGGAGAAGATGATTAAAAACTTCGCCGGCAGTGTCGAGAGACTCATCGTCGTTGAAGAACTCGACCCCTTTCTCCAGCAGAACATCCGGGCGATGGGTATCGAGGTTATCGGCAAGGAGTTTATCCCCGCTGTGGGCGAGCTGAACACCCGTATCGTCGCCGAAAGCAGCGGCATCGCAGGGTTATTGCCCGATTCAGAGAAAGACGATATTCTGTCGCCGGCCGAGGGCCTGCCGAGGCGTCCTCCCCTGCTGTGCCCGGGGTGTCCTCATACCGGCATTTACTTTACCCTCAACACCCTGGGACAGCGCTCCAAACTGGTTGCTTCTAAAGAGCCGCAGGAACCGAAGCTGGTTGTCACCGGGGATATCGGCTGCTATACCCTGGGGACATACCCGCCCCTGAGTGCGCTGGACACCACGGCCTGCATGGGAGCGGGTATCGGCCAGGCGCTGGGAATGGAAAAAGCCGGCGTTAAGAGCAAGGTGGTCGCCATTATCGGCGATTCCACCTTCATGCACTCGGGCATAACCGGACTCGTCGACGCTGTCTATAACGACGGGCATATCACCATAATCATTCTGGACAACCGCACTACGGCCATGACCGGGCACCAGGAGCACCCCGGCACGGGCATTTCGGCGCAGGGACAGGAGACCTCAGCGGTGGATATCGAAAGCCTGGCACGGGGCATCGGCGTCAAGGACATCAAGGTCATCGACGCCTTTGATACCAATGCTTTGCGAGAAAGTGTCAAAGACTCCCTGGACAGGCCGGAGGTCTCGGTGATTATCGTACGGGGCGCCTGCGCCATGAGGGTCAGGAAACGCGAGAATCCCCGGAAAGTCGACGTGGAGAAATGCACTCAGTGTAACTACTGTCTGCGCCTGGGCTGTCCGGCTATCCAGGGCACTGACGATCAGGTATTCATCGAGCCGACGCTCTGCGCCGGGGACATCTGCGGTATCTGCGAGCAGATATGCCCCCAGCAAGCGATTAATATATAAACAGGAAATTTTAACAACATACGTCATTCCCGCGAAGACGGGAATCCAGGGGAGGGAATAAGGGTGGTCTGGATTCTCGGGTCAAGCCCGAGAATGACATTATTAAATAACTAGATTATTCTAAGGACCAAATTAATCAAAGTCACGGAAATATAAATGGAGAAACTGGATATATTGGTTACCGGGGTCGGCGGACAGGGTGTCGTTCTGGCCAGCGATATCATCGGCGAGGCGGCCCTGGCGGCTGGCTACGACGTTAAGAAGACCGATACACTGGGCATGGCGCAGCGGGGCGGCAGTGTCGTCAGCAACGTGCGCATCGGCCCCGAGGTACGGTCGCCCATGATTAAGGACGGAGAAGTGGGGCTCCTGCTTGCCTTCGAAAAGCTCGAAGCGGCACGGTGGAGTAACTACCTCCGTCCCGATGCTATCGCCATCATCAACGACTACGAGCAGCCGCCGCTATCGGTAAGTCTGGGACAGGGGAAATACCCCACCGACGGGGAAATTACCACCGCCCTGAAGCGGCGGACCAACCGTATCTATTTCGTCGACGGAAACCGGCTGGCCCGGGAACTCGGCAACGTACGTACCGTGAATATCCTGATGCTGGGGTGTCTCTCGGTGTTTACACCACTGGATGCTGATGTCTGGAAAAAGTGCATCTCGCAACGTATGTCCGAGAAGCTTCGTGATATAAATCTGACTGCATTTGGAAAGGGCAGGGAGGAAATGGAAAATGTCCGTATCAAATAGGGTAAAAAAGGGCATGGAAATAGGGTCGTGGATAAGGCGGATGTTTGAAGAGGGCATCGCCATGAAGAAGAAATACGGCATTGAAAATGTTTATGACCTCTCACTGGGCAATCCAATTATGGAACCCCCTCCCGAATTCAAAGCCGAAATCAAGCGTTTAGCGAATAATCCTTTTAAGGGAATGCATGGCTACATGGAGAACGCCGGTTATCCGGAAACCCGGGCAGCCGTGGGCGAGCAACTTACCCGGGAGACGGGGATAAAACTCACCGAAAAAGATGTCATTATGGCCGTGGGCGCCGCCGGTGCTATCAATGTGGCTCTCAAGACCATCCTTGAACCGGGTGATGAAGTGTTGCTTTTCATACCCTGGTTCGTCGATTATTTCAACTACGTGGAAAATCACGATGGTGTGGTCAAACCCGTGCCGACGGATGAACACTTCCTCCCCGACCTGGCTGCCCTGGAAGCAGCTATTACCCCGAGGACCAAAGCATTACTGATAAACTCGCCGAATAATCCCACCGGAGTGGTTTATGAAGCTAACCTTATGCAGCAGATGGCGGATATTCTCCGGAAAAAAGAAAAGAAATACGGCACCGAGATATTTATCGTGAGTGATGAACCTTACAAGAAAATTATCTATGACGGCTTAAAGTATCCGTCGCCTTTGAATTTCCACCGCCACAGCATCATCGCCACCTCGCATTCCAAGGACCTGTCTATCCCCGGGGAACGAATCGGCTATGTGGCGCTGCACCCTGATTGCGAGGATCACGATGCGATGATGACCGGGTTAGTTTTTTGCACACGCGTACTGGGATTTATCAACGCGCCGGCTTTCATGCAGAACGTGATACGGAACCTCCAGCAGGTGACCATCAACGTTGGTGAATACCAGCGTCACCGCGACTTTATCTACGATAACCTGGTGAGAATGGGTTATCAGGTCAACAAGCCCCAGGGTGCTTTCTATATCTTCCCCAGGTGCCCCATCGAAGACGACGTGGCTTTCATCCACGAGCTGCAGCAGGAGCACCATGTGCTGGCGGTACCGGGGATAGCTTTCGGTGTACACGGCTATTTCCGGCTGGTCTACTGCACCGACGACCTCACCCTGGAGCGCTCCATGCCCGGCTTCGAGGCGATGGCAAAGAAGTACGGACTGATATAAATGGAGACACCTGCGGATAGACTATTTATCAAAGAAAATAAAAAAGAACGTGAGAGACTCCGTCAACTCGTCAATGAAATGACTGATGAAGAGCTCTCTCTCGTAATTTATGAGGAAGGCTGGACAATCGCGGTAGTACTGGCACATCTTGCGTTCGGCGACCAGCGTACACTACAATTTCTGAAGAAGTGGCGGCAAATCAGCGTGACCGCCGAACCACCGTTAGATATCAACCACATTAATGACGCGTTGTTACCGCTCTTTTTAGCCATACCCCCCAGGGTTGCGGCCGGACTGGCCGTGTCCTTGGCAGAAACCTTGGACTGTGAACTAGAAGAAGCCGCACCGGATATGGTGAAAGCCATGGAAGAACTGGCGCCGGGTAGATTGCACCGTGCACCCCACCGCAAACGGCATTTGGATGAAATCGAGGCTTTACTCAAAACCGCACGAAGGAAGACTGGTTAAACATTCCCGGGCAGTTCTAATTACTCTTCTTTAACCCCGTACGTAATCCCCGCCCAGTCCCACTGTGAAATGGAATATCGGCCTCTCCACCTTACGCGCGATGAGAGGACAGTGTTTCATGCCCGCCGGGATATAGGCCAGGAAACTCTGCGTCATGACATGCTTCTCGCCGTCAAGCCACAGCTCCACCTCGCCACAGAGATTCCTCGGGTTCTCGAAGTCCGTGCCGAAAAACGTGATTACCTCGGTGAAATCGTGCGTATGCTCCTCGGCGGCAGGTTCTTCCGAGGCGCAGTCGGGCCATATCCAGACACTCTCCGAGTAGAAAGCCCCGGGGATAACGTCGTTGTCCAGCCACATCACGTGGGTTGGCGTGACATGACCGGAAGCCGGTTTCTTGCCCATCCCGCTCTGCTCACCGGGGAAAAGCTTGTCTGGCCTGACATCGGTAATAATGTATTTGCTCGTTTTTAGTTCACTCACTGTCTAGCTCCTGTTCTGTTATAAGCATTTCGCGTTCATGATACTTTGATAATCTTTACCCTGTCAAAGCACTCGTCTGCCACCAACACCCAAGTGTTGATTTTTTTTTAATATCTGTGGTATACTACCGCAGTGCCTCAGACTCCCTTGTACCGTTCATTGGCACTGCAAGCACGTGAAGTTAATAAGAGTTTTATATAGTCAGAGGTCCAGTTGCTAGCTAACTACGGAACAATTGCTCTATTCTTCATAGTCGTTCTCCTTTTCAGCCTGGTAATGGTACTTCTACCCGTTATTCTCAAATACCTTAAAATAATACCCTCCAATCCCAATCCCACCAAGAATTCTATATTCGAGTGTGGTGTGGAGACCATCGGCAAGACCTGGGTGCAGTTCAATTTCCACTACTACTTCTACGCCCTCGTTTTCCTAGCGCTCGATGTACTGGTCGTCTTCCTCTATCCCTGGGCCGTGCACCTCAAGTCGCTGGGGGCTTTCAGTCTCTACATCGTTCTGATTTACGTGTTTATCATTTTCATCGGCTATCTTTACGCCTGGAAGAAGAAGGTCCTTGAATGGAAGTAGGCGAAGAACGGAGATATATCTACTCCGCCGAGGAAATCGACCGGTATGAAGGTCAGCTTATTGAAGACCTCAAGGCCAGAAGCACTGAGCCCATTCCTGACCCCGATACCTGGCTGGAGGAAGAAGGAAAACGCCATATCATGCTGACGACGGTCGATACCGTTATCAACTGGGCGAAAAGGTCATCCATCTGGCCGGTAATCTGCTTCCCCGCCTGTTGCGCCTTCGAGTTCATCGCTGCCGAGGGCCCCAGGTTCGACCTTTCCCGCTTCGGCATGGAAATCCTGCGGGCTTCGCCCCGCCAGGCCGACCTCATGATTACAGCGGGGACACTCACCTGGAAAATGGCGCCCAACGTTCACCGGATATATAACCAGATGCCCGAGCCCAAGTGGGTCATCGCCATGGGTGCCTGCGCCATCAGCGGCGGTATCTTCCGCTCGTCTTACGCTGTGGTACCCGGTTATAACCGGATTATCCCGGTGGATGTCTACGTTCCCGGTTGCCCGCCGCGTCCCGAGGCCCTGATTTACGCCGTGCAGATGCTGCAAAAGAAGATAGCCAGAGAAAAAGTGGTGCCTGACCTGCCGGAATTCTTACAGAAAGGCAAGTAACCCATGACGGTAGCCCTTTCCGGAAAAGATATAGCCGCCAGAGTTGAAGAGAAATTACCGGGGAGTCTGGAGGACTCCGGCGATGATTACCTGCTGGTAAAAGCTGATTCGCTGGTGGCGGTGGCGGAATTTCTCAAGAATACCGAGTCTCTCAACTTCGACTACTTCAACTTCGTTACGGCGGTCGATTATTACAGCTATTTCGAAGTGGTCTATCGCCTGGAGTCTGTCGAGCATAACCACTCGATCGTGATTAAGACCAGGTGCTATGACCGTGATAATCCCGCTGTTCCCTCGCTGGCCGGACTCTGGCAGGGAGCCAATTTCCAGGAACGCGAGGTATACGACCTCATGGGCATTAAGTTCGAAGGACACCCGAATCTGAAACGCATGTTTCTCTGGGACGGCTTCGAAGGACACCCCCTGCGAAAGGACTGGAATAAGTGACGACGACCGAGATAATGACTCTCAAGACCGAACCGTTTGTCCTTAACTTCGGTCCGGTGCATCCCAGTACTCATGGCGTGTACCGCATGCGGACCACTCTCGACGGCGAGGTTGTCATTGACCTCGAGCCGGTGGTCGGGTATCTTCACCGCGGTATCGAGAAGCTTACCGAGGAGAGGACTTACGGCGGTATCATCCCTCTCACCGACCGGCTCGACTATATCTCCCCGATGAGTAATAACCTGGCTTACTGTCTGGCGGTGGAGAAGCTGGCCGGGATAAAGATACCGGAACGCGCCGAGTATATCCGGGTCATCATGGCCGAGTTACAGCGTCTCGCCAACCACTGCATCGCCGTCGGCTCCTTCCTCAACGATGCTGGTGCCTATTTCACTCCTTTCATGTATACCTTCAGAGAGAGGGAGAGAATCGTCGACCTTTTCGAGATGGTCTGCGGTCAACGCCTCACCTATAACTACATGAGAATCGGCGGCGTCAGCCAGGATATTCCCGAGGAATTCCTACCCGCACTTAACAAACTCCTCGATCGGCTGGCCGTATTTATCGAGGAATATGAAACCCTGCTGAAAGAAAACGAGATTCTGCTGGCTCGCTCCAAGGGAGTCGGCATTCTCGAACGTGATATAGCCATCGCCTGCGGTATGAGCGGTCCGGTCGCCCGCGCCAGCGGTATCAAGCGCGACCTGCGTAAAGATGACCCTTATTCCATTTACGACCGCTTTGAGTTTGATATTGCTACCTGCGAGAACGGCGACTGCTACGACCGCTACCGCGTGAGAATCGAGGAGATGCGCCAGAGCCTGCGTATTTTACGGCAGGCCGTTAAGGACATCCCCGGGGGC
>DUFB01000073.1 GCA_011192005.1 Dehalococcoidia bacterium
AGTTCTGGCTTTTCTAAGATCCCTTTCTTAATAAGGTATTGCTCATAGTTAAGTAGTTGCACAGCAGTCCAGCGATCTTCGGCACTATAGTAGTAGCCATATCGCCGGAGAAAGCCGAGTTTTTCCATCATCTGTATGTCGGCTGCAGTAAGGCGGCGATAGGCACCAGGTACCGACCGGTTAAACCAGTCAGCGAACTTCTCATGACTTGTTGTCAGCGACATCATGATACAATAACCATTTAATCATCAAAGCTGATTAGAATCCCTCTTAACATCTCAAACACTGTTTATAGAAGATATATGTTTCGCTACAAATGTAGGTCCCTACATACCAGAACATTTGTTCTGTAGAGACAGTAGAGGTAATGTTCTCTATATCTATTTATCTCTACTATCTCTACAATCTGTAGTTATCTACATTTTCCTCACTGTATAAACTTCTGCGTTAATCGAACATTGAATACTGCACCGCATCTAGTAACTCGTCGTGGAAACCGAACTTATCTGCCTGAGCTTTTACAGCGTGCCAGTCGATGCCCCGCAATTTTGTATAACCCCCGGACTGGTATATATTCTGACCCTTGGTGAAGCCGAACTGGCGCAGGATCCTGCCAATTTGGGTTTCGGTAAGAGAAACCCGGTTTGTACTCCATATCTGGTCGCGAATCTCCCTGAATGTGATGGGTTTCGGGATAGAGAGAAGTTCAGGTTTCCCCTCAATGTCACTATGAGTCTCAAGTGCAATAATGGCCGATAGTACGAGCATCGCGGGTTCCTGAATTTTATCGCTACTCAGATCATCGCTACGTCGCATAAGATAAGAGGTGAGATTATTCATACCTTCGTGATCACCTATCAACTCAGCCAAAAACGTCATCGGCCAGGCAATGTCCCAGATACGATCATCGATCCCGTGCGGTATTCGTGGTTTCTCAGGTTTTAGTGAATTTGACACTAACTTACGGAAATTATGCAATTCTGTGAAAATAGTACCTGACAGGCCGTCCCAAACCGGTGGGAGAACCCGGCCAGTTCTCTGCTGGGTTCCCATAGAGATATCAAGGCACCTGCTCTCAATCGCAACGTCGCTAAACGATAAGCGGGAACCGAGTAAAGTCGGGCCGAAAATTTCCTCGGAGACTGTATACCAACCGTCGCCGTCAGACTCGAGATAGGACGCGGTGCCACCCTTTGTACAGCGGTTGATTAAGAGATCCGAGCGCTCGCTCTGCGGTTGCGCATCCCAAGCTAAATCATCACAAACTAAAGTACGTTTTTTTTCTCGATGTTGCTCAATCATCACCCTTCGGAAATTTGCCTCCGTAAGGCTCCCGATAACCGGAAATGGTTCATAAAGTAATGGTAGCAGGACATCACGTACTAAACGCGTTTTCCCAGTGTCCATAGGACCCGAGGGGCGTAATATACCGATCATTAGGAAGAGATCATAAACCCAGCTTTGAGCAGTCCAGTAGGCGCATAGATTTATCTCCTCGGCACCCAGGTCCATCATTTTCTCGATCCCGACTTTCATTTGCATAACCGTAATAAACAAACAATGCCATTGACTTTGCAGCACATTTGTGCTATTATCGATTTGATACATAATTACTTTCCCTCCTACTAACCGCCCACCGCTACCACGGCTCGGGCGGTTTCCTCTTTTATATAATAATTCCAAGACTTAATTATGGTGGCCCCCGATCTCTGGAGCGATTCGTTTCGTTAGACATCGACTGAACCTCCAGCAAGACGGAGTGTTAGTGTTGAAATTAAATTATGAACACAACTCCTTGCTGTACTTCTCCTTACTCACGTCCTGCGATTCGTCCACTTCGAGGAGGATGTGGGCGGTGTTGCCGACGACGTTTGATGTTTCATCAGCCGAGAGGAAAATGGCGTGGGCGTTACCCAGCTTTATGATGTAGCCGTGCTCCGCCGACCATATTCTGCCGAACCCGGCATCGTTGAGCCTCTCCTTCAACCGGGACATCGATATTACCGCCTGCGGTTTGAAGGTCGGCGAGCATTTTATCAGGTGCTTGTTCTCGGTAATGTGGAGAGTTAGTAAAAGCAACTCCATCTGAGCCGAGAGCTCGTTCTTGCCACCCTGCCGGGCGATTTCCACCGAGAAGGTCAGCCCCTTCTTCCCGAATACACTCTCCAGTATCGCCATGGCAACCTCTTTCTGGTAGGGCCTTAATCTTTTTATTAGAGTTTTACCTTCTATATCCCCGTTTCCTTCCTGTCGTCATTACAGCTCCTCCTTATCATTCCCATCCGACTACTTCCCCAGCACCTTCGTCCCCACGCTTATCCCCAGCGGGATCGCCACATCCCGCAGCACATTACCTATCGCTTCTTTCAGACCCTGCCGTTGCTCCTTGTTAATCCGGTATCGGGTCTTTACCAGCCCCGCCAGCGTATTCGTTGCCTGCATGATTAGCCTTATATTCTCCGGGTCTTTCTCCAGCACCGACTTTATTTTCACCCTCAGCAGAGTAATCTCGTCATCGATTCCGTTCACGCCGGATGCCGACTCAAAATCGAGTTTCTCCGCTTCGTCAAGCACTTTTGAATAGAAATCAAGCTTATTGGACTTCCGGCTATCCCGGGGACTGTGCCTTTCTCGCTTTATTTCTTTTGTCATTCAGCTTTCCCCCGTCCTTTAGATGTCTTGCCGTTGCCAGCACGATAGTATGGGCAGCCAGGTCCCACCTCTCTTTCTTCATGGCTAACTGTAATAGCCTCATATCTCCCCCTCTCGAAACATGCTATTGATAAATACTACTCTCTAATAAATAGCACACATGTTCTGTTTTTACCACACTTTTTTGTCACCAGTATCAGGCCGTTTGATATTATTCCCCCTCCGTTATAAAATATTCACCAGAAAAATGGCAGTAACCAGACAGCTCTTCCAGCTTCAGGAGCTTGATACGGAGATCGAGCAAAAGGAACTTGCCCTGGCTCAGAAACAAAGCCAGCTGGGAAACAGGCAGGTCTTGGATACGGCGCAAAAACAGCTGGATGCCGAGCATAAACGACTCGATGAACTTAGGCACCAGCACCGTGAAGCCGAAGCCGAGGTAACCGATCTCCTCACCAAAATAGCAGATATAGAAGGACAGCTCTATGGCGGTAAGATTACCAGTCCCAAGGAACTCACCAGTCTCCAGCACGAGTTGTCCATCATGAAAGCCCGCAGTGATGAACTGGAAGATACCACTCTTGAAATAATCGACCGTGTTGAAGAGACTGAGAGTATTGTGGCCGCCGCTACTGACGACCTTAAAAAACTTGAAGAAGACTGGCAGCACCAGCAACAGCAGTTATCAGACGATATTAAAAAACTCCAGGGTAACCTTGAAGACCTCCGTAAGAAACGCCAGGAGCTGACGAGTCAAATAGATACGGAAACCGTCAATCTTTACGAAAAAATAAGGAAGCAGAAGAAACAGGCTGTCGCTAAAGTGGAACAGGGCATCTGTCGCGCCTGTCGCATATCGTTATCCGCCAGCGTTCTCCAAAGAGCCAGAAGCGGCCAACCGACACAGTGTGGTACCTGCGGTAGAATTCTGTATATCTCCTGAAGGATATTTTGAGTATCACGAGAGTTGTCATCAACGCCGATGGTGCATCCCGGGGTAATCCGGGACCGGCCGCTATCGGTGTCACCATTAAAGATGATAAAGGCAACCTGGTTACCAGTATTTCACGCCGTATCGGACGGGCCACGAACAATCAGGCGGAATATCGTGCTATTATTGCCGGTCTGGAAAAGGCTATCGAACTCGGCGCCAGAGAGGTAATGATATATTCAGATTCTGAACTCATCGTCAAACAGATTAACGGCAAGTATCGGATAAAAAATACTTCTTTAAGAATTCTCTACGAAAATCTGGTGAAGTTGATAAGCCCGCTGGAGAAATTCTCGATACAACACGTCCCCCGCAAACGAAGTATTGAAGCGGACGTTCTTGCCAATAAGGCTCTGGACCGCTTATAATATTCAGAACATAAACTATATGAAAGGTAACCGGGGCAGGCGAACCGTTAATAAAATGAGTCCGCCCCAAGAGATAAATCATGCCGGGTATTACGATACTCTTTCTCGTAGGTATCTCCTGGGTTGTTATTCCCGCCGTCTTAATCGGCTGGCTGGCCGGCTACGCCGATGGTCACCTTATAGCTGCAATAATATGGGGATTGATTGTTATTTTTATCTACAGTCGTTCCCGGGTTAAACTGGACGGTAAAATAGACAAGGCTACTCTCATCCTGGGTCTAATCCAGGCTGTGATGGGAGGTCTTATCGTCTACTATATCGGCCAAGCAACGCATTAGAATCCGGTCCTGCACTTCACATTACTCAGCTTCTACAGCCATCATATTATTAATTCCATTATTGACTAACAACCGCCCCTCCACTACACTAAGAACGGGTCAAGTAAACCGGGTGACCGCCCCGTTTTTACGGGGAGGAAAGTCCGAGCTCCACCGGGCAGGATGCTGGGTAACACCCAGGAGGGGTGACCCTACGGATAGTGCCACAGAAACATACCGCTCTGTTTCAGGGTAAGGGTGAAATGGTGAGGTAAGAGCTCACCAGCGACCGGGTGACCGGTCGGCTGGGCAAACCCCATCCGGAGCAAGACCGAATAAAGGGACTCAAGGACGCCCGGCCTGTTCCCGGGTTGGTCGCTTGACCCTGATGGCAACATCAGGGCTAGATAGATGGTCACTACTCCGATATTTCGGAGCACAGAACTCGGCTTACAGGTTTACTTGACTCGAATCTAACAATGGGAGGTTACTAAATGAGCACCTGGCACGAATATATGCAGGCAACCGGCCGGTTGCCTGCATGGCCTTACCCCGTGAATTACGATAAGGTTAACGAAATCACGATCGATGTACTGATCATTGGAGGAGGAGTTGCCGGAATGCGGGCAGCCATCAGTGCTGCGCGGGAGGGCGTAAAGGTAGCCGTTGCCGAAAGAGGTCACGCGAAAAGAAGTGGCGCGGGAGGGGCAGGGGTTGATCACTGGCATGGCGCCGTCACCAACCCGTGCTCCAGGGTCACTCCGGAGGATTATACCCTGGGATGTTATGAGAGCATGCAGGGCTGGACCGGCGGAAATGTCCGCTATATCATTACCAAGGAAAGCTGGGACACCCTACTAGAATGCGAGAAAATGGGTGTGCAGATCAGAGATGAAAAAGACGAATTTAAAGGGGCCGATTTCCGCGATGAAAAGACCAAGCTGATGTTCGCCTATGATTATCAGAATAAGCATATCATCCGCGTCTGGGGACACGATATCAAGGTTAAGATATACGAAGAGGCCCGGCGGATCGGTGTTGATATCTATAACCGGATGATGGTCACCAGCCTTCTTAATGAAGGCGGCAGGCAGGGTGGCAGGATTATCGGGGCTACCGCCGTTAATACCCGTACCGGCGAATTTTATGTTTTTCGGTCGAAAGCTACTGTTATCGCCACCGGTGGTGCCGGTCGCCTCACGCTTTTCGCGCCCGAGCTAACCGCCTCCGCGGCCATGGCCGATATGAACAGCGCCGGAGTTGGTCAGGCTATCGGCTGGAATGCCGGGGCAGAATTTGTCTGTATGGAAGCCTCAGGGCCGGGACGGCTTACGGGTTTAGCCTACGCCCCATACAGCATGGGTAATGCCAGTAATACTTATCACGGTACACCCATCGTCGATGCTGACGGCAGAGAAGTACCCTGGGTTGATCCTTTCGGTCGGGAACTGAATACCGTCGAAGCCCGGTTTATACCCCAGGAAGGACAGCAGTTTCAGCTGGGTATTGGTATCGGTATTTCACGCACCAACAAAGAATTTGCTCTCAACGATATAACACCGGACCTGCCCAAACGCATCGAGAATGGTGAATTTAAACTCCCGTTATACGCCGACCTCACCCGATTACCCGAGCATGAGCGAAGAGTAATATTCGGCATGATGGTTGGCAACGAAGGCAAGACCCGCATACCGATATACGACACGATGACACGGGCTGGCTTCGATCCGGATAAAGATATGCTACAGGCGCCGGTAATGCCTCTGGATGGTTATTTCAATTCCAATTACTGGTCCGGTGCGCCAAACACCCCGTCAGTTGTCCGTATGCTCGGTGGTGGTGGTTTCCTGGTGGACTGGGAGTTAAAGACCAATCTCGAGGGACTCTATGTAGGAGCCGGCGGCACGCTTTACGGAGGTGGTTGTCATGGCGAGTCTCATACAACCGGCAGGTACGCCGGTAGACATGCAGCTGAATATGCCAAGACAGCCCGGGAGCCGGTAGCAGACAATCAGCAGATTAACGCCGAGAGGACCCTGGCTTATACGGCGGTAAAGCAGGATAAAGGCGGAAATGGCTGGAAGGAGATTAACGCCGCTATAGCCAGAATCATGCGTGATTATTGTGGCCGTCACAAGAACGAGACGACACTCAATCTGGGCCTGAGATTACTTAACGAACTAAAGACAACAGAGCTGGCATCCGCCTATGCCTCTAATCCCCACGAACTCGGTCGCTTGTTAGAATGCCACGCACTTATTTCCGTTGGAGAACTGGTTATAAAATCTTCACTTGAACGCAAGGCCAGCAATTCCATCCTTGATTTCCACCGACTCGATTACCCCGAGATAGACCCACCCGAATGGAATAAACTATTACCCATCAGACAGCAGGATAATAAAGTCGAAGTCAGGGAACTCCCTCTGGATTATCACCTTAGAACGCCTTACGCTGCTTCTTATGAAGAAAACTATGAACGTTATGCATAATTACTGGCGTTAAAAAAGAATAATAGGACAAGGTAAAAGCAAATGAGTGATAAATTATATATAATACCCAATCCACCAACACCGAATAAAGCGGTTGAATTCAATCCGGATATTTGCATCGGATGCAACCTTTGCGTGAACGTTTGCCCCACCGACGTAATGATGCCCAACCCCCAAAAAGGCAAACAACCAATCGTTGTCTACCCTGAAGAATGCTGGTACTGTGCGGGCTGTGTAGAAGAGTGTCCGTATCCTGGAGCCATAACCATGTTGCACCCAACACAGCAGCGGATTTCAGTTAACTGGAAGCGTAAAGAGACCGGTAAATATTTCCGTTTGGGTATGAAAAATCCACCACCTCCTAATACCAGACCGCCTTCCGGGTAGTATTATTTACACTTTCGAAAAATACGGGTTGGTTAACCTGAAATTATCTGGTTAAATGATGCTGGTAAACATTTCCGTCATTTAACAAAAGAGGTGAGATTCATCATGTCAAAGACCAATAAATTAGTTATAACCCTAGCCGTACTGGTGGGTATTGCACTATCCTTCAGTGCCGGCCTTTTATTTGGTCTCGGTGACCCCTACAGTCAGGGCGCAGGACCTGCCATCATAGACGAGGCCTGGAGTAGAATTCTTACCGAATATGTCGACCGCGATGGAATTGATACGGAGATGCTTGGTCATGGCGCCATCAGCGGTATGCTACAGGCACTGGATGACCCGTACAGCTCTTTCCTTGAAGCAGATGAGTATACATTATATTCGAGTGATTTCGAGGGGACATTTGAAGGTATAGGCGCTTATATTACCGTCAAAGAAGGTAAACTATCGGTCATCGCCCCGATTATCGACTCTCCGGCGGAAAAGGCGGGTATAAAAGCCGGGGATATTATCCTGGAAATAGATGGAGAACCGGTCGAAGATATGAGCTTTGCCGAAGCGGTGCTAAAAATACGCGGTCCCCAAGGAACGACCCTGGAACTCCTTATTTCCCGCGAGGGAGAAGGCGAACCTCTCGTTATTAAGATAGTCAGGGAAAAAGTAGAAGTGGCCAGCGTCCGCCTGGAGATGAAAGGGGATTTTGCCCATATTACTATCACCGAATTTAACCAAAGGACGGGTGAAGAAATGGGAGAAATCCTGCAGAGTATTGATGAGAATACGACCAGGGGCATTATCCTTGACGTCCGCGGCAACCCCGGGGGCATAGTGAATGCTGTAGTTGAAGTAGCCAGTTATTTAATTCGCGAAGATGTTATACTCTACATCAGAGATAATCAGGGCGAGGTATCACCCAAGAACAGAACAGAGGCCAGTATAGTTACCGACCTCCCGATAGTCCTCCTGGTAGATAATTTCAGTGCCAGCGGCAGCGAGGTGCTGGCTGGTGCGCTGCAGGACTACAAACGCGCCATTATTGCCGGTACTACCACTTTCGGCAAAGGTAGTGTAGGTCAGTTTATTGTTCTTAACGACGGCTCGGCGATACTATTAACTACTTCCCGCTGGCTGACACCAGATCATCATCTCATCGAAGGTCAGGGAATTATACCCGATATAGAGCTCGATGTTACCGGCGAAGAAGCCGTGCAATGGGCAATCGATTACCTTAGCGAACACTACTAAACAGGGGGTGAATGGTATGGACAATAATCCCGCGAAATTAATAGATGGAGCGAGAATCTCTATTGTAAAGGGCGATATAACGAAAATGACCACCGATGCTATCGTCAATGCTGCCAATTCCGGTCTTATGGGGGGAGGTGGCGTGGACGGCGCCATTCATCGGGCGGGCGGACCCGCTATACTGGAGGAGTGCAAAAAAATCGTGTCCAGGCAGGGACGCTTGCCTACCGGCCAGGCTGTCATTACCACCGGTGACAGGATGAAAACCAGGCATGTCGTCCACACCGTCGGCCCGATATGGCGGGGAGGCGACCAAGGAGAGCCAGACCTGCTGGCCAGTGCTTATCGTGAAAGCCTGAAACTTGCCGCCGAGAATAACATTTCCAGTATCGCTTTTCCGTCTATCAGTACCGGTGTTTACGGCTATCCGGTTGAAGAAGCATCCCGGATTGCTGTGAAGACAGTGGCTTCTTTCTTACGGGAACCCAGTTCTATCAAAGAGGTTATCTTCGTGCTTTTTAATGCCGAGGCATATGACGCCTATGCTTCAGCGCTTGAAGAGTTGCCTTAAGCTGAGCGAAAACCCGCCAGGACCTACCCGCTGGAAGAAATCGTGGAGGCTCACCGGTACGTCGATACCGGGCACAAGAAGGGAAATTCAGTGATTACGGTGGAATATTATGATAGAATTGAGAGACCAGGTCATAAGGAGATAGCCGATGAACGCCGAAAAGAAAACCTACCCGGTTAATATCAGGGGGGAACTTACCGTACCACCGGGCCCGGGATGGTGGCTGCTCAAGTGGCTGCTGGGCATCCCCCACTACATTCTCCTGTTCTTTTTATGGGTAGCCTTTATAATTGTGTGTATCGTCGCATTTTTCAATATTCTTTTCACCGGGAAATATCCGAAGTCGTTGTTCCAGTTCAACGAAGGAGTCCTGCGCTGGAGCTGGAGGGTGTGTTTTTACAGCTACGGAGCCCTTGGTACCGATAAGTATCCACCTTTTAGCCTCGACCCTGACCCCGATTATCCCGCCGACCTGGAGATAGCCTATCCGGAGAAGCTGTCTTCGGGGCTGGTACTGGTAAAGTGGTGGCTGCTGGCCATCCCGCATTACATCATCGTGAGTATCTTTGTAGGCGGTATGAGCTGGGGCTGCACGGGCGATTGGAATGGTTGGAGCTGCAACGGTGACTGGAACGGGGGCGGAACCAGTTTGATATTTATTCTGGCTATCTTTGCGGGGGTAGTATTGCTCTTTACGAGCAAATATCCGCAGGAGATATTCAAACTGGTAGTAGGGTTTAACCGCTGGTCCATACGTGTGGCTGCCTACGCTTCCCTAATGACCGATGCATACCCGCCGTTCCGGCTCTGGGACGATTAATAGCGCTGGCAGTTAGGGCAGAGGTAGGTGCCGCGTCCGCGTACCACGATGCGCCGGATGGGCGTGCCGCAGTTGGGGCAGTTCTTGCCGACGCCGTGGGCGACGTTGAACTCGTCGTGAGCGGTGCCGGGATTACCGTCGGGGCGGATGTAGTTACGCACGCTGGCGCCCTTTTTATCAAGAGCTTTACTAAGAACTTTCCTAATAGAGCCGTAGAGCTGTTTGATTTCATCAGTGGAAAGAGTGCCCGCGGGCTTCATCGGATGTATTTGGGAGTCGAATAGAGTCTCGTCGGCGTACATGTTACCGATACCGGCAATCACAGACTGGTCGAGCAGGACGGGTTTCACCGGCGCCGTGCGGTTTTTCAATAGTTGAGAGAGAACCTCGACGGTAAATTCATCCCCGAGGGGCTCGGGTCCCAGCTTGCGGGAAATATCGCTGTCATCCTCAGCCAGCCACATCACACCGAACTTGCGCGGGTCCCAGAAATGGAGCGCCGAGCCGTTGTCCAGATAGAAAATAGCCCTGGTGAAACGGTCGTCGGCGGGGTTAATCAAGAGCGAGCCGGTCATTTTCATGTGCATCACCAGTAATCCGTCACCGCCGAGAACAAAAAAGAGGTATTTGCCGCGTCGACGCAGACCGGTTATCTCCCGACCGACTACCTGAGATATGAACTCATCGACAGAGGGAGAGCGGACTATCCTGTCCCAGAATAACGCGACGCCGGTAATGGTACGTCCGACGACGTACGGCAGCAACTCGTTCTTGATGGTTTCCACTTCAGGGAGCTCGGGCATGACTTACTTCATCTCTCCCCAGTTCCTGCCCTCTTTGATATCCACCTTGAGGGGTATGGCCAGCTTCACCGCTGATGACATTATTTCCGGGACGAGTTTACACATCGTGTCCATTTCAACCTCGGGCACCTCAAAGACAAGCTCATCATGCACCTGGAGCAGCATCTTGCTCCGGAGCTTTTTCTCTTTCATCTCACGGTAGAGATTAATCATCGCCACCTTGATGATATCCGCGGAGGTACCCTGCACGGGCATGTTGATAGCCATGCGCTCGGCGGCCTCCCTGACCTGGCGGTTGGACGAGCTGATATCGGGAATAAACCTCCTCCTCCCCAGCAACGTCTCCACGTAGCCACCCCGCCGTGCCCGCTCCCGGGTGGCGTCGAAATACTTCATGACTCCCGGATGTCTTTCGTAGTAGGCGGCGATAAACTTGCCGGCTTCCTCGCGGGATAGCTCGGTGGCCTGCTCCAGTCCGTACTCGCTCATACCGTAGATTATGCCGAAATTAACAGTCTTGGCGAAGCGCCGCATGTCCGGGGTGACCTCGGAGGACTTGATGCCGTATATCTGGGCGGCCGTGGCGGCGTGAATATCCTCATCTCGGCGGAAGGCTTCCAGGAGATTATCATCACGGGAAAGGTGTGCCAGCACGCGGAGGTCTATCTGCGAGTAATCCCCGGCCAGCAGCCGGTATCCTTCCGGGGCGATAAAAGCTTGGCGTACCTGCCCGCCCAACTCACCCCTGACGGGAATATTCTGCATATTGGGGTCGCTGGAAGAAAGGCGTCCGGTGACAGTACGGGTCTGGTTAAAGCTGGTGTGAATCCTGCCCGTATCGGGATTGACGAGATTTGGCAGGGCATCGAGATAGGTGGATTTTATCTTGGTAAGCTGGCGGTATTCCAGGATATCGCGCGTGATGGGGAATTCCTGGCTGAGCTCCTGGAGGATGGATGCCTCGGTGGAATACTTCACCTTACCACGACGGTTCGTGGGCAGCTGGAGCTTATCGAAAAGGACGCGACCAAGCTGCTGCGGGGAATTGATATTAAACTCCTCGCCGGCCTCGCTGTAGATACGCTCTTCCAGTACGCTTATCTGCTCACCGAGGTACCGCGACATATCGCTGAGGATATCAATATCGAGCAAGATACCGTTCTTCTCCATGTCGAGCAACACGGGCACCAGCGGCATCTCCACCTCAGCAAACAATTTTATTAGGTGCTGATTTTCGAGTTCTTTTTTAAATAATTCCGCCAGCCGGAAGGTCATATCAGCGTCAGCGCAGGCATAATCGGCCGTTTGCCGGATGCCCACCTCAGACATCGAAAGCTGCCGGGAGCCAGTACCAATAAGATTGGTGATGGGTGTCATTTCGATGCCGAGTCGACTGAAAGCCAGGTTTTTAAGTCCTATAGCCTTTTCTCCCAGCAGGTGGGCAGCAATCATGGTATCGAAGCCGAGGTTATTTACCGGCACGCCGCTCCCATCCATTATCATCATGTCGTACTTGCCGTTGTGGGCTATCTTGGTGACGGTGGCATCCTCGAAGAGGGGTTTGAGCTTACCGGTGACCTGCTCCAGCGGCAGCTGAGCGACCTCATCAAGGATAACATGCCCGACGGGGATATAGTACGCTTTACCTGCCTCCGCCGAAAGGGAGATACCCACGGGCTTTGCCTGCATCGGGTTAAGGCCGGTGGTCTCGGTATCGAAGGCGAAGGCTCCGGCTTTTTTTAGCTGCTTACACAGCTTATCGAGGTCATCCAGCGTGGTGATAAGAGTATAGTCGCCGCCGGCTTTCTCAACGGTTTTCGCAGCGGTGGCAGATTCATCATCGCTACCAGGTAACTTCGGGAGTAAACTGAAAAACTCCATCTCGCGGAGGAAATCGGCAGCCTGCCGGCGGTCATAGTTACCAACGTCGACAACATCAAGGTCGATAGAAACGGGGACCTCGGTGACGATAGTCGCCAGCTCCTTGGAGCGGTAAGCCAGGTCTTTATTATCCTCGAGTATCTGCTTAACACGTGGCGGGGTGATTTCTTCCAGGTGTGTGTATATCTCTTCCAGCGAACCGAACTGTTGGATAAGCCTGATAGCGGTCTTCTCACCGATGCCGGGGACACCGGGAATATTATCGGAGGTATCACCCACCAGAGCCTTAAGATCGGTGATGTGCTCCGGGAGTACGCCGTATTTCTCCTCGACGGCCTCCTCGTTAAAAAGCACGGTATCGCTGAAAGCCTTACCAGCTCTGGGATAGAGAACTCTGACCCCGGGAGATACTAGTTGCATGGTATCGGCATCGCCGGTGACAATGACGGTATCCAGTCCCTGGCCAGCAGCCTGTTTACTCAGCGTGCCGAGAACATCGTCGGCTTCATAATCATCAACTTCGTACATAGATATGCCGAAAGCTTTTACCAGCTGCTTGACGCGGTCTATCTGGCCGACCAGTTCATCGGGGGTGGCGGGACGGTTAGCTTTATACCCGTCGTACATCTTGTGCCGGAAAGTGGGACCTTTTTTATCGAAGGCGATAGCCAGATAGGCGGGCTTGAGCTCGTTGAGAACCTTGAGTAGCATGAGGGCAAAGCCGTAGACGGCGCTGACGACCTCGCCGGTTTTCGAGACGGTAAGCGGGGTAGCCTGCCGGTAGCGGGTAGCGCCGAAGGCATGGAATGCACGGTGAACGATAGCGTTACCGTCGAAGAGCAATAAAAGAGGTTTTTCCATGAGATTATTATAGCAGAGTTGGTAAATAAATTTTAATTATCGGGGACGAGGAAAGGAAATGTTGCGAGGTGGGACTTTACCTTACCACAGGCTCTAGGCGAGCGGGAACGACATCAGCCGGAGGATACAGGTTCGTCGGGGTTGTCCGTCTGGAGGAGAACAGGCTGACGATACTGGTCGCGTATGTACTTCACTATTTCAACAAGGGTTGCGGTAAGCGGGCCGATAACGAGCAAGCCCCAGAAACCGGCGATGTAAGTCCCGAGAACCAAGAGGAATATCATAACGGCGGGGTGGATACGCAGGTAGGCGCTCTGTATCTTGGGAACAAGGAGATTGTTTTCCAGTAACTGGACGCATACAAAGAGAACTGCTACCCATATAGCTTTCTCGGGGACGACCGCCAGGGTGACGATGACAGCAACACCACCGCCGATCCATGGGCCGATGATGGGAATAACCTCGGTAACGCCGGCCAGGAGAGACAAAGCCAGATAATAGGGTATTTCCATTACATACAGCCCGATAAAAGTAAAATAGGCTACAATAATTCCCAAAATAAGCTGAGCCCTGATATAACGTCCCAGTACCTGTTCGATTATGGAGAAGACTTTTCGGACATGTATAGCGTTTTTCTCCGAGAAAGGTGCGATAATCCCTGCTTTCAGTTTCTCCGAGTCCTTTAACAGGTAGAAGAGGAAGAAAGGTAGGACGGCAAAACCCAGAATCAACCCGAAAGTAGCGGGGATTGATGTGACTGCTGCCATCAAAGACGTCCTGATAGCATTACCAAGCGCCACACCCCCCTCTTCTATTTCCTGGGTTATCTCTTCCTGTACATCAACGGGTAAAGCAGAAATAATGTCACTGAACCATTCCTGGATGTTTTCCATGCTCTGACTGATAAAATAGGGCGCACTCTCCAGCAGGGTCAACGAGGCTTCGATAAAGGTAGATACGATAAAATAGCCGAAGGCGCCGACGATACAGATGAGCACGATGAAAGCAATCAAGACAGAAATGACCCGTCTGAAACCGGGCCATTTCCGCCTGGGGGGTATTTTCTCTTCAAGCCAGAGCACCACCGGCATTAAAAGATAAGCCAGTACCAGAGCGGTGGCGAAAGGCAGAACAAACGTCCTTAACAGGTAGAGAATCCAGAGAAATAAAATAATACCCAGTATTATGACTACCAGGCGCCAATGCTTTGATAAAAAATCAGTCAATTATAAACTCTGCCGTCATATTTCCGAGGTGAATCAAGCTTAATCAGGCGATAATTTCTCCCTTGCTTTTTTCTCCGCGTTTTTAGCCGAACCCTTGATTCTCTCGGTAACGCTACTGGCTTTTTCCTTTAATAACGCCCTGGTTTCTTTGCCTGACTTAGGGGCGTAGAGAAAGCCGATAGCCACCCCAGCGATAGCGCCGATAATAAAACCTACGAGGAAATTGCTTCCCCCCTCTTTCTCACTCATATCAATCCTCCTCCTTCTTATTTCTTAATTGACTTACCAAGTTGATCGCCTGACGCGCACCCTGGACAAAAGCCACCACCTTCGATAGCGGTCCGACGACATTCTCACTCACTACGGAGGTAATGCTTTCCACGGTCTTGGTGGTTGTCTTCAGGGAATCAAGCGCGGGCCGCATCCGGCGGTAGAACATGATTGCCAGTACCCCGATGATTATTATCACCACCGTCGACCCTAAACCCCAGATAATTATGACCAGATCACGGAACCATTCAATACTCACAAATTACCACCCCCGTTTCTTGTTGTTATTATAGCATTGTATCTCTAGTATACATCCCGTGTAAAGGCAGAGAAAACATAATTAAAAATCAGCCGCGGGTTCCTTACTGACGGAATGCAGGAAGGAGGTATCATTATGTCCGTTGAGTACCAGTCTGCCATCGCCACAATCGAAGCGGGTAACGCCACAGGTATCTATCCTGATATTCCAGAAGTGAGAGAGGTTAAGTCCCAGGAGACTGCATACCAGGACTTTATGGACGACGCGATGGGATACGAAGACAATTCTCCCCTCGCCGCACCTCATGACGGCATCGTCTACGAAGGGGACAGCGCGACTCCGGACGTCTTCGAGGCTTTCACCACCGGGGATTCTAACCTGCTCGGGCGTATCCAGCCAGTCGCGGTAGAGCTCTGGGTACTGCTCCTGAACCTGGCGGTGGGACAAGCCCTGCCAGTCACCGAAATGGAAATCATTCAGGTTTTCAACGGGATTGACTTCAAGTCCACAGCGACCGGCAATAACCCCGGCAGTTTCAATAGCCCTTTTTAGGGGACTGGAATAGATAAAGTCTGTTTTAACCCGCCCCAGATATTCTCCCAGCATTTCCGCCTGTTTTCTGCCGACTTCGTTCAGGGGTACGTCAGCCCTACCCCTGAATATCTCCGAAGCATTCCAGTCCGTCTCGCCGTGTCTTGCCAGGATAATTTCTACCATATATCAGATATTACGCGACTAAACATAAGCGATATTATACCTCGTAATCAATCGCTTTTCTTTCGAGTCGTACCTTGCTAACAAAATCACCCACTCTTTTGTGCTCGGGGTGAGTCTTATATTTATTGAGGTCTTCCATCGTATCAAACTCGGAGTATAAAACAATATCGTAAGCAGTCGAAGAAGGATTCAGGTTAAAGCCAACCTCGAGTTTCTTGATCTGTTTTATCTTCTTCCTGAGTCCTTCGAGCTTGGACTTTATCAGCAGGGCATTTTCGTCCTTGCTGCCGCCCTCGGCAAATTTCTTAAGCTTCCACATCACTATATGCTTTATCATCTTATATAACGCCTTGCAGCCAAAATGGGGAGTCGGTCATTCAAAAATAAATCTCAAGAGCTATCTTTCTTATCCTCTTCTACCTTTTCCACCTCGATGGTGCACTCCGTAACCAGCGCAGCGGCGGCACCGATAGCCGCCAAGACAGGGGCCGCCAGGATACCGACGAAAGCAACGGGCGCGCCGACAGAAAGGGGGATTTCAATAAGCGTTCTATCATCATGAATCAGGCGTACTGTCCTGATATTGCCCTCGTGGATAAGCTCCTTGATTTTACCGAGGACCTGGCTGCCCGAGACGGTGTATTTTTCTTTTTTTACCATGTATAACTCCCGACTAAATGTCATATTAGTCAAGTGGATTAACTATGTCAAGTTGAAAGAAATACGGATAAAAATAAATAAACAAACCGCTGTTGAATAACCGGAAATTCATGATATACTGTGGGCATACAGGAGGATATATTGAGCAGCAAAGACTTTCTTTCCATAAGCAACCTGGACTCACAGCGCCTGTATTCACTGATTACCAGCGCCGTCGAGTTGAAAGCCGAGGGGTGGAGTTCATTGCTCAGCGAGAAAACGATTGCCCTGCTCTTCGAACATCCCTCCACCCGTACGCGAATAAGCTTCGAGATGGCGATGAGGCAACTGGGAGGACACTGCATTTACCTTTCGCCGGACGAGGTGGGACTCGGCAAACGCGAATCGGTGCCCGACGTAGCCCAGGTGCTGAGTCGGTGCGTCAACGCCATCGTTGCCCGTACCCTATCACACAAAACGCTGGATGTCCTGGCCGAAAACGCCAGCGTCCCGGTCATCAACGCCCTGTCCGATATGGAGCATCCCTGCCAGGCACTGGCCGACCTGCTGACGATATACGAGAAGAAAAATATGCTCGAAGGGATTACCCTGGCATATGTCGGGGACGGCAATAACGTAGCCAGCAGCCTGGTACTGGCTACATCGTTAGCCGGAATGAACTTCCGCATAGCTTCTCCTCCGGGATACCAGATAAGTGAAGAAATACTGCATAAAGCCCGCGAGTACGCCGACGAAACGGGCTCCGAGATTTTCTGCACGGAAGATCCCAAGGAAGCAGTAAGAGGCGCCGACGTGGTCTATACCGATACCTGGACAAGCATGGGGCAGGAGGAAGAAGCGGAACAACGGCGGCGGGTATTCGCCGGCTACCAGGTAAACTCCCAGCTGCTGTCACTGGCCAGGGGATATGCCATAATGATGCATTGCCTCCCGGCACACCACGGCGAGGAAGTGGCGGAAAACATACTTTACAGTCCGCAATCGGTGGTCTTCGACCAGGCCGAAAACAGAATATACGCGCAGAAAGCACTATTGGCAGAGATGCTGGGGGGACTGGAACTACCCCTGGCGAACTACCATTAACGCAGAGAAAGTATGTTTAGAGCACTGATATTCCGAGGATGGTTCCCCGCACTAATAACGGCTGTTGCCGTCGCTAGCTTGGTTCTTTACGATGATATAGCGTATACCATCTCCGTACCGGTGCTGGTAGCAATACTGTGCATCGGGCTAGTTATATATATGATCATCGCCAGAAAAGATGAACTGGCACGCCAGGCAATGAAAATCTCACAACTAACCACCCAGTTTAATCGCCGTTTCATGGGACACTCATCCGTTTCGATCTTTGCCCTAATAGAAAATCTATTCGGCCTGGAAGATCCTAAAATCTGGGAATGGGCGAGGGCTTGCTCCATGTCACAACGGATTTTCGATACCTGGACCACAAGCTTCGTTGCCCGGATAGAAAGCGACCTTAGAAGCCGGAGATATATCCTCTTTCTGCACACCCATCTCAACGAATTATGGGCTATCAATAATCATTATTACGAATTTACCGAACAATTTTATGAAATAGCCCGGAAATATGAGATACCCAGAGATGTCATCAATCAATATAACAAGTTTGCGGTAGAATACAATGTCTTTGTACAGAATTTCCGGGATATTGTTACTGAGTTAAGAAACATTACCAGGACACAGATTGAGGCTCCGGGAATAAAATTTGCGCCTGAATTACAGGAACCGAAATAACACTACCACGATAGTGATAATATCATGCCAGGAGCTGGCGACCATGACTAAACCAATCGTCGCCATAATCGGGCGACAAAATACCGGGAAATCGACACTACTGAACCGCATCGCGGGCAAACCACTGGCAATTGTCCAGGACCAGCCGGGGACTACGCGCGACCGCATCTTCGCCAGCGTTAGCTGGCAGGGTACTGAATTCACGGTCATCGACACGGGAGGACTGGAACCGGAGACGGACGCCACCATCACCCGGGGCATCAACGCTCAGATAGAAGCGGCGATAAATACCGCCGACGTTATCATTTTCCTGACAGACGTTAACGACGGGGTGACGCCGACAGACCTGGAAATAGCTGGGAAACTGCGGCGGACCGCCAAACCGATATTGCTGGCAGCTAACAAGGCCGACAACGCCAGACTTGAAAGTGCCGCCGTGGAATTCTACGAGCTGGGGCTAGGGGAACCAATGCCGGTGTCAGCACATCACAGGCGGGGCGTGGCGGAATTACTGGACAAAATAATAACACTGCTGCCGGCACCAACTGCTTCGGAAGAGTCACCGGAGACAATAAAGATAGCCATCGTGGGCAGGCCCAACGTGGGCAAATCGATGCTGCTTAACGCCCTGGTGGGAGATAGCAGGGTAATCGTCGACGAAGTACCCGGAACGACGCGTGACGCCATCGACACGCCGTTTGACTTTAACGGTCAAAGTGTGCTACTTATTGATACGGCAGGTGTCAGGAGGCGGGGAAGTATTAAAGCGGGAGTTGAAAGGTACAGCGTAATAAGAACTTTGCGGGCCATTGACCGAGCCGATATCGCTCTCCTCGTTCTTGATGCAACCGAGCCAGCAACCTCCCAGGACCTGCATATTGGCGGGTATATCCAACAGGCAGCCAAGGGAATTGTAATAATCATTAATAAATGGGACCTGATTGAAGATAAAAATATCAATGAATGGAACCGCCAGGTCAAACGCCTGTTCAAGTTCTTCACCCACGCACCGGTAATATTCACCTCAGCGAAAACCGGACAGGGAGTAAACAGGATTATGCCTCAGGTCATCCAGGTATATCAGGAGAGGCGAAAAAGACTCACCACGGCAACGGTCAACGAGGTCGTGCAGAAGGCGGTCGCCGCGCACAACCGGCCGCACCGCAAGGGGAAACAGCTTAAGGTCTATTACGCCACGCAGGCGGAGGTTAATCCGCCTACTTTTGTTTTCTTTGCCAACGACGCCAGGCTGGTACATTTCAGCTACCGGCGTTATCTGGAGAACAAGCTGCGGGAGGCTTTCGGTTTTGCGGGCACGCCGCTGAGAATGGTCTTTAAAACGAGGGGAGAAGAATGATAGCCGGGCTGTACATAGCGGTAATAGTAATCGGTTATCTTCTGGGCTCTCTGCCCTTCGGGGTGGTTATCGGGCGGGTACTGGGAAAAACCGACATCAGGACCGTCGGCAGCGGTAAAACGGGCATGACCAACGTGATGCGGGTGGCGGGGAGGAAGGGGGCCATACTATCTCTAATCTTTGACCTGGGCAAGGGAGCGCTGGCAGTATACATCGCCAAGCTGATATTCGACGCGGTCGATACCAGCAGCTATTCAACAATGGTGGTCTACTTCGGGCAGGTAGCCGCCGCCCTGGCAGCAATCGCAGGACATAGCTGGTCAGTTTTCCTCAGGTTCAAGGGGGGCAGGGGGGTTAATACATTCCTGGGAGCACTGATGGTGATGTTCTGGCCGGCGGCGATAGTGGGCGGAGGAATTATGGTTATAATAGGGTTGATTACCAAATTCATGTCACTTGGTTCCATTACAGGCTCCGTAATTGCTTTCGTTATGCTGATAATACTAAACTACCTCAAAGTACCTATATTAAACCTGTACCCGCATATAGAATACGTGATCTACGCAATGATAGGCGCCGTATTCATCTACGTGATGCACCGTGATAATATCAAACGACTCGTGACCGGCAGGGAACGGAAACTCGGCGAGAAAGCCGGAACGGAGAAAGTACCATCCACCAGCGGAAAATGGTAATATTGTCCATAACCGGAAAAGAGCTCTTCAGGGGATGCAGAAGTCAACAATCATAGGCACCACAAGCTGGGGAATTACCCTGGGACTGCTCCTGGCAGGCAAAGGGCACGACGTGAGATTGTGGGCCAGAACGGAACGGGAAGCCAGACATCTCAGGGAAAAAGGCCTTAACCAGGAGCGCTTCGAGGGACTGGTACTGCCAGAGAACATCTCTACAACAAGCCACATGGCCGAAGCGATGGACGACGCCGACGTGGTTATCCTAGCAGTGCCATCGGCGACGATGCGCCAGAACATCTCGCAGGCCGCTCGCTACCTTAAAAAGTCGACGCTGATAATCAGCGCTTCAAAAGGTCTGGAGATAGGCAGCAACAAACGCATGTCAGAGGTGATAGGCGAAGAAATCGACGATAACTTCCAGTCAAACATCTGCGCCCTTTCCGGCCCGCAGCTGGCGCGGGAGATAATGCGCGATTTACCAGCTGCCTCGGTGATAGCTGCTACAGACTCCAGGACAGCCAGGCAGGCCCAGAGAGTTCTAACGACACCGAATTTTTGCGTCTTCACAAATACGGACATCATCGGCGTGGAGCTGGCGGGGGCATTGAAGAATATCCTGGCCATCGGAGCAGGCATCGCCGATGGGCTGGGATACGGCGATAACGCCAAGGCGGCTTTCATGACTCGCGGCCTGACCGAGATAACCGCCCTAGGCATGTCACTGGGAGCAAACCCGCTGACGTTCTCCGGGCTGGCAGGACTGGGAGACGTCATCGCCACCTGCACCAGCCCGCTGAGTCGCAACCACCATGTCGGGGTCGAACTGGCCAAGGGAAGACCCGTAGCGGAAATTCTCGACTCGATGACTGAGGTAGCCGAGGGAGTTAACACGACACTGGTAGCCAAGACCATTGCCGAGCAGCAGGGACTGGAAATGCCGATAACGGAGAAGCTGCACCAAGTGCTTTACGAAGGAATCGACCCGATACAGGCAGCGGTGGAACTGATGGGAGGCAATACCAAGCACGAACTGGCGGGTCGGCGCTGGCGTTTATTCTCTGTTTTCAGAGCCGAGCGGCATACCACCAAGACCTGAAATCAGGAATCAGCATCTATCCTTCTGGTAGGCCCCAGGCTCCTGGCCAGTTCTTCAAACAGCTTACGCTGCTCCTTGTTCAGCGATTCGGGAGTAATCACCTGTAACCTTACAAGCTGGTCGCCGCGACCGCTGCCATGAAGATGGGTAATCCCCTTGTCTTTAAGCCTGAATATTTTATCATTCTGGCTGCCGGCGGGGACTTTCAGCTTGCTTTTCCCGTAGAGAGTGGGAACTTCCACTTCGGTGCCGAGAGCCGCCTCGGCGAAGTTCACGGGTAAGTCGTAGATAATATCATCGCCATCACGCACGAAGTACCTGTGCTTTTCGACCGAAATCATGACGTACAGATTCCCCGGAGAACCCCGCCGCGAGCCGGCATCACCCTCACCGCGGAGCTTGATGCCATTACCATCGTCAACACCGGCAGGTACCGTAACGGCGATGCGCCGCTTCTGCTTCTGAAAGCCGCTGCCTTTACAGTCGTGACAGGGGTCGGTGATAATAACGCCCTCACCGCGGCACTCACTGCAGACAGCCGATTGAATAAACTGACCGAAAAGGCTGCGCTGCACGCGGCGTACCTGGCCGGTACCATCACAGCTGGGACACTTGTTGGGTTGCGTGCCGGCTCGGGAACCGGTGCCGCTGCACGTGGAGCATATCTCGGTACGCTTGATTTCTATCTCCTTTTCACAGCCGAGAGCGGCTTCTTCAAAAGACAGGGTAATGTTATAGCGGAGGTCATTACCGTGCCGGGGTGCCTGACGGGTGGTGGTACTGGTACCGCCGAAAAAGGCTTCAAAAATGTCCCCGAAGCCTCCGAAGTCGAATCCCTCAAAGCCCCGGCCGAAGAGATTATCGGCACCGGCGTGGCCGAAGCGGTCATAGGCAGCGCGCTTGTCAGCATCCGAAAGCACCTCGTAAGCTTCATTGACTTCCTTGAACTTGGCCTCAGCACCATCGTCACGGTTTCGGTCAGGATGGTATTGAAAAGCCAGCTTTCGGAAAGCCTTCTTTATCTCCTCACTGGAAGCGTCGCGGGACACCCCCAGGACCTCGTAATAATCTCTCTTTTGAGCCATAAATCCTCTCTGTCCCAGCGGACCATAACAGAAACAATACCCCTAGTATATGATACAAACGCTGATAAATGGTTGTCAATAAAGCTAACCCTGAAAAGAAAACTTTATAAATGGCGAGTCGGGGGTATTCTGTTAAAGCGGGTAATCAGGTTCGTCAG
>DUFB01000074.1 GCA_011192005.1 Dehalococcoidia bacterium
AAGCGGGACGGACATAGCGGGCTGGCCGGTGGCATTAAAAAGCGGGGTATAGGCAGCAAAAACGAAAGCTCGCTCAGCGAAGACAGGTATCCCACCGAGGAGATTGATCAAACCTCCAGCGTTGAGACGTCCCAGCACTTTCAACGCGATACGTTGAAATCCACTAACCACAGAATAACCTATCGGCAGGGGTGGTGCAGCATTCGTGGGAGTTAAAAGAATATCATATTTCTCAAAGAAACGCCCGACTTCACGGCCGGCAGACTGAATTAGATTGAGTGCCTTTGATAAATCCGAGGCACGGCACTTCTTTCCGAGGAGAGCCGCGACCCAGGTTTCATCCTCAAAATCCTTAAAGGAAGCTTTACGATTAAGTTCAAGCTCAGCCTGCTCGATAGCCGCCCTTGTCTCACTGCAAACAACCATCACGAAAGCATTAGCGATGGATTTATAGTCCAGTTCAGGTAACGCCTCTTCCACATTATGCCCAAGCTCTTCACATAACTTAACGGTCGATTCAAGGCCAGTAACACATTCCGCATCGACAGAATCAGAGAAAAACGGCTGCGCCGTGAAGGCGATACGGAGAATACCGGGTTCTTTACCGACTTCACTTAAAAAAGTATCGACGGGCGGTTCACAACAGTAAGGAGCGCCTGTATCGGGACCGGCGGTAGCATCGAGAATAGCGGCGCTATCACGTACCGAACGCGTGATGACATGTTCGCAGGCAAAGCCACGCCAGGCATCGCCATAATAGGGCCCCAGTGGATTGCGACCGCGGGTGGGCTTGAGTCCGAAAACACCGCAACAGGAGGAGGGTATACGGATGGAGCCGCCGCCATCACCGCCATGAGCGATGGGGACGATGCGTGCCGCTACCGCGGCGGCCGAACCGCCGCTGGAACCACCCGGAGTACGAGATAATTCCCAGGGATTATGGGTAGCCCCGTGCAACTGTGGTTCGGTAACAAATGCCATTCCGAATTCCGGGGTGTTCGTTTTACCGACAACAATGAGACCGGCATTTCTATAACGCTTTACGAGTTCACTATCGAAATCCGGCACGTAATCCTTGAAGAACCGACTGCTATTGGTTAGAGGTTCGCCTTTATAAAATGCCATGAGGTCTTTCAGCAGGAAGGGGACACCCTTGAAGGGACCCCCGGGGAGATCTGATGCAGCGGCTTCAAGAGCCTGCCCGTACATTTTATGGACGACGGCATTGAGAGATGGATTGTAACGGTCAATACGGGCGATGGCTTCCTCGACGAGTTCAGCTGGCTTCACCTGTCGGCTGCGTACAAGCTCAGCCAGACCGAGACCATCATATTTATCATAATCACTGAAACCGGCCAAAGCAGTGTTCCTCAACAGATGGCGAGTTCAGGATAAATTTCTGCTGGTATACAGCTATTCTGTACCAGAGAAGGCAGATTAATCTGTAACTTTGTAGACAGTATCGCCAGCCCTAACCCTATCCGGGACCTTGATACCAACGGAGTCGCCCGGAACTGCTTCGGTGACGTTCTGGTTATTAATCTGCATGGAACCAATCACCATCTCGATATCCGTGGTATGTCCCTTGATATGGATTTTGTCGCCTGTTTTGAGCTTACCGGTCATATCAATGCCGGCAACAACCGGGTGGGCAAAGAAATCACTTACCTTGCCTACTGCTTCCTCAGGCATTTCAGTCCTCCTTGGTCAGAATAATCGAATAAAATAATGACTTTGTTTTAGGATTATACCCCGACAAATTGGATAAATCAATATCATGTAATATATAAATATCTTTACCATACGACCTGCCCAAAGTGAATCCGTTTTTGACATAGCAACCCGAGACACATATAATTAGTTTAAATAAACTGACTCCGAGGATTTTAATTTGGCCAAGAAAAGAAAAGCGGAAACCACAGACAATGCAAATAACATCGCTATCGAGCGGATTTCACAGCGCCTCGATATGCTCGACCGGCGTCTGGATAACGTCGATTCCATCGTTACCGTAGTCGCCGAGAGGGTAATGAAACAGACGGTAACCCTGAATATTACCTGTTCCAAATGCGGACAAAGGATAGAGATAGCCCTTATAGGCGCCGAGAAACCCCCACGTTAATTACGTCAGTATGTCAATAAACCACTATCGATTAACGGCCCGTATACCGGATTGCCCCGCCTCTTCGCACGTACCAGTCTCGCTCCGATACTGCCTCTGCAGATTCACTATCCATTAAAAGAAGGAAAGCTGGAATGCCCGAGCTTGTCATTATAATAGTATATTTTTTGATAATAATCGGCATCGGCATCATCAGCAGAAAAAAAGCGCGGCGTGCCGACGATTTCTTTGTGGCGGGGAGGAAGAGTTCTGTATGGTTCGTGACGGGTTCGCTGCTGGCGACCATCATCGGAGGGTCAGCCACGTTGGCCATGGCGGGATTCGGCTACACGCGGGGGCTACCGGGTGCCTGGTGGATACTGGTGGGGAGCATCGGCCTGATAGTCCTGGGGCTGTTCTTCGCGGGGAAAGTGAGGAAGTTCGCTCTCTACACGCTCCCCGAGCTGATTGAAAAGCAATACGACCGCCGCGTGGCTTTCGTTTCMTCSATACTGATAGTAATCGCYTGGATTGGYGTAATCGCCGCMCAGATTATYGCCGCGGGGACGATAATGAGCGTYYTGGACATGGGRARCCGGGAKCTCTGGATGATWATCTTCTCCGCRGTGTTTATCCTCTAYACCCTGCTGGGCGGACAGTACTCCGTMCTCCGCACTGACCTGTTCCAGACRRTKATMATWTTCGGGGGGATATTTGCCGGAGTGGGCGTRCTCCTGTCAAAAYTGGGAGGCTGGGAAGGATTTTACGCTTCATTACCGCAGGACATGTTCGCTTTTCCCCTCAACTCCAAGTTCGACGGGATGAACCTTTTATATTACCTGCTGATAGTCGGGCTGACGTACGTGGTGGGGCCGGACATGTACTCGCGAATTTTCTGCGCCCGGGACGATGAGACAGCCAGAATATCCACCTTCAGCACTGCAGCGCTGCTCATCCCGATAGCCCTGGCGATAACCGTCATCGGCATGGGCGCTGCCGTGCTCTTCCCGCAGATAGCCGCCGAACAGGCGCTGCCGATGGTAATCAAAGAGATATTCTCACCGCTGCTGGGAGGGCTCGTCATGGCCGCCCTGCTCTGCGCGGTGATGTCCTCGGCCGATACGACGCTGCTGAGTGCCAGCACGATACTGTCGGTGGATATCATCGGCAAGTTCCATCCGGCATCCCCGGAGACAGGCATTCTGCCCCGTTCCCGCTGGATAATCCTGATACTGGGAATATGCTCGCTGGTAGTGGCGTTGCTCCTGAAGGGAATCATAAGCTCGCTGCTTTTTGCCTATACCGTCTACACCTGCGGGGTGACTTTACCGGTTATATTCGGATTTTTCAGAGACAGGCTTAAAATAACCGGCAACGGTGCTCTCGCGGCGCTAATCGGGGGCGGGGGACTGGGACTTTTCAGCAAGCTGGTGCCCTATCTCGACGACTGGTTTAACCTAGAAGGCGCGCTAGTCTCGGTAAAATACCTGGAACTCTGGGCACTGCTGGCAAGCGTGGTGCTGCTGTTCCTGGTGAGTTATATCGACAGGCGTGTGAGAGACCTGGGCTGACGTGTAAGCTGGACGAAGGCTAGAGTACATACCAGCATAAGAGCCGCCATATAGTAAAAAGCCGATTCGGTCCCCCATAAATCGGCGGCCAGTCCGGCCAGAATTGGGCCGACGGACATACCGACACCGAGTCCCATATTAAACATGGCCATGGACAAACCCATACCGTATTTCCTGCCCTCCTCAATTACCAGAGCCGAAGCAGAGGGTACCGCCGTGGCATCCCCGACAATAGCTATTGCCAGAAAAACCAGCATTGTCCAGAAACCAGCAGACTGAGGGATTACCAGACCGGAGACGATTATACCGATGCTCCCGATGACAACAACCAGTCTCTTGTTAAACCTGTCGGCAAGGCGTCCGGTGATAATCTGAATCAAGCCGGCCCCCAGGACAAGAACCGACAATATCGTTCCGGTAAGTGATGAACTCAGGTTGAGAGCTATACTACCGAACACGGGAATGAAAGTCTGGACGATACCGCGATGGGCAGAATCACCGACCTGGAAGCTGAAAAGCCCCCAGGATAATCTACTGGACGCCATATCCCTGAAAGAAGACCGCGGTGCGGTCTCTACTTTTTTACGGGCTACTTCCGGAAGAAAAAAGGCTACACCGAGAAATGCCAGGGCATTGAGTCCGCCCATGACATAGAAAGCGGAATCCATGCCGAAATGGTCGTTAAGGATACCACCGATGAGGGGACCACAACCCCAGCCCACCAGGAAAGCGGCATTAAAAAGGCCCATCCATTTACCCTCTTCACCTTCCGGGGCGATATCGCCGATATAAGCCTGGGAGATAGGCTGGACAAAACCGGCAGCCACCCCCTGCAACAACCTGATAACCAATAGCACTCCTACATTATCGGCGAGTACATAGGTAAAAGAGGTGACCGTAAACATAAAAAGCCCGACCGAGATGACAATCTTGCGGCCACGACGGTCAGACAATTTACCAACGAACGGCAGAATAACCGTGCGAGAAATGGCGTAACCAGCAAAAATTACGCCCACCCAGACTCCAGTAGCACCCAGGTCCCGAGCATATACGGGTAATAGCGGCGCGATAATGCCGATACCGACCATTGAGGAGAAAATGGATAATGCCAATATGGGAAAGATTTTCTTTATGGAGAGGGACACGACGTAGTCTATCATAATGGAATCAAGGATGTAAAAAATTCCATTGCCTTCGTAGCTGGGGGCTGATATAATGAGCTTGTGAATAAGGATAATAATCTGGAAAAAGTCAGGCATTCGGCATCTCACGTGATGGCCGAGGCGGTACTGTCTATCTTCGCGGACGCCAAGTTCGGCATCGGGCCGGCGATAGAGGACGGATTTTACTATGATTTCGATTTACCGCGTACGCTAACGCCTGACGACCTGCCAATCATCGAAGAGAAGATGCGAGAAATCATCAAAGCCGACCTGCCTTTCGCTCATAAAGAGCTATCCAAAGGCGAAGCGAAAAAGCTTTTTGCCGCTCAACCTTATAAGCTCGAGCTAATTGATGAAATCGAAGACGACAAGGTGGGGATATACGAGCAGGGGAATTTTACCGATTTGTGCCGGGGGCCTCACGTGAACTCGACCGGAGAGATTAAGGCTTTCAAGCTGACCAATATCGCCGGGGCATACTGGCGGGGTAAAGAACGCAATCCGATGCTGCAGAGAATTTATGGTATCGCTTACAATACTCAGGAGGAACTTGATAATCATCTGACTCTGGTAGAAGAGGCAAAAAAGCGCGATCACCGCAGGCTGGGCAAAGAACTGGACCTCTTCCTGATGCCCGAAGAAATCGGCGGCGGGTTGGTTATCTACACTCCCAAGGGCGGGCGTATCCGCACCGTAGCAGAGGACTTCTGGCGGCAGGAGCATTACGCCAACGGCTACGAAATCCTCTATACACCACATATAGGTCTGAGAAAATTATGGGAACTCAGCGGACACCTCGAACACTACGCCGAGAACATGTATTCGCCCATTACTATCGACGAGCAGGAATTCTACCTCAAGCCCATGAACTGTCCCTTCCATATGCTCGCCTATAAGTCGCAGATAAGGTCATACCGCGATTTGCCCATGCGCTGGGCTGAGCTGGGCACGGTTTACCGCTACGAAAGGAGCGGTGTACTGCTGGGTCTATTACGGGTAAGAGGGTTTACCCAGGACGATGCCCACATTATCTGCACTCCGGAGCAGATGAAAGATGAGATTTCCGAAGTACTGCGTTTCTCGCTGTATATGCTGAGGACTTTCGGTTTCGAGAAGTTCAAGGTGTATCTCTCCACCCGCCCTCAAGGCTCCATCGGTACCGAGCAGATGTGGCAGGACGCCCAGGAAGCTCTGCGCCATGTCATCGAGGAAAGTAAACTGCCGTTTGAGGTCGATGAGGGTGGGGGGGCTTTCTATGGCCCCAAGATAGACATCAAGATTGAAGATGCTCTGGGACGCGAGTGGCAGGCAACCACMATCCAGTTCGACTTTAACGAGACCGAGCGTTTCGACATGGTATATGTCGGCGCCGAYGGYMAGGAACACCGACCTTACATGATACACCGGGCMCTGCTCGGCGCCTGGGARCGATTYTTCGGTCTSYTAATAGARCATTAYKCWGGSGCTTTCCCGKTATGGCTGGCACCGGTGCAGGTGAAAATCATACCCGTCGCYGACCGTCACCTGGAATACGCCCGCAGGCTGGAAGGCGAGTTCAAGAGCAGGAGTATACGCGTGGAAATAGACGACCGCTCGGAGAGGATGAACCTGAAAATMCGGCAGGCACAGCTGGAGAAAATYCCCTACATGGCCGTCGTCGGGGATAAAGAGGAAACGGAGAACACCGTCTCCGTAAGAAAACGCARCGGAGAGCARCTACCGRCACAGCCTTATAAGGACTTCCTGGAAGTCATCAGCCGGGAAATAGCCGATAAGACWTAAAATCCTRTRCTTACCGTACTTCAYAGGGTTGATTCTTAGAGAAGAATATGGTATAGTTTTTGTTCGTAAGATACCTGCGCTTGGAGGAGGTTTAGAAGAACAATAGTTAAGCAACTTCGTGTCAACGAGCGAATCCTGGCCAAGGAAGTTCGTCTGGTGGGGGAGAAGGGAGAGCAACTCGGGATAATGCCCGTGGCTCAGGCACGGGAGATGGCAAGAAAGCAAAGCCTGGACCTTGTTGAAGTAGCTCCTAACTCAGCACCTCCTGTCTGTCGGCTTCTCGATTACGGTAAGTACAAGTACGAGCAGGCGAAAAAGGAACAGCAGGCCAAAAAAGCCCAGAAGCTTTCCATGCTCAGGGAAATACGGCTGAGACCCAAAATCGGGATCCATGATTTCGAGGCTAAAGCCAGAACGGCACGGAAACTGCTGAACGAGGGCGATAAAGTAAAGATAACACTGATGTTCCGGGGCCGTGAATCAACTCACCCCGAGCTGGGTTGGAAAGTCCTGCAACGCATGGTGGAATCGCTGAACGATATATCTTATCTGGAAAGGAAACCGGTGATGGAGGGGAGGCGGATGAATATCATCGTGGCACCGGGAACACCCAAAGTCAAAGTTAAAGAAGAGGCAAAGAAAGAGCCTGTAGAAGAATCGAAGGAAGAGACCAAGGAAGCACAACATGCCGAAACTTAAGACACATAAAGGCGCCAAAAGCCGTTTTCACGTTACCGGTAGCGGTAAAATAATGAGGGTCAAGGGACCCAAAAGCCATCTGCGCATGAAGAAAGCGAAGCGGGTACGCAGACTCTTCGACGAGATGATAGAAATACACCCGAAAGATCGCCAGCGCGTATCAAGGCTGATACCCTACAGGAAGAAATAGAGGAGGAACCGTTAGTTGCCCAGAGTGAAACGAGGAGTAACCTCACACCGACGACATAAGAAGATACTGTCCCAGACCAAGGGACATCGAGGTACGAAGCATCGACTCATCAAGCGTGCCAATGAGTCGATGATAAAGTCGCTAGCCTACGCTTATGCCCACCGCCGCGAGAGAAAGGGCGACATGAGGCGGTTGTGGATACTGCGGGTGAACGCCGCCTGCCGTGCCCGGGGTATTACTTACAGCAAATTCATGGATGGACTCAAGAAATCCGGTATTGAGATAAACCGCAAGATGCTGGCCGATATGGCCGTGAGAGAGCCGGAAAGCTTTAGCAGCCTAGCCGCGATGGCTGGAGGGAAGACTCAGTAGCGGAGCGTTTTACCAGGAAACCTTACTTATTCCCCTTCCCTTCAGCGATGGAAGGGGAAATTTTTAATAGTGGAAGAAAATGCTAGATAAGATAGAAGAAATAAAGACGGCAGCTTTAGAACAACTGGGCGGCATCGATAATGCCAGAGACCTGGAAGCATGGCGCGTGCAATACTTGGGTAAGAAGAGCCAGCTGACGCAGATATTACGCAGTCTGGCTAACCTGTCTATCGAAGAAAGGAAAGCGGCCGGCGCTGCCGCCAACAGGGTAAAAAAGGAGCTGGAAAGCGGAGCCAGCCAGAAAAACCAGGCACTCCGCGAGGCGGAGCTAACATCTTCGACGACCGGAGAGTCGATCGATATCAGTCTGCCGGGCCGTTCCTTGCCGGTGGGACACCGCCATCCCATCACCAGGGCAATCGACGAAATATGCGATATATTCATATCGATGGGCTTCCAGGTGATACAGGGACCCGACGTGGAATGGGATTATTACAACTTCGAAGCTTTGAACATCCCCGCCGAGCACCCTTCACGCGACGATATGTCCACCTACTGGTTGGACAGCGAGCCCGACGATAAACGCGGGCGGATGCTACTACGTACCCACGGCACCGCCGTGAGTGCCCGGATTATCGAGACGATGAAACCACCCATCAGGGCGATAGAGCCATCCCGGGTTTACCGCTACGAGGCTACCGACGCCACGCATCTGAACATCTACCACAATATGGACGGGCTGGCGGTGGACAGGGGCATCACCATGGGGGATTTGAAAGGTGTGCTCTATGAGTTCGTGCACCGGTATTTCGGACCCAGGAGAAATATCCGTTTCCGTACCGGTTTCTTCCCTTTCGTGGAACCGGGTGCCGAATTAGACATTGAATGCATCGTCTGCAAAGGCTCGGGGTGCCGTGCCTGCGGCAACGTCGGCTGGATAGAATTACTGGGTTGCGGCATGACCCATCCCGACGTACTGCGGCGGGGAGGCATTGACCCGGAAGAATACACGAGTTTCGCCTTCGGGATGGGACTGGAAAGGCTGCCCATGCAGCGTTACGGGGTGGAAGACATGCGTCTTTTCTATAACAACGACCTGAGATTTTTAAAGCAATTCTAAAAGGGTAAAATGTTAGTACCAGTTAACTGGCTGAAAGACTACGTAAATGTTACGCTGCCTCCGGCGGAACTGGCGGTAAAGCTGACCATGTCCAGCTTCGAGACCGAAGTAATACAGGCCATCGGAGGAGGCTGGAACAATATCGTTGTGGGGCAGATAGTGGCCATCAATCCGCATCCCAATGCCGACCGACTCCAACTGGCGACGGTCGACCTGGGTACGGAGCAGGAAACGGTGGTCTGCGGCGCGCCCAACCTCAATAACGGCGACATGATAGCTTTCGCGCGCATCGGGGCACGCCTGGTGAACCCCTACAACGATGAGGTGGAGGAACTGAAAGCCGCCAAGATACGCGGCGTTTCCTCGCGGGGAATGATTTGCTCGGAGAAGGAACTCGGCATTTCCGATAATCACGAGGGCATCATGGTACTGGCGGAAACAGCCGTTAAGGGCATGCCGCTGGCCGACTACATGGGGGATACCGTCCTCGACCTGGAGATTACCGCCAACCGTCCCGACTGCCTCTCGGTGGTGGGTATCGCCAGAGAAGTGGCCGCCCTGACCGGTCAGAAGACACACATCCCGGAAATAGCGTACGAGGAAACCGATGTCCTTATTGACGAAATGATATCGATAGAGATAGCTGACCCCGACCTGTGTCCGCGGTACTGCGCCAGCCTGATTACCGACGTCGAGATTAAAGATTCTCCAGCCTGGCTTCAGGAAAGGCTTATTGCCTGCGGGCAGCGCCCGATAAACAACATCGTCGATATCACCAACTACGTCATGCTGGAATACGGTCAACCCCTGCATTCCTTCGACTACGACAGAATCGCCGGCAAGAAGATAATCGTGCGGCGGGCCGATGACGGCGAGGAATTTTATACGCTGGACGGGGCGGAGCGAACACTGACCAATAATATGCTGGTTATCGGCGACGGCGAGAGAACGGTGGCCATCGCGGGGGTCATGGGGGGCCTCAACAGCGAGGTCACCGATGCTACCACGAATATCCTGCTGGAAGCCGCCAGCTTCAACGCTGCCAGCAACCATTACACGAGCCAGCACCTGGGACTTACCAGCGAAGCCTCGATGAGGTTTTCGCGGGGAATCAGCGCGGGGATGACCATTCCGGCGCTGAAGCACGCCACCAAGCTGATTGCCGAGCTCGGGAACGGTAAAATAGCCAGGGGCATCGTGGATGTTTACCCCGGCCAAAAAAAGCCCGAAGCCATCAGTCTTACAGCGGAAAAGACCAGTCGTGTGCTGGGAATAGATGTAAATAACGAACAAATAATAGACGCCCTTACGGCGCTTGGTTTCGAATGTAAAGAACAGGGCGGCAAGATAAAAGCCACGGCCCCCTACTGGCGGAGCGATATCCGGCTGGCAGAAGACCTCATCGAAGAAGCAGGCAGGATTATCGGCTACGATAAAATCCCGGCCACCCTGTTCCACGACCCGATACCGAGTCATGACCCGGACACGTCGCTGGAAACCATCAGAACCATACGGCAGTGCCTGACGGGATACGGATTCCAGGAAATAATGACCTATACGATGACCGGACTGGATGCGTTGAGCAACCTGCTGCCCGAGCCAGCCTTATCGGAGCCGGTGCCCCTCCGCGTGCTGAACCCGATGACGTCCGATCAGGAATACATGCGACACAACCTTAGAGCGAATATACTGTCCACGCTGGCCTCGAACCGGCGGTACGAAGAGGAAGGAATAAGGCTTTTCGAGCTGGGCAAGATATTCATACCGTCGGAAAAAGGCTTGCCGGCCGAGTCCGAGGTCCTCTGCGGCATCATGAGCGGAGACCGGATTCAAAAGTCGTGGCTGGGCGGCAACGGCGTTTATGATTTCTACGATGTCAAGGGCGCGGTGGAATCCCTGCTCGAGCATCTGGGTATTGCAGCGGAATTCGAGAAGAGCGAGGATAAAGGACTGCACCCGGCACGGCAAGCAGCAATGGTAATCAAGGATAACGGGATGAAGGTGAAACTGGGGGTAATCGGCGAGCTGCACCCCGGGGTAGCCGGCGCCTTTGAAATCAGCGAGACGGTGGGGCTGTTCGAGATTAATATAAACTCGCTGCTGCCGTTCGCGACAGGTATAAAGAAATACGAGACGGTATCACGTTTCCCGAGTATCTACCGCGACCTGGCGCTGGTGGTGGATACGGGCGTATCCCACCAGATGATAGCGGATATTATCAATGGTTTCTCGCTCGTCAGCGAGGTCAGGCTGTTCGATGTTTACTCCGGCAAGCAGGTAGCCGCGGGGAAAAAATCGCTGGCCTACCGCCTGGTGTATCAATCACCGACGCATACCCTCACCGACGAAGAGGTCAA
>DUFB01000075.1 GCA_011192005.1 Dehalococcoidia bacterium
GATGTTGTAGATGGCGAATTCTCTCCGCGAATATATCTGACGGAGGTTCGGGCTGTTCTCCAGATGGGGCGGCAGTTGTATCTCTTCCGTCATCTGTTCTAGGTTCCTGCCGCGATTGGCCGCATCTATTACGGAGTCTTCGAGGTACCTTAATAGCTCGATGGTTTCCTTGAAATGGTCGTTGATCTCCCGATTATCGGTCAGGACGACGTCCCCGCCGATAGCCAGATCGGGGTCCAAACCGAGCACCTGTTCCAGCGCGTCTGCCCACTCCTTGGCGTACCGCATCACCTTGAAGGGATTGCCCAGGTTCGGGAAGGACGCTTCCAGCAGGTCGCCGCAGAAAACCGTCTTCATTTCGGGTATCCAGACCAGGGTGCCGTCGTCGCTCTCGCCCTTGCCGTGGAACAGGTTGAAGGTCAGCCCCCCGAGTTTAAAGTTGTAGCTATCCTGGTAGGTGATGGTAGGATAGACGAACTCGGCCCTCTTGATCGGCAGCGTCTGCCGTATCTGGATTTCCATGATGTGACGGAAATAATCGGCGGTCTTCTCGTACCGGTCGAAGCGCGGTTTGACGTTGTCATGGCCGATTACATCCGGGTGCTGGTCCATGAAGACCGCGGTGCCTTCGGTGTGATCGAAGTGCCCGTGGGTGTAGATGATGTATTTGACCGGCTTGTCAGTTTCCCGGGCGATTTCCTCTTTCACCAGCGGAGCGACTGCCCCCGTGCCCGCGTCTATGATGACCACGCCCTCGTCGGTGATCACCCAGCTGGTATAGGCATAGTGGGATTCCTGGAACAGGTTGCATTGTACCGTCCGTATCGAATCGTTGAGCCTGTGCACTTCCAGTTTGTCGGGGGCCACCGGAATTCCCTTTTTTCTCTCCAGCATTACTTACTCCTATTACGGTTATCGAACTTTGATTTGAGTATAACATATTCAGAACACTATCGTCCGTCTACTTTCAGAAAATACCGACGACTGAAGACTAGCCGCTACCTGTAAAATGGCGAGCCAGTCCGGCGGCAGTAGCAGATTGATTTAATTAATGTGAAAGGTGAATGGCACTAACCAATCCTGCGGACCGCAGGAATAATATCCCGATGTTTACCAACATGAGGTTTATATAAAGACTATATTCTGGACATAAAGCTTTTACCTTCTTCAGATTTCAGCCAAGACAACGTACGGGTAATTCCTTCTTCAAATGATACTTTCGACTTAAATCCAAAGTCCCGTTGAGCTTTCTCGATAGAATACCCCTGATTCCTGAAACAAATATATACTGCATGTCGTGTTAGCAAAGGACGACTCTGAATTCGGAAGGTTAAGTATAGTCCTTCGAGAAACCTTGCTAAGGCAAGAGCTAAACCTGCAGGGAGATGCAGTCTGGGATAAGGTACCTTAAGTCCATCTGCCAGTGCCTCAACGTATTGTTTCCAGGTTTCATCGGTTTCATCACGGAGATTGTAGGCTTGCCCTATCGTATTTGGTGATATGGAAGCTTCAATGATACCTTCAACTGCGTTGTCGATATATAATAACCCAGCCTTTGATTTGCCATGATTGATAAGAACCATCTGTTTCTTTAGCAGCAACCCGGCAATTTCACCTACTATATCTTTACTACGAGGACCATAGATTGTAACCGGCCTGATTATAGTGATTGGTAAACCAGTCTCTATGTAGCAATCCCAGACTGCTTTTTCACCCATACCCTTGCTACAGTTATAGAATAAACCTATATTAGTGATAGGATATGACTCATCACAGGCTTTGACGGGATAACCGTAAACGTCCGACGTGCTGATGTGTAGAAACCTTTCTATTCTCCCTGTATTCACTGCCGCTGCTAGAATGTTATTTACTCCAGTAACGTTTGCCTGGTAGAATTCCTCCCATCTTCCCCAATCAAATGATAAAGCTGCGCAGTGATAAACAATATCTATACCTTTTAAAGCTTCGATAAGGCTGGTTTGATCTTCAAGTGAACCATAAGCTATTTCAAGTGGTAAGTCCTTCAGGTGGTCGAGTTTACTGGTCTTTCTGGCTAGAATCCTCACCTTCTCACCTTTGTCGATGAGAGTGTTGGCAAGAGTCCCACCCAAAAAACCGCTGGCTCCTGTGACAAGGGCAGTCATAATGTCCCTTCTTTTTCAAATAATTATGATAAAGGTTAATTGAAAAATCAAACGGTATCAAGTGGCTATACGCATGACTGGACAATGAGCCCTATGTCAAACCCATCGCAATAAATCAATGCTTTAATTTGAATGTGAACGGCAGAGTCCAAACCTCCGCACCGCAGGAGAAACATCCCGATGTTCAGACAATGGTAGTAACATAAGCTGAGGACGGAAAGGACTTCATTCCTGAAGAGACCATTTCCCCGATTTTGATGCTAACTGAGCGGGATTGGGAATCAGTATATTTTGCTAAAATAACAGCATTTAGTTCAACATTATCTTGCAGGGCCCTTTGAGTTCCTGGTCCGGTATGTCAGGCAAATCACGTTATATATATGCCTACTAACAACCCTGCGTGCTTCGGTAAATAATGTCATCCTGAATCTCGGGAGAAAGCATGACGAAATAGGCGCTGAAGCCTCCCACTCTGACCACCAGGTCGCGGTGTTTTTCGGGATGGGCCTTAGCATCGAGCAATTCCTCGGTATCGACCATATTGAACTGGATGTGCTGCCCGCCATTCCTGAAGAAGGTATCGACGAGTGTTCCCAGTTTTTCCCGACTCTCCGGGCTCTGCATGACCGTCCCCGAGAACTTCTGGTTCAAACATGAGGCGTAAGATTCTTTAAAACCTGCCTTGAGTACCGACCTGATGACACCGGTAGGCCCAAGCTTGTCCATTCCCCGCATCGGCGATATCGAGCCGTCGTTCAGGGGCTCCTTTGATTTACGTCCGTTGGGGAGGGCGCCCACGCCCAGACCTCCGAAATAGTGCCAGGATAGTCCCTCGCGGGAAATCTTGCAGGGCACGTCGAAGGGATTTATGTATGACATGATTACGCTCCCGGAAAATTCTCCCACATCACGGACCATCAAATCCGCCTCGTCGATGTCATTACCGAACTTGGGCGCCGCCAGGCATATCTGTCTGATTTCCTCGCCACGCTCGCCCTCGAAGTTAGTATCGATGGCATTCATAAGCTCATCCATGGTCAGTCTTTTCTCATCGAACACCAGTTTCTTCACAGCCGTGAGGGAATCCGCCGTATCGACTATCGCCCGGTCGCTGATACCGTAGCTGTGGTCCTCGTCCGTAACCAATATGTCCTGCCCCTTCTCCATGCAACCGGGTCCGGTAATGCAGGAATTAAACGGGAAACGCAGGTACCTGGGTTCAATGCTCTGGGCAAGGGTGCCAAGCCACAGAACGCGGTTGACGACGTATCTGTACTGCTTTTTAAACGCTTCGTACAGGTCTTTGAAAGTCTTGAAGCCACGCGGATCGCCAACGTCAATGCCCACTTTTTTGCCGGTTATCTGCGATACCCCCCGGTGCAGCGTGAGGTCCAGAATCAACGCTACGTTTACCGCCCCCTTGCCTTCGCTGCCGTTGTGGTCAACTTTAGATGGAAGAACCGGCGTCACGCAGCCCTGACCGTACCAGTCTCTCGCCACCTCCACGGGAGTCCCGTCGTTTACAAAGCTGGCCACGACATGGTCGCTGTTTTCAAACAGGGGGATGCCGCCTTTCGTCTTAACATTCGTTTCCAGCGCCTTGAGCAGCAGCCAGCGGGGTGTCTGTGCGTTCCAGTTAAGCAGGACGGTCGGCGACGATAACCTGATAAGCCCTATCATGTGGAGAACAAGGTAACTGAGTGCGTTCGAGGCGTCTTCGCCGTCTCTGTCCACACCACCGATATTGATACTGTTGATGCTGTAGCTGAATTGATGGGTTTCCTGCTGTGTTTCGCCGACCGGCACCACGACTTTCATGCCCCAGAGTATTAAGGCGCCGCCCAGCAATTCCGCCGCCCTCTCCAGCGTCAACCGCCCCTCCCGGAGGTCTTTATCGAAATACGGTCTCAGGTACTGGTCGATTCTGCCGATAAGCAGGGGATACATCGCCTCCAAACCTCTGGCTACGATGATGAAATTCATGCACTGGAGAGCCTCGTGAAAAGTTCTTGCCGGATACTCCGGCACGTTTTCACAAATCCCGGCAATCTCGATAAGCTCGTTTTTCCTCTCGGGATCGGACTCTTTATCAGCCTTGCGGCGTGCCAGTTCAGCGTAGCGTTGCGCGTAGCGTATCATAGCTTCACAGACGATAATTGCCGATTGCCAGAAATATAATTTATTTACATCGGTCTCTTTCATTTCCCTAAACCGCTGGATACCGGCCTGCGCTTCCTCAATCAGGCCACGCATGCCTTTTGATAACACCTTTTCCCACATCGCCCGGTTGGTTACACCCGGGAAGTAGCCGGAATCCGGGGTAGGATCGGCGCCCTTGGCGTCAGATATATCCCGTGCCCAGTCTCCCACCACGGAATACCAAGTCTCCTTGACATGGTCCGGCGCCGTCTTCCCGGCGAAGAAACGGGAGCATTCCCTTAATACGTTCTTATCCTCTTTCGCCTGAAAGACCATTGCCCGACTCAGGCTATCCCCTTCGTCCCAGAGACCGAGGATACAGTCACCGGTTTCATCCACGAATACCGGCGCACCGATGAGGTGTTCCGTTTCCCTGCCGACGATGATATCAAAATCGTGGATAGCTATGGGGGTGCCTTCGAGTACTTTCCTGAACAGCCTGGCGCGGCGAAGCTCGATGTCTTCCCCCTCCGTCTCTTTCCAGGACTCCATCGCCAGTCTGGCACGTTCAACGGAAATAAATCTCGGGGCGCTGAACATGGAGTCTTTAAGCTGAAAGAGACGCTCACTTAGCTGCAAGTCATCAATCTCTTTAAGCAAAGCTTCATCGGTATCTGACTTAATGATCATAATTTCCTCCACATTTATAAACTGTAACGTGGGTAATCTATTTCCACGTGTATTATATCATCTCGATATCAAACATGTAATATTGTTAGCCTCGAACTCCTTTTTTACCAATTCAAGTTCATCCGGTTCAGGAGAAAGAATTGCAGACAGACGATATTCCCTATCTAACGATTCGTATTTCCCTTTTCCCAAGCGATGGTACGGCATCAGTTCAATACGAAGGGTATTGTTTCCCAAATCATGTAAAAACTCCGCTGTTTCCCTGATATTTTGCTTGTCATCATTAATGCCCGGAATCAAAGGCATCCGGAAAAGCGTTTCCACGCCGCTGGCAGCCACGATTTTCGCGTTGGAGAGTATCAGACCATTCGGTTTACCGGTATACTGGCAGTGTTTTTTCGAATTCATGTGTTTGAGGTCATAAAGCACATAGTCGGTATAAGGGAGGACCTGTCTTAATGCGGACCCGGCGGTAAATCCCGATGTCTCCATGCAGGTGTGAATGCCGGCCTGGCGGCATTTTTCAAGCAGTTCGCAAACAAATTCCGTCTGCAGCAGGGGCTCACCGCCGGAAACCGTTACCCCGCCGCCCGATGCGTCGTAAAACATCTTATCACGGTTTACCGCATCGAAAACTTCATCGACACTCATTTGCTTCCCGTAAAGAACCAGTGCTTCATAATCACAAACCGAACTGCATACGCCGCAGCCCGTACATCGTTCACGGTCGATAGAGGGAAGCTTGTCTTCCTCATAAACCAGCGCTTCCTCGGGGCACACTCCGGCGCACCTGCCGCATCTGGTGCAGAGTGTCTTGATAAATCCAACCTCGGGGAGTGGGGAAATGCATTCGGGATTGCTGCACCACTGGCATTCGAGGCTGCATCCTTTCAGGAAGACCACGGTTCTTATACCCGGTCCGTCATGGATAGAGTAACCCTGAATATTGGTGACCATAGTGGAGAGATTGCCCATCTTTTTGTCATGATGTCAGAGCGAAAAACCGTTGTCAAGTTGTGTAATTGATATAACATGTACAATAAGACTCGGATACCTATATCTGCCGACTTCAGGTTGAATATTACTCATAAACCCAGAGCAATATAGAAAACTGCAATTTACTACTTACTTCAATTAAAGTTATTTTATTGCTTTAATAAATTGGGTATAAATAGTTCATATCTAGTCATGTCTAAATCCGGGATTTTATTGAGCTAGATGATAACAGGCCGTTTTGTAGTATAATCCGGTGATGAAATTTTAGTTATAAACGCTCATGTTCTGTTACTACTTAGCAATGCAAGCAAATCTCTCACCAATGTATCCTTGGTAAGGTCGTGCTTCAATCCTTGATTATAATTTATCTCGTAGATATTTCCCTTACCGGTTCTTTTCCACGTGATATATCCCTCTGCCTCTAAGTCTTCCAGGACTCTTTGTATTGATCTTTCGGCAACATTGAGGACCTCAGCTATTTCCCTCATGGTGCACTGTGGATTACGTGAGATGTACTGAAGTATTAGTCCGTGATTCGTAATAAAATTCCACTTTTTCATGAGATAATTACGCCTAACCTTTTAGTAGTTCTTACGTTATTATGTAGTAGATAAGACATATATGTCCAGACATTACATACAGGCATACTGGTAAGGAGGTGATGTGCAAGAGTGACTGATATATATATCAAGGTAGATAATACCTAAAAAATAAGGAGAAGGAGAAAAATGAAAAAGTTAATAATGGTAGCCTTAGCGAGCGTCATACTCTTAACCGGGGTGTTTTCCGGATGTACAGCGGCAGCGAAAGCCTTCACTGAGCCCGATCAGATAATCAACACCGGAGTGAACAAGGAATTCACCATTGCATTAGAATCCAATATTACTACCGGCTATAGCTGGCAGGTAGCTTATGACGATAAAGCACTCAACCTGGTAGAGAATACGTATAAAGAACAGGATAACACAGGAAAACAGATAGTTGGTGCTGGTGGAACCGAGTATTTCACGTTTAAGGCACTGAGCAAGGGAGAGACTCAGGTCACTTTCACTTATCACCGCCCCTGGGAACAACCATCAGCTCAAGACCAGACAGTCGTCTTTACTATAAACGTGAAATAACAGAATAAGACTAAACACTTATTATTAACTAGCCGAGCATTACCCCTCTCACCATCGAAGAGGGGTAATGTATTTTAGTTTCTCTTTATTTTTACCTGAATTAACTTTTAAGAATTCATTCTCTTGTGTGAAGATATAGATATGCCCGCATTGATAATGCGCAGAACTCAAGGTAAAATAGTGCCATAATTATGGACAAGGATAAATTTCCGGATTTCCCGCAAATGGGTACCGAAACCGGTTCACCCGCCTGGCTCAAGCAGGCAATTTTTTACCAGATTTACCCTCAGAGTTACTACGATTCTAACGGCGATGGCATCGGCGATATCCCCGGGATAATTCAAAAACTGGACTATCTTCAATGGCTGGGCATCAGCGCGGTGTGGATTAATCCCTGTTTCGTATCTCATTTCAGAGATTCCGGTTATGATGTAGATGATTATTACCGGGTCGCGCCGCGTTACGGGACCAACCGGGACCTCTATCGACTCTGTCGCGAAGCCCACCGGCGCGGGATAAGAGTCTGCCTCGACCTGGTGGCCGGACATACTTCCATCGACCACCCCTGGTTTAAGGCTTCCTGCCGATCCAGACGAAATAGATACTCTGACCGCTATATCTGGACATCCTCCATCTTCTCCGAAGCAAAATCGACGCTTTCCCTCGTACGGGGTTACTCCGAGAGAGATGGGAGCTATGTCGCCAATTGTTTCTATTTCCAGCCGGCATTGAACTACGGGTTTGCCAGGCCGGACTTACCGTGGCAGCAACCGGTTAACGCGCCCGGACCGCTCGAGACCCGCCGGGAACTGATTAAAATCATGGACTACTGGCTCGTGCATGGAGTAGACGGGTTTCGTGTCGATATGGCTTTTTCGCTGGTGAAAATGGACCCTGGCCATCAAGAGACGATTAAATTATGGCAGGTCATCGGAGAAAAAATCCGCGCACGATATCCTGATATCGCTTTAATCTCCGAATGGGGTAACCCCGAGGAATCGCTAGCCGCCGGCTTCGATATCGATTTTGTTTTGCACATCGGATTGGGAGGTTATACCGACCTATTTCTCAACGAAAATAGCTTCTTTCTCCGGCATGACGGCGGCAAAATCCAGGGGTTTGTCCAATCTTACCTGGAACAAATAGCTAAAGTAAAAGGCAAAGGCCTGATTTCAGTGCCCAGCGGTAATCATGATATCAAGAGACTCCGCACTGATGGCCGGACTGCCAGCGACCTGAAAGTAATTTTCACGTTTTTACTGACCTGGCCGGGGGTGCCTTTTATCTACTACGGCGATGAGATAGGCATGCTCTACATCACCGGGCTGGCATCGAAAGAAGGAGGATACGACCGCACCGGCTCGCGTACTCCGATGCAGTGGGACAGCGGCCCCAACGCCGGTTTTTCCACTGCTGATAAAGACCGGTTTTATCTTCCATTAGACCCACGCCGCAACCGCCCGAATGTGGAAGAACAGGCCAGCGATTCCGGGTCGCTACTTAACCACTTACGTGACCTCATTACCTTGAGGAGGCATTATCCCGCACTTCAGGCAGATGGTACTCTGACTCCCTTGCCAGTCGAAACCAGTCAACGGCATTTCGCTTATTTACGCCAAGCTAACGACGAGCGATTCCTCGTCGTACTGAATCCGTCCGCTGAACCATCTTCAACAAAGATAAAAGGAATAAAACCCGGTAACCTGTCACCCCGCATATGTCGTGGCGTACAGGCTTGTGTAGAAGGAGATGACATCCAGGTTAAACTGGCTGGAGTATCTTACGGCATCTTCAAGCTGTAGAAGCAAATCAAATTCCTTGGCGAATTCTCTTCGCTAACTCCAGCGCCCCGATTACTCCCGCCAGGTCGCCGAGTTCCGGAGCGACAATATAGTGGTCAATATCCCTGGTAATTGCCTCTGAATGGAGATAACCATTCAGGCTCTCTAACACTTTTTGACGGACCGCCGGCATTAGGTCGGGGTTTTTTATCAGTCCGCCGCCGACAATGATACGTTGTGGGGATATTGTATATATGAAATTGTTGATGGCTGACGCCAGGTAGCCTGCCTCCAGCTCCCAGGCAGGATGTTCAGCAGGGAGATTTTCGGGCGACTGTCCCCAGCGCAGCTCCATCGCTTTTCCAGATGCCAGACCCTCAAGGCAATCACCGTGGAAAGGACAGCAACCCCGGTACGGGTCTTTTTCCCAATCGTGAGGGACGCGTATGTGTCCCATTTCAGGGTGCAACAACCCGTGCATAAGTCCACCGTTTACTATGCCGCCGCCGCCAATCCCCGTCCCGACGGTTAGATAGATAAAAGTGTCAAGCCCCCTCGCGGCTCCCCAGACCTGTTCACCCAGAGCGGCGCCGTTGACATCCGTATCAATAACCACCGGCACACTAAGTTGACTGCGTATCTTCTCAACAATGCTGATATTAGACCATGAGTCCTTTGGCGTGGTGGTAATATACCCGTAAGTCGGAGAATTTTTATCCAGATCAACAGGTCCAAAGGAGGCTATACCGATGGCAATTAACTGCTCCTGGTCGGAGTTGTTTTTAAAGAAATCGATTGCCTTCCCGATGCTTTCATCGGGACTGGTGGTAGCAAATTGAGTTTTTACAATGTTATCCGGCGCTGTACCGACACCACAAACGAACTTCGTCCCTCCCGTTTCAATACCACCGTAAATCCTGTCTTTCATTGCATCCCTGTCTAATCAATAGATGTTTCCAAGTTTTGAGATTAGCTTTATTTGATTATAGGCTTACCGGATGAAATAAGGAAGCGGGGATACGCCTGCTCATTTCCCGACCGGATGGAATCAAGTATAATATTCCAGTATCATGATTGAGCCGGAGGTTACGAGCATGAATGTAAGAGAAGTAGTCGAGGTTATCCTGAGGGTAAATGGCGGAAGGAAATTCGAAAAGACCTGCGACCAGTTAATCGAGGGCAACTGGGAACACCAGGTCACCGGCGTTATTACAACGTTCATGGCAACGGTCGACGTAGTCCGCCGGGCAATCGATACGGGCTGCAACCTGATCATCACCCATGAACCAACCTATTTTACCGGTTTAGACCGGCTAGACTGGTTGAAATCCGACCCGATTTATCGACAAAAAAAGGCATTGATCGACGATAATAAGATATCAATCTGGCGGTACCACGATCACATGCACAATGGTAATACTGATTTAATCTATGCAGGGTTACTGAAAAATCTGGGGTGGACAGATTATCTTGAAACGGGAATACCTCAACCGCATTGTTACTCGATTCCTACGACAACAGTGGTCGCTCTGGTTGACTTTCTGAAAAAGACGCTAGGAATGAAAGTAATTCAAATCGTGGGCGACCCGGAAATGAAATGCAGCCGGGTCGGGATACTGGTTGGCGGCGGAAGTCTCGGTCTCGGCCAGGAAGAAATGCCGGCCAAATTAATGAATGACCAGCAGCTGGATGTTATGGTCTGCGGCGAAATCACCGAATGGACGCTGAGCGCTTACGTGCGTGACGCCGCGTCTCTGGGCTTCAATAAAGCCATGATTGTTGTGGGGCATGAACGAAGCGAGGAACCCGGAATGAAAGAGATGGCTAACTGGCTGCAGCCCCTGCTGGGACGTATTCCGGTCCATTTTTCGGATGCTGGAGAGCCATTTATTTATCTATAAATCAAAAACCCTACAGAGTATAACTATGCCCGGGTAATAATAAAAGATATTGCTTAATACCAGTTATTCACTCTGTTTTGTATAACAAACCTAACCTAGGTGTTAAGATAAAAATACATACATCCCCGAAAACACTCTGCAAGCCCATACAAAGTGAGTAGCTATATCCTCTTTTATTTTTACGGAATATCACCTAAGCATAATCTAGAGGTGTACTTGACGAGAATATGGCTATTGACACGTATTAAAGCAAGTGCTACTTTACCTGCAGGAGTAAACATATCATAAGAAACGCAAGTTAACATTTTAGCTACAATTTATCTTCTATATACAGGAGGTAATATCTATGACAGATTACAGGAAAGAGAAGTACTGGAGCAAGTTCGCCGACAACTTTAACGAGGAACAAACGTATATTGTCGGAGAGGCTGTCCAGCAGGTAATCCTGGAGAGATTATCCGGTGAAAGCGATCTGGGCGAACTCGTAGAGCTCGGGTGTGGTGCGGGCTTTTACACCAAGGTATTAGCTGAAAATGCCAACCACGTTATGGCTACCGACCTTTCAGATGAGATGCTGGCAGTGGCGAGAACACAATTAAAAGAGTGTCAGAACGTAATAATAGAAAAAACCGATTGTGAAAAAACAGCATTCCCGGACGGGAAATTTGACAGCGTGTTCATGGCTAACCTGGTTCATATTATAGAGAATCCCTCAATAGTCCTCCATGAAAGTTATCGGATTTTAAAGGATGGAGGATTAATATTCATCATAGATTACACAGGATACGGCATGAAGCGGTTTGAAATGATGAAAATGGGTATCCGGTTTATCGTGAAGTGGGGTAAGCCACTGAGCTATTTCCGAAGCAGGCTATCGCCTGATGAGCTCCGTTCCCTGGTAGAAGGCGTAGGGTTCAAAGTGGAAGAAGTCGAGCTTATGGGAGATAAAGCAAAAGCCCTGTTTCTGAAGGGTAGAAAGGGATAAAACCGGATAAGGAATCACGAAATATCCCCGGGGGTTGTGAAATTTTGATTACTGGCAGAAACAGACGCTACGAAATACGTGTTATGGGCAACAACAACAAACACCACCACTATTACCAGATAATGGATTAAAAATACCTATACTCTGCAGGAACCATATCCCGATAGTTGTTTAAGCACATTATCTCTTTCGTTCGGCTATTTCCTCCAGCTTTTCTTCGATAAACATCTGTGCTTTGAGCAGGTCTTTTTCATTAGGTCTATCCCGGATATCTCCATGGAAAGCCATGGGTGTAGGGTCATTCAGATATTTGCCCGGGCAGCAAAACTGTCCGATACATTGAAAGCCCATATGCTCTATTTCCAGCGCCAATAATTGCATGGCAGGAACAGCCTCTTTGGCTCCGAATTCATAACCGCCGTAGGTTATAAACACTACCGCCTTGGGAGAATCAGGACCCAGTACAATTTTTCTATGAGATTCCCTCGGGTCTTTAGTAAGTTTAGGTACGGGTTCGTTGATATAAGGAATGGACTCATCCCTGAACCCCAGTGTTATTCGCGGATCGAATCCCCATATTAGCCCCCTCAGCATGTTTAGTATTTCATTATAGGGTAAATGCGCCCTGAGCCCGGAGCCAACGCACAAAAAATCATATTGCCGAACATCAAAGGGAGGTCTGAGAATATCGTCTGCGTTCTTGCGTACTTTGAAAATATCACATTGCCAACCCTGATTTTCGAATGTTACCTTAAACTTTAACGCCACTTTTTCCGTATTACCTGTGAAAGAGGTATACGTTATTAAACATTTCTTATCCATTTTAACCTCTACAGCTTTTTTGTCCCGGGAGACTCTCCATTGCCAGGTGTTCTTAAGTATTAACTTCTTTTACTTTCCCAACCTGGGTAAACAGCTTCAATGTATCCGCCACGTCCCAGTGCTCAGCAATTTTCCCATTCTCTATACGGAAAATATCAACAGTGTCAAAGTCGAGTTTATTACCCGTGGGCGGATTACCCAACCACTCTCCCTGATGCGTCGCCGTTACGTTAGAATACATCATAACGGTATCACCTTCGGCGACGATTTTCTTGATGGTATAGGTAAAATCGGGCATGGCTTTGAAAAAATGCTCGTGAAACTTTTTAAATCCGGCTTTACCCTGCGGTGTGTCCACATTATGCTGAATATAATCATCTCTCATTATTTCATCAAGACGGCTAAAATCATGATTCTGGAACACGGTCATACACAGCGTTTCAACGAGCTTTTTATTGGCAGTTACTGACATCCTGTAATACCTCCGTCTATTTATTCCGTATTAAGAGATAATATATCCATGGTATATGGCTGTCAAACAACATTGCAGGGAGCCGCACCCGCTAAGTCCGGGCGCCCCGACCAGAAATCGCCAGTCAAAGCCCGTTTCTTGCCCGGCCATTACTAATCACAAATAAACATCCCCATGTTCATCCAATGATAGGCTACATAAGAAACGCCTTATCCCGATAAATCCGCCAGCCGTTTTTCATGCTCCTGCCTGAGTCGTTCGGCTTCAGCGGTGAGTCTGTCCCGTTCCTTAGTCAGGGAGCTAATGCTCCCCTTGATATCCCGGTACTCCCGGTTTGTTTCAATAACAATCCGGCTATCTTTATAATGGCCCGGGTCGGCCAGTAAAGCTTCTATTTCCCCCATGCGTAACCTGAGCTTGGCTATCTCGACCTCGATATAGTCCAGACGTTCCCGTAGCGGCGTTGTCTCACGGTAATATTGATTCCTGAGTTCGGCTTCTACCGCCTTACGCTGCCGTTGCTTTTTTTCGGTCGGTTCCCCGGCGGGGGCCTTCTGCCTGATAATCCGGGCAGTCTCGGGAGCAATCTGAGAAGACGACTCCTTGCGGTACAGATAATCGTCGTAGTTCCCCGGATAAACCTGGAGTTTGCCATCGTTTATCTCGATTATTTTATTGGCTGTCTCCCGGATAAGCGTACGATCATGAGTGATAAAACAGAGCGTGCCCCGATATGCTTCCAGAGCATCTGCCAGGATTTCCCGCGAGGGAATATCCAGGTGATTGGTAGGTTCATCCATCAATATAAAATTCGCCGGTCTTGTTAGCATTCGGGCGATAGCCACCCGCGTTTTTTCCCCGCCGGAAAGCACCGCTATCTTCTTCCGGACATCGTCCCCGCTAAAGAGAAATGCCCCCAGCAGTCCCCTGATACGCTGCTCCGACTCTTCCGGAGCGACCTGCCACAGCTCTTCTAATATTGTATTCCGGGGATTAAGCAGCTCTATATAATACTGGGCGAAATAAGACGTAGCTACATTATGTCCCAGAAGACGTTTACCCTCTTCAAAAGGGAGTACTCCGGCCAGAATACGCAGCAGGGTGGTTTTACCGGCGCCGTTGGGACCTACCAGAGCCACCTTGTCACCGCGGTAAAATACCAGGTTGAGATTACGGTAAACCTGCTTGGCATCGTATGACTTGTCGATATTATCCAGTGTAATAACTACGTGACCGCTGCGCTCAGGTTCCGGAAAAGAGAATTTCATTTTCCTAGTCGACCTCGGTACGACAACCTTCTCCATCCGGTCAAGTTTCTTGATGCGACTCTGCACCTGGCTCGCCTTGGTATTCTTGGCGCGGAATCTTTCGATAAATCGCATCTCTCTCTTGATGATTGACTCCTGTTTCCTAGCCGCCGCCTGCCTGGTTTTCAAATCTTTCTCCCTAGCCAGGATATAACCGTTATATGTTCCGTTGAAAAAGACGACTTCGTCCCTTTCGAAAGAGATAATCTTTCTGGCCACGTTGTTAAGGAAAGCCCGGTCATGAGAGGTTACCAGTACCGCCCCGTGGAAATTCGCCAGGTAGCCTTCAAACCACCGGATAGCTTCAAGGTCGAGGTGATTGGTAGGCTCATCCAGTATCAGTATATCCGGACTCATAAAAAGCAGCTTGGCGAGTTCGATGCGGGTCAGCCAGCCGCCGCTGAATTCGGAAAGACTGCGGTTAAAATCAGCCTCGGTGAATCCCAACCCGGAAAGGATAATCCTGGCTTCATGTTCTATATTATAACCTCCGCTTAGCTCAAATTTGTGCTGAAGCTCCCCGAGTTCCTCCAGCAACAAAGCCACGGCTGTCTCGTCCTTTTCGTCTTCCAGTTCCTCGTGGATGACTTCCATCTTGTGCGCTATTCTATTAACATTCACAGACGAGCTTATCACTTCGTCCAGCAGACGTCGCTCCGAAGCAGGCATGATGTCCTGTCTCAGGTAGCCGATGACGACATCTCGACGCACTGACACGCTGCCGCTATCGGGAGTGATGTTGCCCGCAATAATCTCGAACAACGTGGTCTTACCCGTGCCATTCTGACCGATAATGGCAATGCGGTCTTTCATCCCCACATTAAAGCTAACATCGCTGAAAAGGCAGCTGGCATTATAGGACTTGGATATACTAGTTACGCTTAACATGATACTCCCTGGTCATTATATACGGATTGGTCAGTGATAGGAATATGTTTGAGTGTAATTTTTTTTTGATGTTACGACTTTTTTCTTTACAGGAATCAATGGCTTGTGCTATGTTAACTTCAAAATCTCCTGTTTCTCAGGTGAATATGTCCGACAGGATAGTATATGGTACCAGACCGCAACGAAAAGTCGAGATTGAACCTGCTCCGGGCAGTGGTAAACAGATCTCGTTTGCCGTGGTACTTGTTTACAGCTTTACTTACAGTAACACTATTAGTGTTACTGATTATCACCACTGTCCTGGACGGGATGACCGCTGAATTTTCACGCTGGGACTTCTGGCGTGAGTATGTGGCAGGGCCGGTATTAATTGCTTACATTTTCCTCATTTTCCCCTATATGCAGCATTTAAGCGAAAAAACCACCGATGCATTCCGGCAACTTCAACCTCATGAAGGCACCCAGCCCGACCGCGAAAAAGCGTCTATACCGCACCGGGGCCGGGAATGGGTTGCACTTGCGATCGGGGCACTTTTCTGGATACTGATTACGAGGCCCTGGGACTGGAGGTGGGTCGACGAGGGCTTGTGGCTGTATCTATACACACTGATATCAGCTTCTCTTTTATTCGGGCTGCTCGGCTGGTTGATATATTACGCCATCATTGAGAGCCACCATATACACCGATTAAGCCGACAGGAACTGAAGCTTGATATCTTCGATACCTCAGCCCTGATACCGATAGCCCGTTCCAGTCTGGGTACCTCGTTCGCCTTTATCGGGGGTATCAGCATCAGCCTTATCTTCCAGACTGTAGACAGCCTGTTAACCTGGCAGAATATCACTATCTACGCCGTGCTGGTTTTCGCCACTTTATTAATATTTTTCTTCTCTTTATGGAGCACGCACCGCATCATGGCTATGACCAAAAATAACGAACTCTCGATAGCAAGCTCACAATTGGAAGAAGCTATTCGAAAATTGAGGGATTCCACTATACATAAATCGATTGAAGACAGTAGTTCACTACATTCTGCGGTAGCTGCCTGGGGTACTTATGAAAGCCGCGTACGTGAAACCTCCGAATGGCCCTTTAACGCCAATATCCTGCGCCGGCTGGCCGCCTCCGTGCTTGTGCCCGTTCTTGTCTACCTGATTAAAGTGCTGGTTGGCACGCGGTTTTTCTAAGTACTAAATAAAGCTGTGATTTCCGTTGCAGGGCGCAACGCGAAAGGCTATACTTTCTACAAATAAGAGAAAAAAGGGGGCGATATATGGCTAAAAAGAAATACAGTCACCTCGTAAAGCAACTGAAATACCAAGAAGCCGATGGCGAATATATGACCATGATGTCGGGGGCTGACCTGGATGGGATAAACCTGAGTTTCGCCTGGGGATACCGCCGTGGACTGGGTCAATGGGGCTCGGATGGAGGTCTCACACACTCGCATCCGTACGGTGAATGCCTGCTTTTTACCGGGCTCGATTACGATAATCCCAATTCCTTTCCGGCCGAAATTGAATTAGCCCTGGGTAAAGAACGTGAGAAATACATCGTCGATTCTCCCACCGTCGTGGTCCTTCCGCCGGGACTCCCCCATTGTCCCCTGGTAACCAAGCGAGTCGATAAGCCCTACGGCTTCATGGCGATATCCCTTTCCGGGGAGCACGACCTTGCTGAATCGGCCGTTGGCGATCCAGCTACCGGCGAGAAGAAATACGGAAACCTGCTGAAGAAGCTGGATCTGCGTGATACCAAGCGTACCAAGGGAGGCAATGCCGACTTCATCGAGTGGTGGAACGGAAAAGATTTCGAGGGATTCAACCTGAATTTTACCTGGGCTTTTCATACCGGACTGGGCGCCTGGCACGAAAAGGACCCACATGTCCATCCCAATGACGAAGTCCTGCTTTTCGTCGGGTGCGACCCTGATAACCCGGACTACCTGGGCGCGGAACTTGAGATTGGCATGGGCGAAGGCGATAACAAGGAAATACATGTCTTCGATACGCCGACAATTGTTATTGCCCCTAAAGGACTGGTGCACTGTCCGCTGATAACCCGGAGGGTGGATAAGCCTTACAGCTTCAGCGCTATCAGCCTGAATACCGAACATGAAACGACCTGGCTGGGGTGAGAAGAGCAGAAGAGTAGGTAACTGGTCGTTCACTATTCTGCGGCGGCTATTCTCTCGAGGTTTTCCCTGCCCTCCGGCACATCGTGAAGCTGGCATAACTGAAAATCCGGGCAGAGTCCACAGCTAACAAGCCCGCGGTTTTTGCAGCAACCCCGGATGGGGCACATCTTAAAACCGTCGAACTTGTCTTCGGCCTCGTCACGGCAGCCCCGGCAGTTTAGCAACTTCGGGTCCAGCGACTCTATCCCCCAGTATTTCCTGGCATCTTCCTGCCACCTCTGTATCGTCTCAGGTTTAAGCTCTTCCCCGTACACGTTCGCCCGGTAGATATTGCATTCCTCACAGTCACAACCGCAGCAGGACAGTTCCTCTCTTGTCTTCACCGAATAATTCCTCCCGGCATCTGTTTTTACAGCTCAGGTCAACGCAATAAAGCCGTCAGTCTTCAAATAACTTCCCGGCTTTTTTCAGCCAGTCGATGATGGATATGTTTCGTCCGCAGGCTTTCTCGCAGAGTCCGCATTCGTTGCAGCGTTCGATACCGTGTCCCTCCTCGCGGTAGATAGCGCGGGCCGTCTCGATATCGTCGTAGATGACGGCATCATTATAGAGTTCGAAGATCCGGGGGACGTCAATACCCCGGGGACAGGGCATGCAGCCACGGCAGGTAGTACAGGTGACGGGTTTCAACGCCTGGTAGGCGTCCCTCACACGGTTCACCAGTAGCTGCTCCGGAACGCCGAGTCCGCCAGCGGGGGCAACATCAGCCAGAGTGATGTTCTCCTCGAGCTGTTCCAGCGTGGACACATCGCTGACGGCGGTGGCAATTTCGGGATGATGCCAGACCCAGCGCAGGCCCCATTCCGCCAGCGAACGTTCGCGAAGGGCATCTCCCCAAGCTTCTGCCACCGAACCGGGTAATTTATTAACCAGTCGCCCGCCCTTGAGTGGCTCGGAAACAACGACAGCTAGTCCCTTGTCCGTGGCGAGCCGGATACCGCCGACGCCCGGGTGATGGTCTACATCCATATAACTGTATTTTACCTGACATAACGTCCAGTTATCGCAGGCATTGAGGATATCCCGCAGTGTCTGGTAGTCGTCGTGGAAGGAAAATCCGAGAGCACCGACACGGCCGTCAGCCATAGCCGATTCCGCCCGGGAAATAATTCCCGCTTCGTGCAGTCCGGGCCAGTTCTGCCGGTCCAGCCAGCCGATGATGGCGAAATCCGCGCTTTCCACGCCGAGACATTCGAGTTGTTCTTTCAAACAACGGTCGAAATCAACGGACGAACCGATACTCTGGACAGGCAGCGCAGCGGCTATTTTTACTCTCTGCCGATAGCCTCCGCCGAGGGCGCTGGAAATCAGGCGGCTCAGGGCTTCACGCTCTCCGGCATCACGGAGATACGGCACGTCCAGGTAATTAACGCCGTGGTCGATGGCATAACGTATTATCGCCGAGGACTCCCCCTCATCCCGTGGCAAGCGTGCCGTACCCAGTCCCAGAGCCGATACCTGCCAGTCGAGCTTGCCGAAATTTCTATATTGCATGGTAAAAATGCATCAGGCTTCAACCCAAGGCGAAGCATGCTCGCCGCTGAGGCAGATAACGATGAAGGCGTAGGGTTTATCGACCCACCGGGTAATGAGGGGGAGGTGGGGAAAGCCGGCGGGACAGACAGCCACGGTAGGAGTGTTGAAGATATGCCTCTCGTAGTCCTTGCCCATACCGAGTTCGAGTTCAGCCCCGAGATATTCGAGATTATTCTCGTCGAAACCTAAAAAGCAGAGTATCTCGGCCTCGGGGTGATAGTGGGCTTCACCGCCGCGATGCCACTTGCCGCATCGACTGTAGAAACCCCAGGTAAAATTAACGTCAAAGCCCTCAAGGTCGTCACCATAAAGCCAGACAATCTGGTCGCCGTTACCCGGCCCCACGCCTGCCTCGGCCGGCCGCATAATACCATCCTTCCCGATAACATTGGGCATGCGGCCTTCGGCGGGGGGTACCTCTGTCTCCGGGGGAAGGGCGGTTATCATCTTCTTAATCAGGCGACTGTATTTTGTGCCCCGAGAGGGTGAGGACGCCTTAGGGGCGACAGCTTCAGCAGCGTAGTCCGGCGCCAGACCGATGGTATAATGCACGATGGTACGGTCCAGCTTCCGTACCCTGACAGGACCGTGGGGAGTCCCTTTCGGAATCAGTACGACGGTGGGGTCGGTGAAAACATGCTCCTCCCGCTCCTCACCGATTTCCACGGAGATTTCCGCTCCCAGGTGAAGGATATTGGTGAGGTCAGTCCCCTCGAAGACCAAGCATTCGTCGTAGGGATGAACAACCTGCCCCTTAAGCGGGTGAAACACCGACGGCTTCTTAATAAATCCGAAGGAAAACTGTGCCTCGAAACCCTCCATGTCCCGGGCTTCCATCCAGATACGCGACTCGGGATAAAGTCCTTGCGGGGGGCCTTTTACCAGTACGGGTTTAATGAGGTGCGCATATTCTTTCGCTACCATAACGATAAACTCCTTTCTCGGGATTATTCAGTCAGGGCGGATATACGCCAAAAGCTTAGCAAAATGGCGACGTCACCGTCAAGGAAATCGAGACAAGGGATAAAAGTCACAGACAATGACACCACACTGACGTAAAATAACTAATAATTCCGGGGAAACAACTTAAGCCAGACGGAATCTCACATATTTGACATTTTCAGTATTTGGACTATAATAGCAATCACCGCCGGACAAGTTAAGGAGGACATCATGGAGCATAAATTACCGCAATTACCTTACGCCAGAGACGCGCTGGCACCACACGTCTCCGCGGAGACAATCGACTACCACTACGGCAAACACCACCAGGCATACGTGGACAACCTGAACAAACTCATTCCGGGAACCGAATACGAGAACGCATCACTGGAAGATATCATCAAGAAGGCATCGGGCGGCATCTTCAATAACGCCGCCCAGGTGTGGAACCACACGCTCTACTGGAACTGCCTGTCGCCCAAGGGGGGCGGGGAACCCGCCGGGAAGCTGGCCGAGGCAATTAAAAAAGCCTTCGGGTCGTTTGCTGCCTTCAAGGAGCAGTTCACCAAGGCGGCGGTGACACAGTTCGGCTCGGGGTGGGCATGGCTAATAAAGAATGCCGATGGCAGCCTTGGAATCACGGCTACAAGTAACGCCGGGAATCCTCTGCAGGAGGGCAAGAAGCCACTGCTGACCTGCGACGTATGGGAACATGCCTACTACATCGACTACCGCAACGCCCGGCCGAAATACGTGGAAAACTTCTGGAACCTGGTTAACTGGGACTTCGTCGCCAGCAATCTCGGGTAAAAAAAATATTTCATAATCAACAATCACCCGAAGGGAGAAGAGTACATGAAGAAAGTGCTTATCGCCTATTTCAGCCTGAGTGGCAATACGCAGAAAATGGCCGAGTACGTTGCCGAGGGCGTACGCATCAGCAGGCAGCAGGTCACCGTGAGAAAAATATCAGAAATCAAAGCCTCCGAGGATATTTCCGGCTATGACGGCTATATCTTCGGTTGCCCGACCTATCACCGAGACATGACCGAGCCGATGAAGAGATTTCTGTTCTTGGCGCGGAAAACCTCCCTGGAGGGCAAGCTGGCCGGGTCTTTCGGCTCCTACACGCACGACGGCAACGCCCCGGAGATGGTCTTCAACACGATGCAGTACGTCTTCAAGATGGAGCCGTTCGAGTTGGGGCCCTTTAATCTTCTGGAGGCCAAGGTGGACACATCGGAAGGGATGCATGCTTGCCAGGACTACGGAAGGGTCTTCGGGGAGACCTTAGATAAAGGTTAAACATGACCGATTTCAATATAATGGTCGGGGGCGAGGCCGGGCAGGGTGTACAGTCGGTCGGCGCCATCATCGCCAAGACCCTGGCGCGGGGAGACTGTCACATCTTCGCCGACCAGGACTACGAAAGCCGGGTCAGGGGCGGCCATAACTTCTTCCGCATCAGAGCCAGCACCCGCGAAACAGGGGCGGTGTCTGAGGAACTCGACCTGCTGGTGGCCCTGAACAGCGAGACGATAGACATCCATAAAAAAGAGGTCAAGTCGGACGGTCTGATTATCCACGACGGCGAAACCACACAAGCCAGAATCAGTAAAACCAAAGGACTGGATGTCCCCCTGATTAAACTTGCCCGGGATGCGGCGGGGAACAGGCTCATGGCCAATACGGTATCGGTGGGGGCTATCTTCGGGTTACTTGACTATAATTTTGAAATAATTGAATCTATTCTGACCAAAGAGTTCACACGACAGGGCCAGAAAATCATCGACGACAACATTAAAGCCGCCCGGGCCGGTTACGACCACGCGCGTAAAAACGGCAGGTCCAAAACTCTCCCTGAAATCAGACTCACTTCCCGTAAAAGAGCAAAAATACTGCTCAACGGGAACGAGGCTATATCACTGGGGGCCCTGGCAGCCGGCTGCAAGCTGATAGCTGGATACCCGATGACCCCGGCCAGTTCTATCATGGAATACATAGCAGGGAAAGAAAAAGAATACGATGTGGCGGCCGTCCATGTCGAGGACGAGATAGCCGCTATCAACATGGCGGTCGGGGCGGGCTATGCCGGAATCAGGTCGATGGTGGCAACTTCCGGTGGCGGGTTCAGCCTTATGGTAGAAGGACTGGCTTTAGCCGGCATGACCGAGACGCCGGTGGTAATCGTGCTGGGGCAGCGCCCCGGCCCGGCTACCGGCCTGCCGACACGCACCGAGCAGGGAGAACTCTGGTACGCCCTCCACGCCGGACACGGCGAATTCCCCCGGGCGGTGCTGTCCCCATCTAACGCCAAGGAAGCGTTCTATGCTATCGTTAAAGCTTTCAACCTGGCGGAGAAATACCAGACGCCGGTAATCGTACTCACCGACCATCACCTGGCCACCTCGTACGCGACCGTCGACCGGTTCGACCTGAGAAGAGTAAAAATAGAGCGTGGAGATACAGTATCACCCACCAAGATTGGCGAGGCGCGATCCTATCGCCGACACGCGGTAACCGACTCCGGCATTTCTCCGAGAGCATTGCCGGGACTGACCAAAGCGCTGGTGGTGACGGACTCCGACGAGCACGATGAGGCCGGACACATGATTGAGGATGCCGCCACGCGCATCGAACAGGACCTGAAACGCCTCCGCAAGCTGGACGGTCTCCGGAAGGAGATTGGCCCACCGGTGATAAAAGAGGCACCAAAAGCCGATGCTACCTTAATCGGCTGGGGAAGCACCGGTGGGGCGATAGAAGAAGCCGCCGCGATATTTCAGAAAGACGGGAAGGCTGTCAGTACCATCCATTTCAACGAAATCTGGCCTTTCCCCGCAGATGAAGTAAAGGCTGTGTTTGAGAAAAGCGGTAAAACCGTAGTTATAGAGAGTAACGCCACGGCGCAGCTTGCAGGCCTAATCCGGCGGGAGACAGGGAAGAAGGTCGACCACACCATCCTGAAATACGACGGCCGTCCATTTTCCCCGAAATATATCATCAGTCACCTCAAGGGGGTCTTATAGAGTGGTCGTTCCGAAAGACTACGAAAGCGATGTGGAGATTGCCTGGTGTCCCGGCTGCGGAAACTTTGGTATCCTCCAGGCGGTGAAGAAAGCGCTGGTCGAGATGAAGCTGGAACCGCATCGCCTGCTCTTCGTTTCCGGCATCGGGCAGGGGCCCAAGCTGCCCCACTATACCCGCGGCAACGTTTTTAACGGACTGCACGGCAGGACGATACCGGCCGCCACGGGTGCCCGGTTGGCCAACCACGAGCTTACCGTCATCGGCATCGACGGCGACGGCGGGGCTTACGGTGAAGGGCTGAACCACCTGCTGGCGGCGATGCGGCGCAACATCAACATGACCTACCTGGTACACAACAACCAGGTCTACGGCTTGACGAAAGGGCAGGCATCGCCCACCAGCGACGCCGGCTTCATCACCAAGACGACGCCGCTGGGTGCCATCCTGCCGGTAAATCCGCTGGCGCTGGCACTAGCTTCGGATGTGAGTTTCCTCGCCCGGGGCTTCTCCGGCGATGTCGAACACCTGGCGAGCCTGATAAAAGCGGGTGTCAAGCACCGCGGCTTCGCCCTCATCGATATCCTCCAGCCCTGCGTTTCCTTCAACCGGCAAAACACCTTCAAGTGGTACCGCGATAGAGTCTACAGAGTAGAGGACGAAGGATACGACCCCACCGATAAAGCGGCGGCAACAGCTAAGGCGCAGGAATGGGGCGACCGTATACCGACGGGCATCATCTACCGCCAGGAGAGACCGGTCTACGAAGAACAGATACCGGCACTGAAAAAGAAGCCACTGGTCAGGCAGCCGATAAATCCATCGCAGTTCGAAGCCCTCCTCGATGAATTCGCCTAGTACTTTAGGTGCTGTACTTTATAACGTGCACTGAAGACTGGCTATCTTAATAATCATTTAATATTTATCCATTATATTGAACACAGCACCGTGCCAACGGAAAGGGCATGCTATAATCAATATAACGGGTAGTTTTATGAAGAAGCGAAAACTACAGGTAATTATCGCCTGTGCGATGCTTGTCATTATCCCGGGCACTCTTTCAACCGGTTGTGGCACCGGCGACTCAGGAGCCGTGTACGGCAGCAACGACCCGCCGTTCTATCCCGACCGCGTCGTCGAAGTACGCTTGGTCACCGCCGATGAAAACTGGGAGTCGATGCTGGAGACCCCGATGGCGGAGGAATACTTTAGAGCCGACTTCTGGTATGACGGAGATCTGATACCGGACGTCGCCGTGAGGACCAAGGGCAACTCTTCTCTGATGACGACCGCYAACTCGGATTCCATCAGGTATAGCCTGAARGTCGACCTGAATTTCTTCAACTCGGCAAGAAACCTGGACGGCGTGAAGAAGGTAGTMTTTAATAACGGCTTCAGCGACCCGACTTTCATGCGGGAGATGCTCGCCTACGAAATCTAYGCCSAGATGGGGATACCCACGCCYCGCACGGCYTTCGTCGACCTCTGGATGAACGATACCCACCTGGGACTYTACACGATGGTAGAGGCCATCGATAAGAACTTTATCAGCAACCATTTCACYGATAATACCGGCAACCTCTACAARCCKGAAATGCCCGCCGCTTATCTCAATTGGACGGAAGAAGACTACGAAAAACARCTGGCMAGAACGGGTGRAWCRGGCGRAGAAGAGRTYGACCCGMTGGATRTSAACCTGGGMGGGGGGAGGCTATCCGATATCTTAGCCGCCCTGGAGGCTGAAGAGGATGAAGAACCCGGGGAGTCTCAGGGTATATTCGGATTCGGCGGAGGTGCCGGAATGGCGGGACTGACACGCGGCGACTATTTGGAATCGATGGGACTGAAAACCAACGAGAATAAGTCGGACCACGGCAATCTGTTCCGATTACTCGATGTGCTTAATAACGAACCCGACGAAACCTTCGCCGAAGAAATCGAGAAGGTGCTGGACGTGGACGAAACGCTGCGTTACCTGGCCGTATCAGCCCTGGTCGTGCACCTGGACAACTATATCGCCATGGGTCATAACTACTATCTCTACGACAATAACGGCAAATTCGTTATACTGCCGTGGGACCTGAACATGGCTTTTGGCACCTTTAACTTCGGCCTGAGTACGGACCAGCTGATTAACTACTACATCGACGAGCCCACCGGGGGCCCTATGGAGGAAAGACCGCTGGTCGAACGCCTCCTGTCGCATCCACCCTACCTGGAGAAATACCACGAATACCTGGAAGAACTGCTGGACGGTCCGTTCTCCTCCGAGGTAATGGAAGCCAGGATAAACGAATTGGCGGAACTGATACGCCCCTACGTATATACCGATGAAACGAAATTCTTTACCAACAGGCAGTTCGAGCGGGGTATTTACCTGGAATATACCGCACAGCAGGATGTCGGCTCCGTATTCCAGACACCCGGCTCCGTTCCCGTCCTGACGGACCTCTCTGGAGAAGGGCTGGAATTCATCCGGAAGACTTTCACCATTTCCAGATTCAACTGGATAATGAGACGCGGCCCCGATGACAAAGAAATGGCGCTGCTGGAATCAGGCCTGTCCAAAGAAGACATGGAAATCCTGAATTTGATGCTGGACAATCCGGCAATGATGCAGGGCATGCCCACATTCGGCACACGTATCGGCCTCGTCAACTTCATCAGCGAGCGCCATAAATCGGTGACGGAACAACTCACCGGCACGAGAGCATCCGGTCCGGGGGACGGCAGCGGCAATGGCGGCAGCTTCGGAGGGGCGGGGAATTTCCAGCAACAGGGAAATATCCGCCCTGCTGACGGTGGCGGGCAAGCATTTCGTTAAAATAAGGTGACGTAGCCCTCTCTCACCGGCATACGACCCGCCTGGTACATGATGTTTTCAATCTATCCCCCAGCACCCTTCCTCTGGGGACAAATCTCTCTTAATCCCTTCCTTCGATAGGTTCAAGGTGATACAATTTAGTAAATATTATGAATTCTATTATTAAAAAATATATAATGTTACCCGGAGGTGCGCCATGAATAGAGAGCAATATCTGGAATACGTTGGCCACTTTAACAACAAGAGGTATGACAAAGTCACCGGCTACTTTGCCCCGGACATCACCGTTGAGTATTTCGACAACGCCTACGGTCCGCAGTTTCCGGCCCGCACACTGCATGGTCCAGCCGAATTCGCCGCCTCTTACAAGAGCCTGCACGAACACACCCGGGAAGTCCTGGAACTGGGTGACTTCATGGCAAGCGGCGGCCTGGTCTTCGTGGAACTCTACACGGAATTCCACACTTTTGCCGACCCTCCGAGCGGTTCCCACCAGGCGGGATGGAAGAAGGGCGATATTACGATAATGACCAACTGGGTGATATATAACATGGAGGGCGGTAAGATGAAGCGTATACGCATCGCTCATTTCAGAAACCACGACCCGAAGACGGCAAAGTATAAATAAACATAAATATCTCCGATACCAGATATTCTCTATTCCCCGTGCAGTGATGTGATATATATCGCTTTCAACATCTGGATTTCTATGTTATATTGGGCATGAATATGCTCGCCGGTATCAAACAAATCAGAATACTAATAATCCTGCCGATCGTGGTGCTGATCATCGGCACCGTAGGATTCATGCTGCTGGAAGATCTGTCTTTCGTGGACGCTTTCTACTTCACCATCGTAACCATATCGACGGTAGGCTACGGCGATATTTCCCCCACCACCGCCGCCAGCAAGGGTTTCAGCATTTTTATGATTATAATCGGTATCGGCACGTTTCTGACTATTATTACCAGTGTTACCCAGATGCTGATTCAGCGGGGACAGAACCGGATACGCCGGCACCGTCTCAACATGCTCATCGGCGTTTTTTACACGGAAATCGGCAACCGCCTGCTGCGCATCCTCACGCGGTTCGACCCCGAGATAGATACCGTCAGGCAGGAATTCTTCGTCCATGACGAATACACCGAGGTGGAATTCAACCATCTCAGGAGAAGGCTGCATCGCTACGATTTTACCGTCAGTCCCGAAAAAATTGACCTCGACGAGTTGCTAGTGTTTCTGAAGGAAAAGGGCGATCTGCTGATAAGGGAGTTGGAAAATCCTGACCTGATAGAGCACGAGAATTTCACGGAGCTTCTCTGGGCGGTGGTGCACCTCAGGGACGAGCTGCTCTCGCGGGAAAGCCTGTCCAGCCTGCCGGAATCCGACATGGCGCACCTTGCCAACGACGTGGTCCGTATCTACCGGTTGCTAACCCTGCAGTGGACCAACTACCTGCAGTACCTGAAGGGGACATATCCTTTTCTCTTTTCGCTGGCTTTAAGGACAAATCCCTTCGTGGAGAAACCCTCGGCAATCGTGAGGTAACATACTCCTTCCACCGGCTTCAGCCTCAATACGGTCTAGGTATATTTACCTAAAGCCTTTCGCCCCGGTTACGCATTTCTGGCATGAAACATGTGCTTGAGTTTAAGCATTTATCTAGTCACGATGTAAGTATCGCGGCGGAAGCCTGCCGGGCCTTCGAGGTGTTATCCTTGGTATAGAAATTAACCACAGGAGGTAAAGAAAAAATGGAAGCCACGATGATAGTAGCCCTGGCAGTAGCAATCCCGGTAATCCTCTTCCCCGTAGCCCTGATCTGGTACATCAATATCAGTGGGATCGTTCAGATGATCCGCGAGAAGAAGGCCGCTCGAGTCAAGAAAGCCCTGGCCGACAAAGTAAATGCCTGAAACTAAAATAATAAACCTAGGAGGTGAAATAAAATGGAAGCCACGATGATAGTAGCCCTGGCAGTAGCAATCCCGGTAATCCTCTTCCCCGTAGCTTTCGTCTGGTTCATCAATATCGGTGGCATAATCCACCTGGTACGCGAAAAGAGAGCAGTCCGAGCCAAGAAAGCAGCCACCGCCAAAGTAAATGCCTAATAAAAGGAGGTCAAGAGAAACTCTGAGGTACCAAAAAAACCGTTAAGGCTGGATATTCCGAGAAATCAGAAGTCCAGCCTTAATGGTTTTTTAGCCTACTTACCCTTCTGTAAGTAATCAATCATCGGCCGGGTGACCAGAGGCACTACATCGCCAATCATGTGGGGCATGAGGTTATCCATAACCTTAGGCATTAGTTCGGGCATCTGCTTGAGCATGTAGTCGGGCATGGGTATCCTTTCGGCCACGCGTTCGAGCATTACCGGCATGACTTTGGGCATCATCATCGGAAGCAGCCTGGGGAACAGCACGGGGAAAAGCGGCTTCATCAGGTTCAGGGCACCCGGGATTTTACCCATGAAACGCATCATCGGTCCCATCCTGAAAGGCATGGCGTCGATTAACTCGGGCCACATGGTGCCCATAAGCTCGGCGAACCCTTCGGGGGTCATCAGGGCAATCATCGCCTCGAAGACCGCCCACTGCTTCTGAACCTCGGGATTGGGGTCGGGAAGGGTGAACCCCATCGTCTCGGCACCAAAGCGCGCCATGTCGATGGTCTCGATATCCAGTCCTTTCTTCTCGGCGGTAACACGGAACTGGAACTGGCAGCAGGGACAGAGGGCCAGGATTTTCTCGGCGCCGGTAGCTATAGCCTCGTCCATACGTCCCTTGCCGATATCGGCGGCAACATCCGGCTCCTTGATGAGGGTTAGCACGCTACCGCAGCAGTGCGCCCACTCGCGATTATGCTCCATCTCCACCAGTTCAACCCCAGGTATGGCTTTAATAAACTCGCGGGGGGCGTCATAGACGTTGGAAACACGCCCGATGTGGCAGGAATCGTGGAGGGTGACTTTTCTCTTTTGTCCGGTATCGGGGAACTTGAATTTTCCAGCCTTTATCTGGTCGGTGATAACCTCGCTGTAGTGCTTGCCGGTAATCCCGTATTCGATGCCCAGCTTCTCCGCCCAGCGCGGGTAATACTGACGCCACATCATGTCGCAGGCGGGGCAGGAGGTAACCACGGTGTCGGCGCCGACCTCTTTGATGGCGGCGATGTTCTTCTTCATCGTTTCGATAAAGACGTCCCACCTGCCGGCAACCAGCATCGGGGTACCGCAGCAGTTCTCCTTCTGTCCGGCGTAGGTGAAGTCGACCCCGGCTGCATCGAGCAACCGCACCGCAGCGATGGGTATATCCGTTTCTACGTGAGATGCGGTGCAGCCGGCGAAATAAGCTATCTTGGCCTTATGCGACGGCCCGTGCTTATCCCAGAACTCCTTCGGGAACCAGTCGGAGCGGTTCTCGCGATAAGCCGCCCAGATATCGCCTTCCTTGGATAGCGAAGCCGCCATCATCTCGAAAGGCGGGAAAGTCATCTTCTTTTCCTCGTCGATAAGCTGTCCCCGCAGCTTCATCCAGGATGGCTCGATGGGCAGCGAGGCCGAGCAGCGCAGGTTGCAGAGCTCGCAGGTGGTGCAAACGAGAATAGTATCCACCATGAACTGGTCCCATTCCTCGCGGCCTTCCATGTATTCCCGCAACCAGTACCACTTGCCGCGGGGGCTCTGGCTCTCCCAGCCGCGACCGTAAAACTGGTCGCACTCGTCAATACAGTAGCCACACTGGGAGCAGCCGTAGGCATACCAGGCGACATCGGCGGGGATATCGCGCACAGGACTGTCCGGGCGTTCCCCGAGGTGCGTCATGACACGGTTCCCGAACGGCCGTATAAGCGGCTCAAAGAAGCGCGCCAGCGACATGAAAATACCGGTGAGACTCCCATCAAGAACTTTACCGGGATTCAATAACGAGCCCGGGTCAATCTTCCGCTTGAAGGCTTTCAACCGGGCTACTCTATCTTTGCCGAGTACCCTGTCAGCCATCTTGGTGAAATAGAGTCCGGTGGAATATGCCCTGCCGCCGTATTTCTCGGCGATTTTCATGATGGTCAGCGACAGCCCGAAGACGAAATTGTAGTTGAATTTCCGCTGGTCGCTGGGGATAAAGCCGAGAATAACGACTTCCGGCCTGCCGTTCTTGCTCTCCCGGATGATAACGCCCTCTTTAACGACGGGCTGGTCGACCTTGCTTTCAATCTCGGCCATTACTTTACCCAAGTTTTCCAGTGGTATGACAACCTCGGCAGGCACCAGGCTCGGGCCGAGCCGCTTGACAATCATAATCTTGAAGCGGTTTCTCCATTCGTGCTCGGCGATTCGGTCGCTGAGGATTTCCGCCTGGCAGGGTTTCATCACTTCCTCCAGACCCTCCCTGACCTCTTTATGGTCTTTCCGGCGGTATGCCAGAGTCATGATGTAAGAGGCGGGCAGCAGCACCCTTTCCTCGACGGGGTGTTCGAAGTGCTCCAGCAGGGGCGCCTTGTTCTTCAGTTCAGCCATGCGGGGATTGATGAAGACTATCGACCATATGGGCAAGTTCTTGTCGATGATAGACTGCACCATCTTCTGAAGGTCGTCGACATCGGGGCAGCCGACAGCAATAATATCCATGTCCTCATTAGGCTGGATACGAAAGGTTACCTCGCTGATAAGTCCGGTAATACCCTCGGCATCGGCGACAAGCTCCAGCTCATCGCCGCTGAACTCCTTCACTTCGCCGTCGGGCAGGACGACACGGACGCTGACGACGTTGTCCTTGAACCAGCCGGACTCGTAAGAGCCGATACCGGCACCCCCCTGAGCCAGCCATCCGCCGACGGTTGCCGCCGGATAACTGGAAGGGTAAAGGCGGAGGGTTAACCCCTTCTTCATCAGTTCCTTATCGAGTCGTTCCCAGACAACGCCAGCCTGCACGGCGGCGGTCAACGAACCGGAGTCAACATTAATGATCTTTTTCATACGGTAGAAATCCACCACCACGCCCTTTTTCACCGGGAGAACGCCGCCGTATCCCGAAGACGCCTTGCCGCGCGGAGTTAACGGTATATTGTTACGGGAAGCCCAGCGGACCAGCTCAACCAGTTCTTCTTCGCTCCCGGGCTGGACAATTGCCTCGGGCACGGTGCTGCCGATAATCGGTTTTATCAGTCCGGGCATGGCGGCGATATCATGTCCGTAGAGCTTCCTCTCCATTTTGCGGAAATTCACACGGTTACCAAACTTCTCTTCGAGGAAAGTCCGCTGCTGTTTGTTGATTCTACTCATTTCCGCCTCCTCAATTTTTCAAATATTTACTATGTTCTATAGTAATAGTTTTTCAGCTATATCACGGTTCCTGGCGACCTGCTCCAGTAGAATTTCGTGAACGATATCGCAGGCATCGACGATTCTGGGATTGGCAAGGCTGTAATAGACATTAACGCCGTCACGCCTTGTGGTGACAATTCCGCGGGAACGGAGTACGGCCAGATGCCTTGAAACTACCGCCTGGGGCACCTGTAATACCTGCGTAAGATTACCCACCGTCTTTTCGCCGTGCCGCAACTGGTTGATAATCATCAATCTCTTGGGGTCGGCAAATGTCTTGCAGAGTTCTGCCTTCAGCTTGTATAGCTCGTAATCGTTATTCATGGTCAATTACTCCTCTTTTATAATTATATACGCATATATGTATATAAGCAATCAAAAAGAAGGTATATTTATAAAAACAGAAGATTGTTGGCTTAAAGCAGCTTCGAGTGTTATCATATCAGGTAGAAAGGGTGCATCGAGTGGATATACACCTGAGCTTTCTGGGCGCAACCCGCAACGTAACCGGTTCCCGCTATCTGGTAGAGGCTAATAACGTCAAACTCCTGGTAGATTGCGGCCTTTACCAAGAAAGGGACTTCCAGCACCGTAACTGGGACCCGTTTCAGGTACCGCCCGGGAAACTGGACGTCGTGCTCCTGACGCACGCGCACCTGGACCACTGCGGGCTGCTGCCCAAACTGGTAAAGGACGGCTTCAGGGGAAGGATAATCTGCACGCCAGCCACCGCCGATATAACCGAAATCATCCTCCTCGATGCTGCCAAGCTGCAGGAAGAGGATGCCGCTTATAAGAAGAAACGGCACCTCAGAGAAGGCAGGCAGGGTCCTTACCCCGAAATACCACTGTACACCATCGAAGACGCCGAAACCACCCTGCCGTATTTCGAAACGACGGAATACGACCAGCCGGTAATCATAGGGGAGGGCATAGAAGCTACCTTTTACGATGCCGGTCACGTACTGGGCTCAGCGATGATAAGGGTAAAGATAACACAAGGGGATGAAAAAAGGAGCATCGTCTTCTCAGGTGACCTGGGGAGGTGGGACCGCCCGATGCTGGAAGACCCCAGGGTTTTCCGCTTTACGGACTACATCGTGATGGAATCGACCTACGGCGACCGCGAACACGAAGAGACCCTGGAAATCGGTGATAACCTGGCGGATATTATCAATAGTACCTGCAATGCCGGAGGCAATATCATCGTTCCCAGCTTTGCGCTTCAGCGCGCCCAGGAAATCCTGTACTACCTGAATATACTGCAGATGGAAGACCGTATTCCTGATATCAAGGTATACCTCGACAGTCCGATGGCTATCAAGGTTACCGAGGTATTCAAACGCCACAACGAGCTGTACGACCGCGAGATGAAAAGACTGCTGCGGGAAGACCGCTCGCCTTTCGATTTTCCCGGCCTGACCATGGTGGAAACAGCCGAGGAATCCAAGAAATTGAACTACCTGACCAAACCGTCCATGATAATTGCCGGCTCGGGGATGTGCACGGGGGGCAGGATAAAACACCACCTGGTAAACAACATCTCACGCCCGGAAAGCACCATCCTGTTCATCGGCTACCAGGCGGAAGGCACGCTGGGGAGGCATATCATCAGCGGCGCCAAGAGCGTGAGAATCTTCGGGCAGCCGAGGGCCGTACGCGCCAGAATTGAACAGATAAACGGCTTTTCGGCGCACGCCGACAAGAGCGAGCTATTGCGATGGCTTTCACGACTCGAGGTTAACCCCAAGCAAATCTTCATCACCCACGGCGAGATTGAAGCCGCCGAGAAATTCCTGGAGTTTGTTACCGAAAAGACAGGTTTTAACGCTACGATACCTACCTACAATAGCCGCATAGCGCTTGAATAGAGAGCTCAGATACAGCTACCGGGCGGAGGCTTCTAATTCCCGTTCGCGTAATGAATAGAACTCCTTTTCCCAGCTTCTTCTACTACACACAACCAAGCTGGTCACCTCACCCCCTTTATCCCCCTCTCCAAACGGGGTATCGGGGAAGACCCCTGATTCTTTGTTTGGAGAGGGGGAATGGATTTGAGAGGGGGCTGCACCCCCTCTAGCTGACGCACTCCCGCTTTTTAGGGTTAGGGAAAGGTTTAATAAGTAAAACAGGCAGGAGAGAGCATAAAAGCTGATAATCAGGCGTGAAAAAGCGTTTAATTGAGAGTTAATCCCGACTGATTTCGGATACTTCCCCCGACGTCCTCGTACGTATCCCGTTGTATACTGGGGAGGGGTTATTGACCAAACGATTTTTATAACTTATCATTCATGGGTAAGAGGTAAAAAAATGCGTAACGATTACGAAATAAACCAGCTGGAAAAAGAAGATTCCTGGCGCATGTTCCGGATAATCGGGGAGCTGGTGGAGGGCTTCGATAGCCTGGCGGACATCGAGCCGGCCGTAACGATATACGGCTCCGCTCGCCTCCAGCCCGGCAGCGAACTGTATACACAGACCGAAAAAACAGCGACCCTGCTGGGGAAAGCCGGTTTTAATATCATGACCGGGGGTGGTCCGGGCGTGATGGAAGCCGCCAACAAGGGCGCCCACGAAGCGGGGGTAAAGTCGGTGGGACTGAATATCAAGCTACCCCAGGAACAAACGTGCAACGAATTCGCCAACCGTTCAATTACCTTCCATCATTTCTTCGTGCGAAAGGTAATGCTTGTCAAGTACGCCACCGCCTTTGTGATTATGCCGGGAGGACTGGGGACCATGGACGAGCTGACCGAGGTCCTGACACTGATACAGACCGAGAAAATTAAACCTTTCCCGGTGATACTATACTCCAGTGAATACTGGGCTGGTTTTCTCGACTGGCTGAAAAATACCGTTCTGGCAAGGGGGAATATTTCCGAGGAAGACTTCGACCTGCTGCGGGTCTTCGATTCGCCCGAGGAAGTCGTCGATGCCGTAAAGAAATGGTATACCAGCCAGGAAATCACGGGGAGGAAAGCGTTGACGAGGCAGTAATCTCAGTTAGAGATCTATCAGTAATACTCTAACTCGGTGTCTTTGAGAAACTGCAGAATATTTATCAGTTTATCGATGTCATCCCATCCGCGACTACCTTTTTTTTGACGGGTTTTTTCCAGCACGCCGATGAGCCAACCGGGACGGTCGGAGGTAAATTTCTTGAAATCTTCCTATATTACAGGCCATAAATCGAGCAATGCGTGTTTTTCTGAATCAGCCATGATATACCTCCAGCGTAATTTCGTGACGTTTATAATTATACAGTTGGATTCGTTGTGAATCTAATCTTCAAACTCGGTGCCGAAAAGCCGGTGAAAAATCGCCCGTCCTTCACCCTGCAAAGATTCAGCCTCGATATACAACTCACGGATGTCTTCTACTTTATCCTCCACAACCTTGCTTCGTGAACTATTTGTAGAATATTTAAAAAGATATTCCATATTTTCCTTGAGTTTCAGGTCTATTGTCACCTGTTTTTCAATATTCTCCAGAAGCTCGTTGAAGAGTTTTCTGCGACGCTGGTCTTCGTTTTCAACCGGTTTCTTGTCCGCCATGTTATTTCACCTCCGTCCGTTCCCAGTACCTTCTGAAGCTAGAGGCTGTTCTTCCAGGCAGCCGCCTTTTCCAGCAGCTCCCGGGCGGCATCAAGCGCACTGGAAGTATACCCGGAGCCGCCGAGCATGACTGCTAGCTCCCGCAAGCGCGACTCCCCTTCCAGTGGTCTGATCGTGCTGACGGTACGTTCGCCGGAGCTCTCCTTGCTGACGTTGAACTGGGCATCGGCGAAAGCGGCAATCTGCGGCAGGTGGGTAACGCAGATAACCTGATGGTCCCGGGACAGCTTCCACAGCTTCATGCCGATAACCTCGCCACTCCTGCCACCCACGCCGATATCAATCTCGTCGAAAATGAGTACGGGGATATTATCAGCCCCGGCGAGGGCGCTCTTCATCGCCAGCATGAACCGGGATATCTCGCCGGTGGAGGCTATTTTATCCAGCGATTTCAGCGGCTCGCCCGGGTTGGTCGATGCCAGAAATTCCACGACATCAACACCGTTCCCGTCGTACTTATAAAACTTGCCATCGGGCAACGGCATCCCTTCGTCAGCGACTTCACGTATAATAGATACCTGAAACTCCACCTGTGCCATGTTCAACTCAAGGCATTCTTTCTTCACCGCTGCGGCGAGCTCTCCGGCTGCCTGCATCCGCTTCCCGGAAAGCTCTTCAGCCATTTTGCCCATCTCCATCAGCAGCCGCTCTCTTTTTTTCTCTAACTCCCGGCGCCTTTCGTCGGAGAAGGAAAGGTTTTCCAGGTCACTTTCGGCCTTTTCCAGGTAGCCAAGCATTTCTTCGATAGCATCGCCGTATTTCCTCCTAAAGCTCTGGAGGAGTTCCAGACGTTCCTGGACCTCTTCCAGTCGCTGCGGATCGTAGTTCAGATTTTCTCCGTAGGAGTTTACCTCACGCGCCATTTCTTCCAGTCCGTGCACCATCTCCTCCAGATAATCGAGTCGCCCTTGCATCGAAGTATCAGCGGCGGCTATCTGCCGCATGACCGGCAGAACATCGCTGAGCCTGTCCACTGCCGAAGGCGACGATATGGAGTTTTCATCGCCGTAGACGGTTTTATAAACCTCGTAAGCAGCCGCTTTCAGCTTTTCCGCAGAAGCCAGGAGAGTCTGCTCCTTTCGCAGTTCTTCTTCTTCGCCCGGCTGCAGCTCAGCCCTCTTTATCTCTTCAATCTGGAAATTTAGCAGCTCTTTCTGTCGCTGCATATCTCTTTCATTAGCAGAAAGCTTCTGTATTTCCCGCTCGATGTCGTGCAGCTCATGTACCCTGCCACTAAAATCTTCCCTGAGCTGGCGGGTATGGGCACAGGCATCCAGATACTCCAGATGGCGGTCTTTATTGAGGAGGGAAAGATGCTGGCTCTGACCGTGGATGTCCAGCAGGGAAGCGGTGATATCCTTGAGCAGGGCCCTCGATACCGCCTGGCGGTTCACCCGGGGAGTGGAGCGTCCCTGCCGGCGAAAATCACAGGAAACCAGCAGCGTATCATCTTCACTTTCCAGTCCTTTTTCAGAAAGCAGATCCCTGGTTACTAACGATTGCCCACTAGTCGCCATCCGGAAAATGCCCTCGATGCGGGCAATATCCGAGCCGTGGCGGATATCGGTTTCATTGACCTGCCCAGTGAGAAGAGCTTCGACCGCATCCACCACCAGCGATTTACCGGCGCCGGTCTCCCCGGTAATTACATTGAATCCCGCCGCGGGAGTCCAGTCCACTTCTTCGATTATTCCGTAATTCTTAACCGTAAGCTCAACCAGCATGCTAATCTATTCTCTTATTTCTGGCTTTTTCCATCATCCTCCAGTGAGTCGAAGTGCATCTGGATTTCCTGGAAAGGAAGCTGCAGTGATTTCTTGAGGTCGTTGGCGTTGCGTGGAGCGTAGGCCTGCCAGTGGTTATTGAAATAGGCGAAAAGCATCCCGACCTGCTCCCCGGCGGCGGTTACGCGGTCGGTGAGTTCAGCGATTTCTTCCGTTGAGTAGAGGTACCGGTAGCGAGTCTCGCTATCGCCCGACCACCAGTCTCTGGCGTTCCGACCGTGAAAACGGAAGTAAGCCATGTCAGCCGTAACCGGCACATCTTCCGCCACCGACGTACCGAATTTGGGCTCGTCAATCTGCACCCAGGCTACGTTGTTTTTCCTCAGCAAATCGGCGGTAGCCTCGTCATCACTCCAACTGCGGTGCCGCAGTTCCACCGCCAGCGGGTACTGACCAAAGGTCTTGGCCACCGCCCCGAGAATCTGCCTTCCGTAATCATCGTTTTTGAAGCTGGGAGGGAACTGCGCCAGCAGAGCACCCAGCTTGCCGGTCCTGGCCAGAGGCTCGATACTGCTCTTGAACATGTCGACATCAGCCTGCGAGATTATCGCCTCTTCACCGGTAGCGTCGCGGTACATGCGGGGATGGGTGAATTTCTGCCAGAGCTTCATGGCGAAGAGGAATCCCTTCGGCACGCGGCGTGCCCAGTTGTAGACGTAGCCGGGATTGGGCGGTCGATAGAAAGAGCTGTTAATCTCCACGGTGTTGAAGTACTGGCTGTAGTACTCAAGCTCGTTTATCTTCCCGGGAGGGTAAAAGTAGCCCTTCCAGGTACCCTCGCCCTTGGGGTAAGACCAGCCTGACGTGCCGATGTATATTTTCAGTTTACTGTTCATATGTTCAGGGTTTGCGGCAGATATATAGCAGCATCCGGCTCCGCACAGTCTCCCGGAAACCCAGCGGTATCTGTTGCTGTGGCGAGAAACCGGGGCCAAAGCTGGTGTAGACGGCCTCGTATTTGAAACCCACTTTTTCAAACAGGCTTACCAGTTCGTGCATACTCCAGACGCGATGGTCGAGATTCACCGTTTTTTCGACGCGGTAATTCCCCTCATTCTGCTTTCGTAGGAAGGTCCAGATATTTATCATCTTCGAAGTTAGAGGGTCGAGTTTTCTCTCTTCCAGAACCATCCTGTCGCCCATTTGCTGATAACCCCGCTCGGAGAAACCGGTTATCAACCAGTCGCGATTAATGATATCCATCAAGAAAAATCCCCCCGGCTTAACCAGTCCGAGGCACTGCCTTAGGATATCCTCGTTGGTAGCGTCATCGTAAAAACCGAAAGACGTCCACATGCAGATGACCCCGTCGAAAGGTTTTGCCGATGAGAGTGATGCGACGATTTTCCTCATATCAGCAACCAAGAAGGTTGCTTTGTCCGATATACCGGCTTCTTCCGCTTTTTTTGCAGCCACATCAATGTAGTGCGGTGAAATATCCGTGCCCACAACCTCGATGCCGCGTTTACTCAGTTCGATAGCGTGCCGCCCTATACCGCAGTTCATATCCAGGATTTTCTGCGCCTGAAAGCCGTGTTCTTTCAGCTTCTCCAGGAGGAAATCCACCTCAAGATGAACATGTTCACTACGAATTTCAAAATTCCACTGGAATAGCTCAGGACTATCTATAAATAGCTCTTCCGTCCAGTGCGCCATCGCTTCACCTCCGCCCGGTCGTGTTGAAATTATTATACTCCAAGACGTGTTGTTTTTCCCACCCGACCACTCATTGCTGGCGAATCCCCGGCTGGAGAAAAGAAATTACTTAAAAAGAGAGAACCACCGGGTGAAAGCTTCAGCCGCGGTGGCTCTCGATTTACCTTATGTACGCAAGCTATTCGGTGGGGACGAGGGGACTGTAGACTCCCGCTTTCAGGATGCAGTAACGCAGCGCCACACCGCCGATGATGATGAATATACCCGAGATTACGAAGACGGCGGTAGAATCGGAGGCAAAGAGCATGATAATCGGTACGATGATGCCGAGTAAAACCACCAGCGGCCAGAAAACCGAAGCTATATTGCCCCTGAGTATTCGCATCGCCGCGTCGCGGGCGGCCGTGCTTTCGTAGGTAGCCACCCAGAGATAAATGGCCATACATACCGCGTAAGCTATCAATACCCATCGTAAAGCAATAGCAACATCCCAGCTCAGGAAGGTTTCACCGACGCTGACGACCATCAACAACGCCAGCCCTCCGGTGACCCCGGCAACAACAAAGAGTATGGGGATGATGGCCGAGTTCCAGAGCTTAATGGCACCAACGTAGCCGACGACAAAGCCGCTGTAGACAGCCACACCGAACGCTCCGATACCACCGACTACCTTGAAGAAGGTCTCGGCGGCACCACCGTCAGCCCAGAAGGAGATAGCCAGCTGGATGGCCGCGGCACCGAGGAACAACCAGATAACAATAAAGCCGCGGGATATCCAGGAGGTTTTGGGCTTGAGGAGCATCCTCCAGAACCTGGCACGTTTGGTCAGATGAGCCATATCCGTGAGGCCGGTGACCATGGCCAGCAGCCAGGCGATAAACATACCCAGCAGGCTATCGAAGTACAGAGAGACAAGATAAAGACCCCCGGCAATACCCCCGAAGAAAAGGGCGAAAGCAATCAGGATACCGTGCCCTTCTATCCAGTCGCGCTGGGGCGTGTATTTGATCATAAACTCATACGGTTTTGTCCCAATCATTTCCTTAAACCTCCTCAGTACATTACTGGTTATTTAGTCGATGTAATATATCGACGGCTGCGTGTCATATTCCGGATGGAAAGGCTCGCCCTTCTTCTCCTTGATAAGGCGGTTAATTTCACTGTAGGGATCATCAAGGTCGCCGAAGTGTAGGGCCTTGGTGGGACAACTGATAACGCAGGCAGGAGTGGCATCACGGTCAACCCCCGGCGTCAATCCTTTAGCCAGGCCCTCATCGATTCTTTCCTTGCAGAAAATACACTTCTGGACGACGCCGACTTCATGCGGGTACAGGGTCTTGCCTATCTTTTCGTGCTCGGTCAGCTCCTGTCCCGGGAAATATTGCGCGTTTCCGTCTTCGTACATCGTCCGCATCTGGTAGGGACAGGCAATGACACAGTAACTGCATCCTACGCATTTGTCCTCATCAACCCAGACAATACCGTCTTCCCGCTGCTGGCTGGCCCCGGTCGGGCATACCTTAACGCAGGGAGGGTCAGCACATTGATTACAGCGTACATTAAAGATAAGCTTGGTTACAGAAGGATATTTACCTTTCTCCCCTATCAGTACTCTGTTCCAGAACATTTCGGGCGGCAGGAAGTGCTCGGCCTTGCAGGCAAGTACACATTCATAGCAGCCGACGCATCTCTTCTGTTCTATCGCCATTCCCCATTTCATAGCTTATCACCTCCAACTCCATCGTATTCTATTCTGCGGTCAACCTTGTAGACTTTGACCGTAGCCGCCGTCTCCTGGCTCCAGGATACGGGACAGGCATGCTTGAAGTCTGACTCCAACAGGATGTTAAAGTTGGTGCCTTTACCGTAGGCTATTGGCGCTCCCTTGGCCCAAGCGCCGGAACAGGCGGATATCGCCACGGTCTTGGGATGCTGGCCCTGCATCGTCTTGAGGGTGCCGGTAATCTTCCGCCCGTAAGGCGATTCCAAACAGATGAGGTCACCGTCTTTCAATCCTTTCTTCGCAGCCGTAGCGGCGTTCATGGTGATATTGTAGGTATAGGGATTGAGGCGACTGACCTCGTCGAGCCAGGGCATTTCCATAGTGTAGGTGCCGTTATGAAGGATATCGCGGTAGGAGAAGCAGTAGAGGTCATATTCGTCGGAAATCTCCTTGCCCACCTGAGGTGGGAAGTAGCTGATAAGAGGTGTAAACTGTTCCCAATCGAGCTCTATCCCGGCTTTCTCGGCATTCTTTATGACATCTTCTTTGAGTTCGGCGAGATGCTCCATGTAGATAGGTATTCTGACATCAACGTACCAGCGCCAGTAAGCCTCCTGAGGTTTCTTGTCCCAATCGACCGAGCCGTGTTTCGAGATGTATTCCATGCCGTGTTCCTCGCCGAAGTAGAATTTCAAGGCGCGGTCCATCATCTCGTCATAAGTAATCTTCTCATCGGGTTTTATCAGCTGGACTACCTTTTTCGGGTCAATATCACCTAAATGTCTGATGCTGTCCAGATCTCCACCGATAAGCGCTTCGCCGCCGAAGCTGGTGAAATAGACATTGTAGTAGTTATTCATCTCGGCTCTCATACCTATTCTGTCGGCCAAGTCCCAGAGGACCTCGAGCTTGTTGCGGCGCTCGTAGGCCGGCTTGACAACGGGCTGACGTACCGGGAAGTTCCAGCCTTCCATACCGATGGGATGGTTGAAGAAGGGACCATGCGTCCCGAAGAGGCAGTAAGCTTCTAGCGGGTGTAAATCCGGGAGAACGATATCCGCGAAGCCCTCGCAGAATTCGTTGGGAAGGATATTAAAGGAGACAATGAAAGGTATCTTCCCCCAGAAACTCGCAGCTATTTCACGGTTCTGGGTACTGCGGACCATGTTGGAACCGAATATCATCGCCAGTTCTACTTCATAAGGGCGACCCAGCTTATCCCAGTACTTGTCGAAGTCGGAAGTCACCGGATGAGGTGAGAATGAAGCCGTCGGGGTAAGTTCCTTCATGAGATAAGTATAGGGCACCTGGGACTCTTCTATCGGCCAAGGCCGGTGCTCCATGAAGGTTCCAGCGGTGAGTAAGCCGTCTTTACAGGGGTAAGGTTTAACGGTAAACCTGCCCGTATCCGGGTATCCCTCGATGTAAGCCGGCCAGCCGAGCGTGCCACCGGGGACATCCATGGCGCCGACAATACCGTTAAGCAGGCACATAGCGCAGTAGCTCTGCGCCGAGTTGGTGTGCCCCTGCCCGCCGCGGAACATGATGGCGGCTACCGGCCGCAAGGGAAGCTTTTCCCCCTCGATCTCAATAGTGGCACCTATCATAGCCGCATCGACCCATTCCCGGGCGATGCGCCGGACGGTAGAGGCGGGAACAGTACTTTCTTTTTCCGCCTGTTCCGGCGTGTACTGCTTGACGTGGTCCTTGATAAGCTGGAACGACGGGTGGCATTTAACGCCGTTTACCTCATACTCGCCGAGAATGGCGTAATCACCGATGGAAGGGTCGTTAAAAACTTTGGCTTTTTTATCTTTAGCATCCCAAACAAGGGGTTTATTAGTCTTTTTATCCCTTACATATTTGCCGTCCGGACCGATGAGGTAAGGGCCGTTGGTCTTCATTTTAATAAATTCGACATCATAGGTACCGATTTCATTCAGGATGATGTTGACCATAGCCATGGCGACGATGCCGTCCGTCCCGGGGAGGATAGGAATCCACTCGGTAGCCTTGCCCCCGCCGAAGTTGCAGATGGGGTCGAAGACTACATTCTTCATGCCCCGGGAACGTGCGTCGGCCGCGAGCCTCATATTGAAGCCCATGGAGTGCCCCGAGGCAGTCCCTTTATTGGAACCCATTTGAATTGCGTAGTTGCAGTACTTAAAGTCGGGCACGATAGACCACGAGGCATGGTAGAGGCCGGCGCCCATGTGCGAGCCGCTGCCACAGTGAAGTCCGGCGCCACCGACATACCAGTTCTTGGTGCCGAAAACAGCCCCGAAAACGCCGAATCCCAGGGGCAGGTCCGGTCCGCTACCGGGCCCGGGCGTACCGCCGTGCAAGAGCTTGTGGGGGTTCTCGGCGCGAATCTTCTTGAGTCGCTTGGCTATCTCATCGAGAGCCTCATCCCAGGAAATCCGCTCCCACTTTGGCTCTTCGAAGAGGCCTTTCTTGGGGTTAGTCCTTCTCAATGGGTAGTTGTAGCGATTGGGGTCGTAGAGAGCCTGTATCATGGCCTCACTCTTGGCGCAGATACCACCCCTAGGACCGAAGTCGCTATCGGGGTTGCCTTCTATTTTTACGACGACGCCGTTAACGCGGTGTCCGCGTATGGAACACTGACCATAACAACCACCACAGGTAGTATAAACCCATTCATCGTCCCAGATTTCCGGTTTTCCTTTTACTGACATTGCCATATTACCACTCCACCTCCTTTAAGATATTTGAAAATATTGTAATATTATTCTTTATATACTTCACAAAGACCCTTAATCAGAGCAAACCGCTCGTCAACGGTCCGCTGCAGGTCTTTCATGCCGTTCTCATCCAGATGCGAGAACTTCCGCATCAGTTTGGTAAATTCGCCAACCGGTTTGGGGCTGGCCACTTCCAGCGTGAACCGCGGTTTGCCATTTTCCGCTTCCCAGAGCGGGAAGTAGTTGGTCCTTACCGCAGTGCGGCAGACCTCAATCACCCGGTTGGAATCAATGCGCCAGCCGACGGGGCAGGGGGCAAAAACGTGAAGGTAAACGAAGCCTTCTTTGGCCGCCTCCTTGGCTTTGGTCAATTTCTTGGCGAAGTCCTCGAGGTGACTCAGGGTAGCCGTAGCCATATAACGCGGTTTGTGCATGAGCATGACCATGGGCATATTCTTGGCAGGAGTAGGCTTGCCGCGTTTTATCTTCCCGACGGGGGTGGTAGTTGTAGCTGCCCCGAGCGGTGTGGCGCTGCTCCTCTGGTTGCCGGTGTTCATATAGCCCTCGTTATCGTAGGCTATGTAGATAATTCGTTCGTTCCTTTCGGCGGCACCACTCAAGGGCTGAAAACCGACATCAGTAGCACAACCATCACCGGTAAAGCAGACCACGGTGGCCTCCTGTCCCGTTTTATGGTAATACCGGGAAAGTCCGGTAGCCTTGGAGGGCACTCCCGTCATGACAGAAGCCATGTAAGCTAAATGGTGCCATGCCCCGATATTCTGTCCGTGAAGTACCGGCGCCGCACAGCCGGGTGTGCCGACAAATATCATTTTCTTGCCCAGTACCTTCGGTACGAACCTGGCGGTAAGTTCCAGGGGGCAACCGGCGCACCAGGCGACACCCCCGGCGAACTGCTCTTCTTCTATAAAATAATCAAAAACTCTGTTTCTCTTTTTCGTTGCATCTACCATATTACTTATTCCTCCATCGGTATCCAGGTTACTTCCTGATAGGGCTTACCCTTCGCGGCGGTATCGAGTTCATCGACGACCCTCTCGATATGCGGTATGGTAATATCCAGATTGGCCAGACCGTCGATATAGCTCAAAATCGGGGCAGTACCAATTTCCCGCGAAAGTGCCCGCAACTCCGTGCAAATGGGGCCGTATTTCCAGCCGAATCCGACACTACGGTCGATAACGCCTATCGCCTTCTTTCCCTGAAGAGCCTCGATGAGTCTCTCGGCGGGAAAGGGACGGAACAGCCGCAGCTTGACCAGGCCGACCTTTATCCCTTTTTCCCGCTTGGAATCGACGACTGTACGCACCGTTCCGGTGGCACTTCCCGAGGCCAGAATTATAATATCGGCATCATCGGTACGGTACTCTTCTATCTGGCCGCCGTAATAACGTCCGAAATAATCACCGAAGGCTTTATCGATTTCATCCACCTTGGGCTTGACCCGTTCCATAGCCTGGCAGTGCTTGTAGCGGGCTTCGACATAGCCCATCTCGATACCGTGAGTGCCACAGCCGATATTAACCCCGGGCACTAGCTTCTGCCGCGGCGTTTGCTTCTTGAGAGGCGCCAGGAAGGCATCGACGTCCTCAATAAGGGGAATCTCGACGGCCTCGGCGAGATAGGAGAGATAAAAGCCGTCATAATTTACCATCACCGGCAGCAGGATATTATTATCCTCGGCGAGACGGTAAGACATGATAATCTGGTCGAGGATTTCCTGGTCATTCTCCACGATTATCTGGACCCAGCCGGTATCCCGGGTGGAAACCATGTCCTGCTGTCCGGAAGAAACGGCATGAATACCGGGAGTCTCCCGGTTGGCATTTACCATTACCACCGGCGCCCGGTAGCCGGAGGTTTCCTGAAGGGCATCATACATGAATACCAGTCCGTAGGACGACGTGGCGGTAAAAACGCGTGCCCCGGCAACGCTGGCACCCAGAACGACGTTCATCGCGGAGTTTTCACCCTCAACTTCCACGTATTCGGCGTCCAGCTCACCGTTATTAACGAACTGGGCGATTTGTTCGGCTATCTCGCTCTGAGGGGTAATAGGGTACGCCGCCACTACTTCCGGCCGGCAGAGCAGAGCTCCGTAGGCACCGACGGCATTGCCGGTAATTACCCTTACCTGACCTTTTTGAGCACTAACCATCAGCAAACTCTCCTTCCGGAACCATACTTATGGCTTTGCGCGGACATTCCGTAGCGCAGATACCACATCCCTTGCAGTAGGCAAGGTCAACTTCGTAATAGTCCCCTTTATCTCGCATGCACTGCGGCGGGCAGTAGAGGGCACAGAGACCGCAGTAATTGCATTTTTCCCGGTCCAGCACCGGACGTTCCGTCCGCCAGCTGCCCGTGTCCAGGCACAGCAGCAGTTTATCGGTATTGGACCAGGGACTCTCCGTGGGAAATATATTTTTATGTTTGATTACCATTTAGTTACCTCCACTTCGCGGTAGCCTCTCTCGGCGCTTTTCAGGTTACGCTGGAGAATATCACCGCTGAGATAATCGGGCAGGGCATTCAATATCGACTCAAGCTTCAGCCAGCCGGACGCTGCGGCAAAAGCTCCGAGCAGACAGGTGTTGGGGATATCCCGCCCGATTTCATCAACGGCTATCTGGGTAGCGTTAACTACCCCGCCGACTTTCAGGTTTTTATCGGGCTGCTTCTCAAGCTTTTTACCGCTATTGAGGATAAATACTCCTCCCGGCTTAAGACCCGTAAACAGGGTGGGCAGCGTTAACAGACCGGGATCGATTACAATGAGGCAGTCCGGGGTATAAATCTGCGTCTTTTCCCGTATGGGTACATCATCGACGCGAGTAAAAGCCACTACGGGCGCACCGCGTCTTTCGAAGCCGTACATGGGAAAGCTGGCCACGTGTTTACCCTCAGCGACGAAAGCGCTGGCAAGCATCCGTGCCGCCAGAACGGCACCCTGCCCGCCTCTTCCGTGAATTCTTATCTCTTTCACCGGTATACCATCCCTTCTAGTGTAATATTCAGCGCAATTTTAACGGCTGCGCCATGCCATCCGACTCGTGTTGATTAACTACCTGCCCGATAGCCTGGCGATTTTCGGCAGCAGACTTTCTCTAATCGACCGCATATTACCGACCAATGCTTCCAGCTGTTCTTTATCGATGCAGGACAGTGCCTCGCGGCTCAACTCCTGGGCGATGGGCGATAGGCTGTTGGCAACCTTCCAGCCTTCGTCGGTGATGATAACCTTCACTGACCTTCTGTCATTGGTAGAGGGCTCCCTCCGTACGACTCCCTCTTTCTCCAGCGTGTTGATAGCCGATGTGATTGAGTTCTTCTCGCGGAAAACGCTTTCGGCAATCTCAGAGGGCGTCATCTCCCCGCCGTTTTTGAAAAGAGTGCTCATAATATTGAACTTTATAAGGGTGGCGTCGTGGCGCCGGAGTCCCACTTCAAGATACCTGGCAAGCACCTCGAAGGACACGAGGATGGATAGAAGAGTTCCCAGTGGGGTTTTATCGGTCGTTTTGCTGGCTTCACTAACAGTCATAATGTATCGCTTCGTGCCTGAAGAGATTAATTAAGTTCTATACAGAACTATTTTATAACGGTTTTCAAGGATTGTCAACTGATTATTACTATTAATCCTGAACAATAGCGTTATAATTTAGCGAACATAACGCTAGAATTTTGTTCTATATGGAATGAACTCTACGTCTCAATCAACCTGCTTTCGTGCCCCATTTGCCATTTCTGACCGGTTTTCAGTATATTATATCTGGCGTAAATTCTTTTCTCCTGGTGATTAACGACAGACTGGAAGGTACATCCTATGAATAGAGACGAATACTGGAACCCGATTCTGGAAACACTGCCATTGGAGCAACTCCAGCGGCTGCAACTGAAAAAGTTCAAGGAGATATTTACCTGGGCTTACGAGCATTCCAAGTTTTACCGCAAGCTGTACGGCGACGCGGGAATGGAGCCCGGCGATATAAAGTCGTTCGAGGACATCAGAAAAGTCCCCAAGATAGAGAAGTCCATGATGCGGGACATCCAGGGCAAAGACCCTTTCCCCTACGGTGACATCCTGTGCGTGCCTCTGGAGGAGGTCACCGACTACCGCCAGACCAGCGGCACCACGGGACAGCCCATTTACCAGGCCGATACCTGGCAGGACTGGGAGTTCAGCACGGAAGCATATGCCTACGCCCTGTACGCCCAGGGTTACCGGCCGGGCGACCGCTGTTTCCTGCCTTTCGGCTACAACATCTTCATCGCTTTCTGGGCATACCACTACGCCGGAGAGAAAATCGGGTGCGAAATGATTCCCGGGGGAGTACTCAACACTGAAGCAAGAATCCTGAAAATGCAGGAGCTAAGAGCCACGGCGATGGGCGCCACGCCCACCTACGTACTGGGCATGGCGGAAACCGCCAGGAAGATAGGTATTAATCCGCCGACGGACCTGCAAATCAGGAAAATTACCGTGGCCGGCGAGCCTGGGGGAAGTATTCCCGCCACCAAGAAGCGCATGGAGGAAGCCTGGGGAGCCAAGGTCTACGACCAGGTAGGCTCGACGGAAATCGGCCACTGGGGCTGGGAATGCCGTCAGCAGGCAGGACTGCACGTTAACGAGGCTTTCTTCCTGGTTGAGATCATCGACGTCGATACCGGCAAACACATCGATAAACCCGGCAAACAGGGGAAGATGGTGGTGACAACCTTCAACCGCAGCGCGCAGCCGTGCATAAGGTTCGATGTCAAGGACCTGATACAGTGGAACGCACAGCAATGCGATTGCGGGCGGACCTTCCGCCTGCTGGACGGGGGCATCAGGGGACGCGCCGACGACATCACCAAGGTCAAGGGCGTCCTGCTTTCGCCGACGGCTATCGAGGAAGTTGTCAGGGACATCCCACAGCTGAGTAACGAATACCAGGTGGTGGTCATCAAGAAGGGCGATATCGACGATATCACGCTGAAGGTGGAAATCGTACCCGAATACGCCAAAGACGAGGCTTCCATCCGGACGGTGCTCGTCGACCAGCTTAGGTTGAAGACGAACCTGGGCTATAACATCGAGTTCCATGAGTTCGGGAGCCTGCCGCGCTCACAGGCCAAGTCAAGGCGGTTCCTGGACCAGCGACCCAAATTGCATTAGGAGTATGATGATGGCACAGCAATACGATATCAGGGCAATGGCCGATTTAATAGAATCCCTGCGCAAGGACGCCGAGAGACTTAAAAAAATTGCCGGCGATATACCCTCCGTGCAGAAGAATGCCGACCGCATCCTTGCCAACGTAAAGATGCTGGAAATAAACATCAACGACGTGACGGAGATTCTCGGGAAATAATCCTGCCGCACGTTTATCTTACGTGGTCATTATAATAATCCTGGCG
>DUFB01000076.1 GCA_011192005.1 Dehalococcoidia bacterium
GCCAGTGACATACCTACCTCGGTACCGGCTGATACCGCAGCACCAAGAACCGCGTAGGTAACGCCGAAGTTCTCGGAGATATAGACGAGAGAACCACCGGCAGCGGGATTCACAAGGGCAACTACAGTACCGTCGGTCTCGTAGCTCGGTGAAATCTTCAGGTCGACAATTAAATCACCGGCTACACCGAGTGTCACGGGAGCTACTCCCCAGGTGCGGCCACCGTCTACGGATTTATAGATACCATTCGGGGCTGCCAGAGGATTAACGGCATAAATATCTCCGTTGGGGGCAACCTGTACCAGGGCTACATCCGTGCCGGCCGCTACCTGGTTAAATGCACCAGGGAGAGCCTGCAGGGAGTAGGACAACGTGGCTGCCGATGCTGGTGTCGCCCCTACAATAAAGAGAGACGCCATCAGCACGACAATCATGCCGACGCCCCATAATTTAATTATTTTCTTTTTCATTGGTTTTTAGTTTCTCCTTATCCTTATTAGGATATTTTCTAGTTTTTTGATATCACTATACCTCCGTAATTGCTTGCCATTTTCCATAATGGTTTTTTACGGAGATACATTTCCATGTAAGTGGTGTGAGTCGAGCGCATCGGCTCGCTGTTCCCCTGCGGGTCATTACGATAGCATCACCCCCTTTCTTCATCGAAGCACACCTCTAGCAGAGTATACTTCATATCCACTATAGCACATTAGCATCAAATGTCAATACCCCTGGAGGCTGATTTACATAAGCAATGTAAAATATGTTTAGAATGTCTGTTTCAATTCAATATATATATTCGTAAACAGGCAAAAAAGTTACTATTTATTGAATAAAACGATAGAATTAAGAAAAGGTTAGCATATTTTTATAAAGATATTATTAAGAATCAGGCTTCTTTTTTAATAAAAGACACCAAATCACTTACCGGTACGGTTTTCTGGCTGGAATCCGCCATGTCACGTACCGTCACCGTACCGGTTTTTACCTCGTTCTCCCCGATGATTATCGCGTAACGTACTCCCAGCGAGTTGGCCTGCCTCAGCTGGGCTTTCAGGTTCTTACCGCCCGCGGTGCTGGTGGCGCTTATTCCTTCCCGGCGTAACATCGCCGCGATTTTCATCGATTCGTCCCTGGTTTCCTCTCCCACGTTAGTCATGAGTACTTTCAACCCGGGAAGAATGGGTACCCTGACATTTTCTTTTTTCAGGTTCAATATGGTCCGTTCGATGCCTATCGCCAGCCCTATCCCCGGCGTCGGCTTGCCACCCAGCTCTTCGATAAGGTAATCGTACCGGCCACCGCCGCCCAGAGTGCTCTGGCTGCCTTCTTCCTCCGGCTGAAATTCGAACACGGTGCGGGTGTAATAATCCAGCCCCCGTACCAGCCGGTGATTCACCTCGAACGGAATACTTAGAATCTCTAGGTATTTTTGAAGATTGCTAAAATGCTCCTTACACTCAAAACACAAGTAGTCGAGATTCCTGGGCGCGGCATCGGCCAGCCTCTGGCAGCCCGCCTGTTTGCAGTCGAGCAGCCGCAGGGGATTTTTCTCGAGTCGTGTTTTACAGTCCTTACACAACTCCGCCCTGTACCCGGCATAATATTCCGTCAGTTCCACCAAGTATCCCGGACGGCACTGCTTGCAGCCGATGCTGTTAATCTGGAGGGAAAAACGGGTCAGTCCCAGCGATTTAAAGAATTGCCATGACATCTCGATTACCTCGGCGTCCAGGGCGGCGTCCGCCTCCCCGATGGCCTCGCAGCCGAACTGGTAGTGCTGACGGTAGCGTCCTGCCTGGGGGCGGTCGTACCGGAATATCGGGGTAATGTAATAGAGTTTCACCGGTTGCGGCCGGTTGGATAGTCCGTGCTGGATGTAAGCCCGGCAAACCGGAGGGGTGCCCTCGGGTTTGAGCGTCAGGCTGTTACCGCCGCGATCTTCGAAGGTATACATTTCTTTCTGGACGATATCGGAATATTCACCGGCGCTGCGACTGAACAGGCTGGTATCCTCGAATATAGGGGTGTCTATTCGCTGGTACCCGTAAAGTCGGCAAATATCGGCGGCTTTCTGCTCAACATAGTGCCAGTAAGGTTGCTCTTCCGGTAGTATATCTGAGGTCCCGCGTGCTGCCTGGTACAATCTGCTTCCCCCTGTTTTCTAAAGGCTAGAATACAGGATTGACCCTGTATTTGTAAAGGCAGCATTTACACTGGAATTCTTTTGGGATATACTGAAAATATATCTTTACCTTGTTATATAGCGTAAATTTAAAGGCTTGATTTTCCTCGTTTTATAGTGGGGCGTGATGCATTTCAGGACACTTCTGAAAAAAGCCCGTGAGTATCTTCCGCCCGAGAAGATATCGGTGGTGGAGGATGCCTATCATTACGCTGCGGAGAAACACCGGGGCCAGACAAGGCTTTCCGGAGACCCGTATCTGGAACATCCTTTACAGACGGCTATGATACTGGCGGAGTTCCAGCTCGACCACAGTACCCTAGCGGCGGGCCTGCTGCATGATATCCCCGAGGACTGCGGTCTGCCCGTAGAGGAAATCAAGTCCAGGTTCGGTTCGGAAATAGCCAGGCTCGTGGATGGCGTGACCAAGCTCAAGCAGGTCTCTTCAACGGCTTCGGGCGCCGTGGTGACTTCTAATCAGGCGGATAACTTTAAGAAGATGCTGATTACCATGGCGGAAGACCTCCGCGTCGTTTTTATCAAGCTGGCTGACCGACTCCACAATATGCGTACCCTGGATGCTCTGCCCGCAGAACGGCAGTTAGCCATTGCTAGGGAGACCATGGAGATATATGCCCCTCTGGCGAACGTCCTGGGGATATGGGAATGGAAATCAGAACTGGAGGACCTTGCCTTTCAGTATATCGACCCCGAGATGTACGACGATATTGAAAAGGAGATCAATTCGCAGCAGAAACAGTGGCAGAGTTTTATCAGGAGAGTGATTCACGCCCTGGAAACGGAGTTTGACCGTGTCGGGCTGGTAGCTGATATATCCGGACGGCTCAAGCATATTTATGGCATTTATCGCAAGAAAAAGAAGTATGCTGCCATGGGCAGGCACTTCGATAAAATATATGATATCTTTGCGGTAAGGGTGATTGTTGATGAAAGCGATTGCTACAACGCTTTCGGCGCTATCCACGGTCTATGGCATCCCGTTCCGGGTACTTTTGATAATTATATAAGTACTCCCAAACCCAACGGGTACCGGGCGATTCACACCGTGGTCCGGGCTTTCGGCACCACCCCTGTGGAAATTCAAATCCGCTCGCATGATATGCACGAAGTGGCCGAGCACGGTGAAGCCAGCCACTGGAAGTATAAGGAGGGTGAACATAAAGACAAACAGCTCGGTGAAAGCGTCGCCCGTATGCGAGAGCATATCGAATCGAACCTCAGCTTAACGGGTGGTGACGAATTCATGGAGGCAATCAAGACCGATGTCTTCACCGACCAGGTTTTCGTCTATACTCCCAAGGGAGAGATTAAAGATATGCCCCGCGGCTCGACACCGCTGGATTTCGCCTACCGCGTCCATACCGAGCTGGGCCACCGCTGTATCGGGGCCAAGGTAAATGACCGTCTAGTGGCGTTCAACTACGAACTCAGGAACGGCGACGTGGTCGAAATTATCACCGCCAAGACGGATAAAGGACCGAGCCTGGACTGGCTCAATGAAAACCTGGGATACGTCCACACTTCTCATGCCAGAAACAAGATACGCCAGTGGTTCAACAAGCAGGAACGCGCTGAAAATATCGAAAACGGCCGACTCATTCTGGAGAAGGAGCTGCGTCACCTGGGAATGCAGATAGACCGGCAGTTGCTGGCGGAGATGTTCGGCTATACAAATCCGGATGACTTCCTGGCGGCTCTCGGCAACGGCGCCATTACCGCTCCTCAGCTTGTCTTTAAGCTGGCATCCCGGGAAGAGGAGCCGGAACTCCCCGAGGCAGCCCCGCCACGCCGGGTATCGCCGTCGGCGGTGCGAGTGCTGGGTGTCGGTGACCTGGTGACCAATCTGGCGGATTGTTGTAATCCGCTGCCCGGAGATAATATTATAGGTTATATCACCCGCAACCGGGGGGTCACCATTCACCGTGCCGACTGCCAGAATGTTGTCAACGAGAAAGAGAAAGAAAGACTGGTTAACGTTGAGTGGGGACAGAGCGATTTATTATATCCGGTGAATATCCAGGTGGAAGCTTGGGACAGGGTGGGATTGATGAGTGATATTACCACGGTGGTGGCTGAAGAGCAGGTGAATATCGCCGGTGTGAAGATGGCTGAGGGTGACAATCATAAAATCACCGTGGATTTAACGCTGGAAACCCGGGGATTGACTCACCTGAGTCAGGTAATGAAGAAAATCGATGCCGTTAAGAGCGTGCTGGGCGTTTCCCGGATGGGCGATGCAGTTGTGAAGAAGGCTAAGGTAAATTCCTCGAAATCGATGATTGAGATAAAGAAACCCGACTAATACGAATTTTGGAGGTAGATATTGACCAGTAAATCGGCTGAAAAACAGGCGCGTGTCGCTTCCCGCAGGCGACTTCGTAATAAATCTGTGCGTAGTGAAATCAAGACCGGTATCACCAGGGCGGAAAAGCTGATATTTACCGGTGAACTCGAAGAGGCGCAGAAGGCGGTGGTAGCGGCGGTTTCTTCCCTTGATAAAGCCGCCAATAAGGGGATTCTCCACGCCAGTAATGTTGCCCGGCGTAAAGCCAGATTGATGAAGAAACTCAATCAGGCATCGGCTCAGGCTGCTGTCGAGCCCGAACCGGAGTCCCAACCGGAAGCCGAAGCTGAAACCGAAGGTAAAGCTGAAGCTAAAGCTAAGGCCGAAGCCAAACCCAAGGCCAAGGCTAAGACCAAGCCCAGAACAAGAGCCAAAAAAGCCAAGGCTGAGTAATCCGTAGAACTCTAAAGATAAAAGTACCTTATGTTATATTTACAGCTTGATTGCGTTTTTTCTTGTCGGTATGTCTAGTCTGAGGACGGAATAGCCTTGGCTTCCTGTACTTCCATTTCCTGGTCGCAGCAGGTCAGTTTACCCTCGCCCGCTTTAGTACAGAGTGCTTCGGTGCCGCATTTTCCGCAGCGATATCTTTTCCCTAGTTGGCTTGCCAATTTGGTACCTCCTGTACCCAACCGGGTCGTCTTATTTTTTCTGCTCCATAGGCTGGCCGCAACAGGTAATCGTGCCGTCGCCCCCCTTGGTGATTATCATCTCAGCACCGCACTTGGTGCATCGATATCTTTTACCTACTTGATTTGCCATTATCGCACCGCCTTCTTGAGAGCCTTGTTTTCGTTAACATTATAGCTCAATAACCTGATTTAAGCAAGCTAATTATCACCGATTATCTGCAGTATCACCTGCCGCGACCTCGCCCGGTTATCGAAGTCAACGACCACTATCTGCTGCCAGGTCCCCAGTATCAGGCTCTTCTTCTCGAAAGGTACCGTCAGCGAGGCTCCCAGCAGCGAGGCGCGCACGTGCGAGTGCCCGTTACCGTCGTGCCAGCGCCGGTTGTGCTGGTACTCGATATCGGAGGGGGCAACCCGTTCCCAGAGCTCCTGGAGGTCGGCTACCAGTCCCGGTTCGTATTCCACCGTGGTAACTCCGGCCGTCGATCCCGCGATAAAGACCGTTACCGTCCCGATGGTTATTTCCGATGCCGCTACTGCTTCGGCGACCTCCCCGGTAATATCGGCGATATCCCCGTTTCCCCTGGTATCGAGCGTAATTTGTCTGGTAATGACCATTGATAAAACCTCCACTGCATATTATAGGAAAAAGCAGCCGATAACGAAAGAGCCTCGAATAATTATGAAATATATTAATACTAAATGTATATAATATTCATAATCTAAGGTACTATTGACAAAAAGATTAGCGGGAGTATAATCATCATTGCCGCAGCTTTACAGGACTTTGCTGGCAGCCGGAGCAGGGAAAATGACCGGGTATATGCTGACCGATGAAGGTACCGCCAGGTTCAGGAAGCGAATAGCCTCGGCGGATGAGGCCGAAGCCGCCGGCGAAGACTATAAGATACTCAATTATCTCTACCGCCACGGCAGCGCCCCGCTGGAGGATATCGCCTACTATACCGGCCTCTCACGAAATCAGGTCATGGCGCAGATGACGGTATTTCTCAGCCACGGACTCGTCGAAGGCACTACCGTTTAAAAGCCAATAGTGATTTATTCCTCCCCTTAAATCCGCCCCCTCATGTATATCTAATCTGGTGTGTTGCCTACCCGTGAATATTTACCGGTGACCGCGATATCCAGGAACAGCACCGGTTTATTAACTCTGGCGAAGTTTAACGGGCCATGATGAAGGCCCGCCGGTACGTAAACCGCCGTGGGTCTGGTGATGATGTGCTTCTCCTGCTCTTCACCCAGTGAAATCTCGATTTCGGCATCGAAGTCCGTCCCATCATCAGGATTCGCCGAAAAAAAGTGCAGGTACTGGGGAAACTCGTGTTTGTGGGGCTGGGATATCATCTGGTGGGGCCTTGAGATGAAAATACTATCAACCGAGAGGTGTCCCCCGCCGAAGGTTTCTAGGTGACGCGTGCTGGTGATGGAACCCCTCTCCTTATTCGAGTCTGCTTTCACGCATTCAGTGGTAAAGTACTGGCCGTATTTTGTCTTCGCCATTGGCTCTCCTTGTCTCGGTACTAAATATCATTAAATCATAATTATAATTGTACTGTTTTGTTATCCCTCTTCATTATTGAAAATACAACTCTTCCATCTCGAACACCGGCCCGTCCCTGCATACCTGCTTTATACCCTTTCTGGTTTTAATAGTGCAGCTGTAGCACACCCCCACCCCGCAACCCATCATTATCTCCATCGATACCTGCACGGACATACCTTTAAGCTCAGGCATTTTGGCCATTGTACGGTACATCTCCATTGGTCCGCAGGCGAAGACCTGGTCGATGCCTTCCAGGTAGGCGGGTATCAGGTCGGTGGCCATCCCTTTATATCCTTCGCTGCCGTCCTCGGTGGCGTTGACCACGTTGAGGCTGCCTGGCTTCAGACCTTCGTCGTAGAGCTTCTGGGAAGTGGATACCGGCAGCAGGCAGTCGGCGGTACTTGCCCCGTTGATGAGGGTTACCTTTAAGCCGGCTTTCAGTAATTCATTTGCCAGGAAACAGAGCGGGGCGATGCCGATACCTCCGGCTACAATCAGCACGTTCCTGGCATTGGGCTTTTTATAAAATCCGTTGCCCAGCGGACCGAAAAAGTTCAATATTTCTCCCTTTTTCCGCTGTGAAAGCCAGTTTGTACCCCGGCCGACGACGTTAAACAGGAGCGTCAGCACGCTGCCTTCGACCCTGTGGATGCTGAACGGACGTGGCACCACCGTGTCCTCGCCGCAGCGCACCATCACGAACTGGCCCGGTTTCGCACCATTGACTATCTCCGGGGCTTCCAGCCTGACGTGGTATGTTCCCGGCAGTACCTCGCTGCGGGAGATTATCGGCGTGGTTATCTGCTTCATGACGGCTCCTTGTTGCGGTAGTCGGGGAGGGGCTGGACGGTATAGGTCAGGCTGCCTCCGGTTATTGTCGCCACGGCGGTGCGTATCGTGTCCAGCGAGGTGAAGCAGGGGATGCGTTTCTCCACCGCCGCCCGGCGTATGTAAAACCCGTCCCGGAAAGGTACGTTGCCGCCGGTCAGGGTATTGACCACGCCGCTGATGGTTCCGTCGTTGATGAGGTCGATGATATTCGGGTGGCCTTCGTCGAGTTTCTTGCTGGTCATGGTTACGGGTACGCCCGCCGCCTCTATCATCAGGGCGGTGCCCTCGGTGGCGTATATCTTAGTGCCCGCTCCTGCCAGCTTCTTGATTACCGGTAGCGCCTCCGCCTTGTCCCGGTCAGCGATGCTGAAGAGGACGCCGCTCTCCGGCGGCAGGGACAGTCCCGCCGCCACGATGGCTTTGGCCAGGGCTGCCTCGAAGGTATAGTCGATGCCCATTACCTCGCCCGTCGACTTCATTTCCGGGCCGAGGTGGGTGTCCACCCCGGTTAGCTTGGACATCGAGAATACCGGGGCTTTAATCGCTATCAGATTACTCACCGGCCAGAGCCCGCTGCTGTAGCCTTGCGATTTGAGGCTGCTGCCGAGCATCACCCGCGTGGCGACCTTTATCATCGGCACGCCGGTGACTTTCGATATGAAGGGCACGGTTCGGCTGGCGCGGGGATTGACTTCCAGAACGAAGACCGACGACTTTTTCTCTTCGCTGCCGGGCATGATGACGAACTGGATATTCATTAGACCGTTTATTTTCAGTCCCAGCCCGATGCGTATCGTGTAGTCGATGATGGTATCTATTTCCTCCCGGGTGAGGTTGACGCCCGGATAGACCGCCATGGAATCGCCGCTGTGCACGCCCGCCCGTTCAATGTGCTCCATGATGCCGGGGATGAGCACCGTTTCGCCGTCGCCGATGGCGTCCACCTCCACTTCTTTACCCTGGAGGTATTTATCGATGAGGACGGGATGGCTGGCGTCCAGCTCCATCGCCAGGCCGATGTATCTTTTCAAATCGGTGTTGTTGTGGACTATCTCCATGGCGCGTCCGCCCAGCACGAAGCTGGGACGTACCATCACCGGGTAGCCGATTATCTCCGCTATCCTCAGCCCCTCGTCCAGCGACGTTATGCCAGCGCCGGGTGGCTGGGGTATCGAGAGCTCATCGAGGAACAGTTCGAACCTTTTCCTGTCTTCGGCGAGGTCTATCGCGTCGGCACTGGAGCCGATTATCGGCATGCCCGCGTTGGCCAGCGGGTTGGCCAGGTTCACCGCCGTCTGCCCGCCGAACTGGACGATAGAAGGTGGCGCGTTATCGGTTGATTCGCCCGTGTGTGCAGTACTCTCGTTCTCCAGTATATCTCTCAGGCTCTCCTCGTCGAGGGCTTCGAAGTAGAGCCGGTTGCTGGTATCGAAGTCGGTTGAGACCGTCTCCGGGTTGGAGTTCACCATGATGCTCTTGTATCCGGCGTCCTGGAGTGCCCAGGCCGAGTGCACGCTGCAGTAATCGAACTCGATGCCCTGCCCGATGCGTATCGGCCCGCTACCGATGACCACCGCCTTGTTCTCCCTGAGGGCTTCCGCCTCGTTTTCCTGTTCGTAGGTGCTGTAGAAGTAGGGCGTTGACGCGTCGAACTCGGCGGCGCAGGTATCCACCATCTTGTAGACTGGCCGGATATTCCACTCGCGCCGCTGTCCTCTTACCTGCTCCGGCAGTCGGTCGGCTAGCGTGCCCACCTGCTCATCGGAGAAGCCCAGCCGCTTGGCACGCCACAGCAGGTCGCGGGTTATCGGCTCCGCCAGTAGCGTCTTTTCCATGTCGATGATATTCTGGAGCTTGTCCAGGAACCACATGTCAATTTTCGTATGGTCGGCGATTTCTCGTGTGGTGATGCCCCTCCGCAGCGCCGCCATTATTGCCCAGAGACGCAGGTCGTTGGGCGGCATCAATGGATAGGTATTGATGTCGCTGCCCCGCTCCCAGCCCGGGTCTTCCCATAATAGCGACCGCTTGCCGAATTCCAACGAGCGCACCGCTTTCTGCAGTGCGGCCTCGAAGGTGCGGTCGATGGCCATCACCTCGCCGGTGGCTTTCATCTGCGTGCCGATGATACGGTCACCGGTAGCGAACTTGTCGAAGGGCCAGCGCGGGATTTTTACGACAATATAATCGAGGGCCGGTTCGAACGACGCCATCGTCTTGCCGGTGACGGCGTTGGGTATCTCGTCGAGCCGCTTGCCCACCGCTATCTTGGCAGCTACCCGCGCGATGGGATAGCCGGTGGCTTTCGAGGCTAGCGCGGAACTACGGCTGACCCTCGGGTTGACCTCGATGACGTAGTACTTGCTGCTTTTTGGGTCGAGGGCGAGCTGGACGTTACAGCCGCCTTCGATGCCCAGCGCCCGGATGATATTCAGGCTGGCCGTCCGCAGCATCTGGTACTCGTCGTCGTTGAGGGTCTGGCTCGGTGCCACGACAATGCTGTCACCGGTGTGCACGCCCATGGGGTCGAAATTCTCCATGTTGCAGACGGTGATGCAGGTGTTGGCGGCGTCCCGCATGACCTCGTACTCTATTTCTTTCCAGCCGATGACCGATTCCTCGAGGAGCACCTGGCTGATGGGGCTGGCGCGCAGCCCCACCTCCACCTTTTCCATCAGCTCGTCCATGTCGTGGGCGATGCCTCCCCCCGTGCCCCCCAACGTGAAGGCGGGACGTATTATCAGCGGCAGCCCGATGTCCCTGGCTACCTGCTTGGCTTGGTTGAGACTGGTGACCGTCTGGCTGGGCGGCACCGGCTCGCCGATTTTGAGGAGCAATTGCTTGAAGAGTTCGCGGTCCTCGGCGTTGCGGATGGTCTGTAGAGGAGTCCCCAGCAGGCGCACCTTGTACCTGTCGAGCACGCCCGCGTCGGCGAGTTCCACCGCCAGGTTGAGTCCCGTCTGGCCGCCCAGCGTGGGTAAAAGCCCGTCGGGGCGCTCGCGCTCGATGATGCGCGACAGCATGTCCACGGTGAGCGGCTCGATGTAGACCACGTCGGCGACGTCCTCATCGGTCATGATGGTAGCGGGGTTGGAGTTGACCAGCACCGAGGTCACGCCTTCCTCGCGCATGGCCTTGCACGCCTGCGTGCCGGCGTAGTCGAACTCCGCCGCCTGCCCGATGATTATGGGTCCCGACCCTATAATCAGGACTTTAGATGGTTTGGTGGGCAATTGGAGGCTCCTTTTTTTCAATCAACCCGTGTGAAATATATTGGTGACCAGCCGTCGTCCAGTATCAGCTGGTTACCTGAAAAGCTGTATTCGAGGGTGACTGGATCGTATTCATCTGGGTCATACTGGCTGTCAGGAGTCAGGGTTATCTGGTTATCGCCGATATCTTTATATTTACCGGTAACGCTTTCGGAGTCAGCCCGCATTTCGAATTTTCCGTTGCCGAAAAATTCAATATATCCCGGGCCCTCGTCGAACTCCCACTTGCCCACCAGTGGAGACGACGACCCGCAGGCCGTCAGCGCAATCCCGATGATTGCCGCCAGCAACAGGACTAATACCACACGATATCCTTTATTTTTCATCTCGTTTTTCCCTTTCTCCTTTTTTCGGTCTTATCTATTCCCACCCAAGCCGCCCTGTATCATCCTCGGCTAATCCGGTAGTTTTTCACCCCTTACCCCCGCCTGTGGGGCGTTAAAGAGGGGCGCAGCCCCTCTTTCTAATTCTCCCCTTCCCCTTAACCAGATACCCAAGGAGAAGGGGACACAGGGGATAGGGTTCATCTTTTCAGCCTTCCTTAAATTTTTGAATATTATTTATAAAATTTTTAAACAAATAGACGTTGTCCAGCGGACCCGGCGATGCCTCAGAATGGTACTGGATGGAGAAAATGGGCAGTTCCTTGTGCCGCAGTCCCTCCACCGTGCCGTCGTTGAGGTTGATATGTGTAATCTCCAGCTCGTCGCTCAGCGTGGCAGGATCGGCGGCATAGCCGTGGTTCTGGGCGGTGATGTGGACGGCGCCCGTGGCCAGCTCGCGCACCGGGTGGTTGCCGCCGCGGTGCCCGAACTTCAGCTTGAAGTGTTTCCCGCCGAAGGCTTTATGGAGAATCTGGTTGCCCAGGCAGATGCCCATTATCGGCTTCTTCCCGACGAGTCCTTTGGCCGTCTCGGCGAGGTAGTCGAGCAGGTCAGGGTCGCCCGGTCCCGGCGAAAGCAGTATTCCGTCGGGCGTGAGATTGATAATCTCCTCCGCCGAAGTTGAGCACGGCACCACGGTAACGTGACAGCCGTGCTGACAGAGAAGACGTAAGATGTTATACTTGAGGCCGCAGTCCAGCGCCACCACGTGGTAGCCGCTGGAGCCTGCTTCTTCCCATTTATAAGCCTTTTCCGTACTCACCTGCCGCACGAAGTCGATGGAACCGTAATCGGGCTGCTTTTTAAGTTCCTCCAGAGCTTCATGGGGCGTCTTCGACGTCGTGATAATGCCCATCATCACTCCCGCCGAGCGCAGGCGGCGAGTAATAGAACGGGTATCGATGCCGTAGATACCGGGTATGCCGCTACCGGCGAGATATTCATGGATAGTCCTGTCATCGAGGTAGTGACTGGGCATATCGCATTTCTCCCGGACGATAAAACCCCTGACCTGGATTCGCCTAGACTCTATATCCTGCTTGTTTGTCCCGTAATTGCCGATAAGCGGGTAGGTCGGCAGCACTATCTGGCCGGCGTACGAGGGGTCGGTGAGTATCTCCTGGTAGCCCGCCATGCTTGTGTTGAAAACCACCTCGCCGCAGGTATCAGTCTCGGTCCCGAAGGAGTAGCCCTCGTAAATCGAACCGTCTTTTAGAGCCAGGATTGCTTGTTTAGGCATAATTATCTACTCTATATTACCTTTCCGTCATTGTGAGCGAAGTGTGGCAATCTCAATGAGTGGGTATCGAGATTGCTTCGTCGCTGTGCTCCTCGCAATGACATATTTGGTTCATTTTCCCTTCAATGCTTCTATCTTTATCGCCTCGTCCATGTAGACCGGCATACCCTGATAGATGGTTGCCATGACCATACCTTTTAGTGTTTTCCCTGCCAGGGGTGTGTTTTTTCCCCTGGAAACAAACTTCTCCGGTTTGACTACCCATTCCCGGTGAAGGTCGAAAATGCAGATATCCGCCGGTGCTCCTTCTTCAAGGGTACCGAGTTTCTCATATCCGAGGACCCGTGCCGGACCTACCGTCAGCGCTTCGATGAGGTTGTTCAGGCTGAGGTCACTCTTGAATACCAGGCTTAACAGGCTGCCCAGGGCTGTCTCGAAGCCGCTGATACCGAAAGCGGCCTGTTTGAAATCGCAGTTTTTATCGACTTCGGTATGCGGGGCGTGGTCGGTAGCCACGATATCAATAACACCATCGTTGAGCCCCCGGAGAAGCGCCTGTATATCCTGCTTGGTACGGAGCGGGGGATTGACCTTGGCATTAGTGTTATAACCCAGAGCCGCTTCTTCTGTCAGGGTGAGGTGGTGGGGGGTTACCTCGGCGGTAACCGGAACACCCTCCTCCTTGGCCTGGCGGATAAGGTCTACCGAGCCTTCGGTGCTGACGTGGGCTACATGGAGATGACCGCCCGTTTCGCGGGCGAGGTCGATATCCCGCTTGATAATCAGTTCCTCGGCGGAAGCGGGTATACCCTGCAGGTTCAACTCCAGCGAGACGACCCCCTCGTTTATCTGCCCTCCCTGGGTAAGGAACTGGTTTTCGCAGTGGTCGATGATGGGCCGGTTAAAGTCGCGACTGTACTCCAGTGCCCGGCGCATGATGTCGGGACTGCTTAACGGAGACCCGTCATCACTGTAAGCAACGGCACCGGCCATCTCCAGCTCGTTCATGTCGACAAGCTCCTCGCCCTTTCGACCCAGCGTAACGCAGCCGATGGGAAAAACTCTTATCACGCCTTCGCGGGCCGCTACCGTCCTGACGTAATTGAGCATTGCCTCATTATCCAGGGGGGGCTCGGTGTTGGGCATACAGCATACCGTGGTAAAACCTCCCCGGGCGGCGGCGGCCGTCCCCGTGGCAATGGTCTCTTTCTCTTCGTAGCCAGGCTGCCTGAGGTGACAGTGAAGGTCGACGAAGCCCGGGCACACGATGAGGCCATCGACCTGGAGAACGGCATAGTCAGAAACGGCAGGTGAACCCTCTCCGAGCCAGGCTACTTTACCCCCGGTGACCAGCAGACTGCCTTTGTAATCGATTCCCTGTGATGGGTCGATGATGCGTCCGCCCTGGATAAGTAAGGACTCTGTCATTACCTTAACGATGTCCTCCCGTGAAATGGCTGGGTTTGAAGCCGTGGGCGCGGGCTTCTTCCTCCGTGTTGAAAACGATCAGGTTTTCCGGCTTGATGGTGTGTACCCAGTGGCTATCGGCACTGTGGTATTTCTTCGTATCTAGTTTGCCTTCGTGCCAGTCAGCGCTGGCGACGAATTTAGGCTCGATACCGTGTTCGCAGTACACGCATCGGAGTGTAAGAGGCTCGTAATTTACTATCTTAAACTCGGGCTTCAGGTACTTGGTTTCCGTTTCCTGTATCGATACGCACCGTGAATTCGGGCAACGCAAGCCTGATACTCGATTATAGATGTGATAATCGATGGGACTTGGGGATTCTACCTCGGGTATTTTAACGTCTTTCACCCCGAGCAGCAGGGCAAGCAACGCCATTCTCACGGGCACGCCGCGGGCTGCCTGTTTGAAGTACATGCTCCTTTTATCAGCATCGACGTCATAGGCAAGTTCATCGACCCTGGGGAGGGGGTGCATCACCAGTGTCTGGCGGAAGGCTTTATCCCTGAGCAGTTTCTTATCGACCACCGGGTATTCTTTTTTCAGGTCTTTTCCTTCTTCACCGGTGGTGAATCTCTCTTTCTGGGGTCGGGTAACGTACAGGGCATCGACGCCGCTTTTGAGTTCAACGTGGAGGCTGATATCCGGCATCATAGCCAGCTGATGGGGACTGCTGGGAGTGGTGTAGACGGCATCCAGCGGGAACAGGGTTTCTTCCTCGACTTCCGAGTCTTTGTAGTGTTCAACCTCCCCGCCATATTCTGTTATCAGTTTATCAATAACGTGCTCGGGAACTTCCAGTCCGGGACTGGGGCAGAACAGGATATCAGCCCCGAACTTGGCGAGGGCGAAAATGAGCGAATGGGTTGTTCTGCCGTACTTTAAGTCGCCCCAGAGCGCGATTTTCAGTCCTTTGATGGTGCCCCTTTCTTTTTTCAGAGTAAAAAGGTCGCACAGCGTCTGCGTGGGGTGCTGGTGGCCGCCGTCGCCGGCATTGATTACCGGTATCCCAGCATAGTCCGCCACCACTTTGGCCGCACCTTCCCAGGGGTGGCGGATGACGATGATATCGGCGTAGCTGCCGACCACCCTGGCCATGTCGGCGATGCTCTCTCCCTTGGCCAGAGACGTGGCACCGACGTCCGACGCGGTAATAACGCTGCCGCCGAGTCGGTGCATGGCGGCTTCAAACGAAAGACGGGTACGGGTGCTGGGCTCGAAGAAAAGACTGGCCATTATCTTACCCCCGCACAGTCCGTGCTGCTCCTTCATGCTGATCGACATTTCGTCAGCCAGCGAAAAAAGAGCCAGTACCTCGCCATTGGACAGGTCATCTATGGTCACCATGCTTCTATTTGCCAGCTTCATGATAGCTCCTCCGTACCTCTTCCGGTTTTTCTTGCGGGATTACTGAGGATTTATTATTTGGCGGACTGATGATAACCACTTCGTCAACGCCGTCGGTTTCTACCAGATGGACCTCGATGTTTTCGTGCCGGGCGCTGGGGATGTTCTTGCCGACGTAGTCGGCGCGTATCGGCATCTCGCGGTGGCCCCGGTCGACGAGTACCGCCAGCTGTATCGATAGGGGCCTGCCGATGTCAATCAGGGCATCCATGGCGGCGCGGATGGTACGGCCGGTGTACAGCACATCGTCGATGAGCACCACGGACTTTCCGTTAATATCGGACGGTATCTCGGTACGCTGGAGGGCCGTTTTGATTTCGGTTGGGTCGAGGTCGTCCCGGTAGAGGGAGAAGTCCAGCATCCCCACAGGTACACCGGTTTTCTCGTACTTTTCAATGCTATCGGCCAGGCGTCTGGCAAGGGGGACGCCCCGGGTGTGCAGCCCGACGATTACCAGGTTCTCGGTCGACTTGTTACGCTCGATAATCTCGTGGGCTATGCGGGCGAGGGTGCGCCGGATGTCCTCGGCGTTCATTACTATCTTTACGGACATAAAAATAACCTCTTGCTTCCGGCTGGCAAGAGGCTGCGTGTATACCTATTCTCTTTGTTTCCCTTGCCAGCCTCGCCGGACTGATTTAAAGGTTCTAAGTTAGCTCCTTTTTGCTGCTTTAAATAGAGTATAACATAGCGGGGGATTTTTTCCAAGAATATATCAGTGCTTATTTTCCTTTTTGTAAAAAATATTCTTCGTTTATTTTATCCAGTCTCTCCTTTTTGGAAAAGAAAGCTTCATTGAAAATTTGATAATCATCGGGAGAAAACCGGGTTTGGCAGATTTCCGCTTCTTTTTCGTTGTTTCTAAAGATATCCAGCAGCCTGGCGCAGGGGTATTGCGGGCACTGCCCGCAGTTTTCTATATGCTTCTCCAGCACGCAGTCTTTAATGCCCAGGTCGCAGTAGCTTACGGATGCACAGCCATGACAGGTCAGTTCTTTGGTGGATTCTTTACGTTTCCACCAGCCGACTGCCTTCCACAGAGCGGCTACTTCATCGAGTCGTTTTTCATCACCGCTCCGCGTGGCTATATACCGCGGGCAGATGTTACAATCATCGCCGCAACAGCCGATTTTCAGCATGAGCTTATCGATTCTACCCCTCGCCCCATCCAATTCTAACTTTCTCAGAGTCGAAGATATAGTCCCGTACCAGAACAGCCTTACCCATCTTTGTATCGAGGGTGGTAACCCCGCTGTTCTGTAATTGTGTTCCCTCTTTATTGGTGAGTTTGATGTCCCACTCTGCGGCGATGTGGTTCGTGCCGGTCATATCAAAAATGTTCTGGACACAAATGTGCTTGAGGGTAAAGCTGATTTGCGGGAATTGTTCCATGAATTTCTGAAACCACTCCTCAATGGCCTTCTTCCCTTTGTACTCCCCGCTTACGGAGACATACCCGGGGTAGATGAAGGTTGCATCTTCCGCCCAGTCAGATATAAAGCTGGCTACATCGCGGTTGTTTAGGCGACTAAATCCCTTGCGTACCTTGCTTTTAGCAATTAATGCTCCTATCATTCTCTAACCTCCCCTTATTTTTGGCAATATCATATGCCTATTCTTGACATAAGTCAATAATTATCTAAAGCTAATCTTGCGTCCCTGTGCTATAATGAAATATAATTTTTTACGGTGCAGGAGTGTAGCTCAGTTGGTAGAGCAGCGGTCTCCAAAACCGCCGGTCAGGGGTTCGAGTCCTCTCACTCCTGCCAGTTATTACGCCGAGGTGGTGGAATCGGTAGACACGCCATCTTGAGGGGGTGGTGCGCGTAAGCGCGTGGGAGTTCAAATCTCCCCCTCGGCACCATATTGCTCAATAGCACCGACCGGATTTTATATCCGGTTAATTACTCTCACGGGGGTAACTGCAGGTGAACCGGTACGACTATATCGTTATCGGCAGTGGCATCGGGGGGCTGTATACCGCCCTGCTGGCAAAAGAGCGGGGCAGCGTACTGGTTATTACCAAGGGCAGTATCGATGACTGCAATACGCGGTATGCCCAGGGAGGTATCGCCGCGGCCATCAGCAAAGATGATTCACCCAGACTACATTCCGATGATACCGTCAACGCCGGTGCCGGACTGAGCGATAAAGAAGCGGTAGATATCCTGACGGGTGAAGCCCCGGCCCGCATCGCCGACCTGGTGGGTTACCGGGTTCCCTTCGATACTCTCGATGGTGAGATTGCCTTGGCACAGGAAGCGGCTCACAGCGTACCCCGAGTGCTGCACGCCGGTGGTGACGCCACCGGTGAACATATCGAGGTTACCTTGAGTCGACTGGTACGTTCCTCCGGCATCAAGGTGCTGGAAGACTTCATGGCTACCGAGATTCTCGTGGAAAAGGATAAAGTTACGGGTGTTAAAGTACTGGACTGCAGGACGGGCTCGATCGATGAATTCGAATGCCGTTTTCTCATTGTGGCTACCGGGGGCGCCGGGCAATTGTACAAATATAACACCAACTCAGACGTGGCTACCGGTGACGGTATAGCCCTTGCCTTCAACGCCGGTGCCGAGATTATCGATATGGAATTCTTCCAGTTTCACCCCACCGCATTGCGTCTGCCGGGTGTGCTGCCGTTCCTCATTTCCGAGGCTGTCCGTGGTGAAGGCGGGGTGCTGCGTAATATTGAAGGCTACCGCTTCATGTCCGATTACCATCCGGCTGGTGATATGGCGCCCCGGGATATTGTCGCCCGCAGTATCCTGAACGAGATAAAGAAAACGAACGCAGACAGGGTATTACTCGACGTTACTCATCTGCCGCCCCACACCATAACCGCCCGTTTCCCGCATATCTATCGTTTTTGTCTCGACCACGGTCTGGATATCACCCGGGACCAGATACCGGTGGCACCGGCAGCCCATTACATGATAGGCGGTATCAGAACCAATAACTGGGGAGAGACAAATATCGCCGGTTTATTCGCTACCGGAGAAGCTGCCTGTACCGGAGTCCATGGTGCCAATCGCCTTGCCTCCAATTCACTGCTGGAGGCTATCGTCTTCAGCAAGAGGATTATTGAGAAAGCCGGGGGGAAAGCGAAGGTCAGGGAATCAGAAGGCGATAATGACAGGATAATGTCCTGCACTCTCAGCCAGAGGCCTGTTCCAAAAGCATTTCCTCCTGCCAGTCTTACCGGGTTACAGCAACTCCACTGGGATAAAGTAGGGATAATCCGTGAAAAAGAGGGGCTGAACCAGGCTGCTACCCTTCTGGCTGCCTGGCAGCAGTCATTGCCCGCACCCGTTGACCAACCGTCCCTTGAGCTGAGTAATTTAATATTGACCGGGAGGTTGTTGACGGAAGCGGCGCTTATCCGGGAAGAAAGCCGCGGTGCCCACTACCGGTCGGATTTTCCGGAGAGTTCACCCCGCTGGCAATGCCATATCGTCTGGAAAAAGTAAATAAAGGTGCTGAGAAACCAACATACGTGTTGATAGGTGTTGACATCGAATGAACAACGATATATAATCACGATATCATTGTTATTGGGGAATACTAGTCGATGGCTCGTAAGAACAACAAGATACAACCGGCTCTGGCTAATTTATCGGGGACTACCACACCCTCTAGGGCTTGTTGTATCTTCGATTCGGAGCTAGTGTTCTAGCAGGATATTTGGAGATACACCATGAGCCCGGGAAATATACCTGGGCTTTTTTATTTGGTGAATTAAAGGAGAATATTATGGTTGTTGAAATCCATTATTGCGTACCGTGAGGCTTTGAATCCCGTGCCGTCGGTCTGGCGGATGAACTGCAAAGAGAAACAGGTGTTGAGGTAAAACTGATTCGGGGAGATAACGGAATTTTTAACGTTATTATTGACGGGAGCTGTATCTTTTCCAGAACTGAAACAGGGCGTTTCCCCGAGTCTGGAGAGATAATTGATAAATTGAGGTTGTAATTACATTTGAAAACGACTACCCCTATGCATTATAAATATAGGGAACCAGTTTATTTCTGAGGGCAAGGAGTACCTGTTTTGGCTAAGAAAAAGAAAGACGAAAAACCACCACGTCATATTTCCAAGCGTCAGCTTTCCAGTATAAAGCGACATAAAAGAAGGCAGAGGTTAATATTTTTCAGCGGGATTATCATCATTGTCGTCGTCCTTGTTATCGTTTTTGTAGGTATATACATGGGTGAAATACGCCCTTATCACAAAACGATAGCGAAAGTCTATGACAGGGAATTCAGCGCCCAGTATTTAATGGACGCTGTTGAGTATTTTGGTCAGTACTACTCTCCGGAAACCTTTATTACGCAATTATCAAGTTTAATCAATATCGCGAGTAACTACACCGTACAGAGTGAGTTGATAAGACGCGGCGCCGAGGACCTGGGTATAACTGTTGAGGATGACGAGGTGAAAGCAAGCCTCAAAGAGAACAAGGAGACGGTGAATGACGCCAGCGTCGACTTTACGCGCCTCGGGTTTTTGAACGAAAGGTTATTCGAAGAACATTTTTTGCCTCAGGTACCCACTAGTGCTGACCAGGTAAATATGATGGCCATGTTTCTGGAAAGCGAAAGTCAGGCAGCCAATATTACTGCTGAATTAGCCAATGGTGGCAACTTTACGGCGCTGGCCGCAGAACATTCGTTGGATGTATATTCCAAAGAAAAAATGGGTGACCTGGGCTGGCACTCTCGAGAATTTCTGGAATCCGAAATGGGTGCAACAATACCCGTTGAATATGCCTTCACCGCTGAAATCGGTGTGTTGAGCCAGCCCCTTTATGACGAAAAGAGCAAATCTATCGGCTACTGGGTCGTCAATATTCTGGAAAGGGAGGAGGACATCCAGGCTCATGTTCAGGTAATCCTCGTGGGTAGTGTAGAAGAAGCGGACATTGTTATGCAGAAGTTGATAGACGGGGAAGATTTCGGTGAACTTGCCAGGGAGTTCTCTCAAGATATTTCCCGTGAACAAGGAGGAGACCTGGGTTGGGTAACTCCAGGTACGAGGTCGGAGGCTTTTGACGCGTATGTTTTTAACCCGGAATTGGGAGATGTAGGTGTCCTGGGCCCGTTCCACGATGATGAAGTTACCACAACAGGCGGTTACTGGCTGGTAAAGGTTGTGGATAGAGAGGAAAATCGACCCCTGGATGAGGAAGAGAGGGAAACCCGTGCCAGCCAGAGTTACGATGACTGGGTAACTCAATTATGGGACGTTGCTGCTAATGAGATAGACCGGACTTATCTGACCCCGCAGATAACAACCTGGATAATGGAAAAACTAACGGATAAATATTCCTAAAAACGAGGTCATGACGATGAGCAGAAAGAGTATTGGCGTAGGATTAATGGGCTTGGGGGTGGTCGCCGGGCAGGTAGCCAGAGTTTTAACGGAGAAGGCAGCTGACCTCGAGGAGAAAATCGGTTGTCCTCTGGTCTTGCGGAAAATTAAAGTATTACCCGAAGACCTCTCACGACCGCAGGCGCGCGAGATGTCCTCCGGTCTATTCACCACCAGCGACGACGACTTTTTCCAGGAATCCGATATTGATATTATCGTTGAGGCGATTGGCGGTGAAAACCCGGCACTGGGATACCACCGGCGTGCCCTGAAATCGGGCAGACATGTCGTCACCTCAAATAAAGAGCTTATTGCCAAGCACGGGGTGGAGCTTCTGGAACTCGCCCATCAACATAACGTCAGCCTGCAATATGAAGCCAGTGTCGGTGCCGGGTTTCCGTTGATAGCTCCTTTCAAGCATGACCTTGTAGCCAACAGGATTACCGGTATTTTCGCTATTATTAACGGTACGACCAATTATATACTGACGATGATGGACCGCAAGGGTTCGGATTTTGCTGCGACGCTGGCACAGGCGCAGAAACTGGGTTATGCCGAGGCAAATCCTGAGAATGATATTGAGGGCTTCGATTCCAATTACAAGCTCGCCATCCTGGCATCGCTGGCTTTCAACATGCGGGTGCGTCCTCAGGATGTATACCGCGAAGGGATTACACGCCTGGCACCTCGCGATTTCCGCTACGCACGGGAACTCGGGTTTACCATCAAGCTGCTGGCAATAGCCAAACAGAACGAAGATACCGTTGAAGCCAGGGTGCATCCGGTGTTTATACCCCAGGAAACACTGCTGGCTAAAGTGGACGGTGTCTATAATGCCGTGCAGGTCATGGGTGACCTGGCTGGCAGGGTGCTCTTCATGGGCGAGGGAGCCGGTCCTCTGGCAACGAGCAGCTCCGTCGTTGCCGATGTGGTCGGTGTAGCGAGGAAAATCGTTCTCGGTATCGGCAGCCTGTCCACCTGGAAAGCTGCCTCCGGAAAGCGTATCAAGCCCATAGATGATATTGAAACGCAATATTACATAAGACTGAATGCCGCCGATCAGCCTGGAGTTCTGGCTAAAATTGCCACGGTATTCGGGGATAACGAGATAAGCATCGCGTCGGCAATACAGCCCGAATCCGATGAAGCAACCGGAACGGCGGAAATAGTCATCATGACCCACCCCGCCATGGAGAAAGCCATGCAGAAGGCTTTACGTGAGCTCGGGAAGCTCGAGGTGGTTAACGAAATCAATAACTGTATCCGCGTTGAGGAAATAGAAGGAGGCTAGCCCTGAAAAAAGGAGTTTTACTGCAATATAAAGAGTATTTACCTGTTAACGATAAAACACCCCTGTTCAGCATCGGAGAAGGCGATACTCCGCTGGTTCGCTGCGATAAGCTGGCGGAGAGGTACGGCTGCGGCGAGCTTTACTTCAAACTGGAAGGGTGCCATCCCACCGGCTCCTTTAAGGACCGGGGCATGGTGGTGGCGGTGGCGAAAGCGGTCGAAGAGGGCAGCCGGGCTATTATCTGCGCCTCCACCGGTAATACGAGCGCCTCGGCGGCAGCCTACGCGGCTTATTGCGGTCTCAGCTGCATTATTATCATTCCCCGGGGAAACATCGCCTTGGGCAAGCTGGCGCAGGCTATCGTTCACGGCGCTAAAATAGTAGCTGTCGACGGTAACTTTGACCAGGCTCTCTCCATAGTAAGGAGTATCAACGAAAAGCACCCGGTCACTCTGGTCAATTCCCTCAATCCATATCGCATCGAGGGACAGAAGACAGCCGCTTTTGAAGTCGTCGACGTGCTGGGTGACGCCCCGAACTACCTTTTCCTGCCGGTGGGTAACGCCGGGAATATTACGGCCTACTGGAAGGGATTTAAGGAGTATCACGACGCCGGGAAGTCGACGAAAAAGCCGAAGATGTACGGTTTTCAGGCCGAGGGGGCCGCGCCTATTGTCAGGGGTTATCCCATCGAGAAACCGGAAACCGTGGCTACGGCAATACGCATCGGCAATCCCGCCAGCTGGAAGAAAGCTGAAGCAGCCCGCGACGAGTCCGGAGGCATTATAGATATGGTCAGCGATGCCGAAATTCTAGCTGCCCAGAAACTGATGGCCGCCGAGGCTGGCATTTTTGGCGAGCCGGCTTCAGCCGCCTCTCTGGCCGGACTGATAAAGCTGCACAACCAGGGTAGAGATTTCTCAAATCAGGTGATTGTATGCGTGGTTACAGGTACCGGACTCAAGGATACCGAGGTCGCTCTTAAAGACGCTCCATCTTTCCTGGAGTTGCCCGCCGACCTGGCTGCGGTGGAGAAAGCCCTGGGACTGGTCTAAACGGGATATAGATTAAAATTTCTCCCCAAGGAGGAGACTGATGTTTGATGAAGCTGTTATTCGGAAAGCTGTTACCGATATTATTATAGCGATTGGCGAAGACCCCTCGCGAGAAGGACTGGCAGAGACTCCGCAGCGTGTCGCCGAGATGTACTCCGAGCTTTTCGGGGGTCTGCATAAAGACCCCAAGGAAGACCTCGAGGTTGGCTTTGAGCTGGGTCACCGCGAGATGGTAATCCTTAAGGATATCCCGTTCTATTCCATGTGCGAACATCATCTCCTGCCGTTCTACGGCGTTGCTCACGTGGGCTATATCCCCAATGAGGAAGGGCGCATCGTGGGCATCAGCAAGCTGGCCAGGGTTGTTGAGACGATTGCCCGCCGCCCTCAGGTGCAGGAAAAGATGACCACCGATATCGCCGATGCTATTTTTGAGGGCATCAGAGCCGATGGAGTGGCGGTGGTAGTCCAGGCAGAGCACCTCTGTATGGTCATGCGCGGTATCAAGAAACCGGGCAGTAATGTTATCACGTCGGCTATCCGTGGTTCTTTCCATACCAATCCGGCTAGCCGCGCCGAGTTCTTCTCATTGATACAGGGGAAATAACCTGTCTATAGTACTCTAAATATCCAGGTTGGCAGTCAGGGCGTGTGCCTGGATGAAGGCTTTACGCGGCGGTACCTCGCCGCCCATCAGAATCTCGAATATATCGTCGGCTTTGGCCGCGTCTTCGATACTCACTTTGAGGATGGTACGCGTGGCCGGGTTCATCGTGGTCTCCCAGAGTTGCTCGGCGGTCATTTCTCCCAGACCCTTGTAGCGCTGGATTTCCGTCTTTCTGGCCGTGGTGTTCTTTAAAGTCTCATCTTTTTCCTGATCGGAATAGACCCATTTCACGCCATCGCTGTTCTTGATGCGGTAGAGCGGCGGCTGGGCGATATAAAGATGACCCTGGCTGATAAGCTCCAGCATGTGCCGAAAGAAGAAGGTCAGTAGTAGCGTGCGGATGTGCGAGCCGTCGACATCGGCATCGGTCATTAGGATGACCCGGTGATAGCGCAGCCTGGATAAATCGAACTCATCGTCAATATTGGTGCCCAGTGCCGTAATCATGGTACGGATTTCGGCGTTGGCCAGCATCTTGTCCATCGGGGCCTTTTCTACGTTGAGTATCTTACCGCGCAGCGGGAGAATCGCCTGGAAGCGCCGGTTTCTTCCCTCCTTGGCCGAGCCACCGGCCGAGGGTCCCTCCACCAGAAATAGCTCGCACTGTTCGGGGTCTCTCTCCGAGCAGTCGGCCAGTCTCCCGGGCAGCGTGCCCGTTTCCAGTCCGCTCTTCCTGATGATTAAATCGCGGGCTTTCCGGGCGGCTTCCCTGGCCCGGGCGGCCGTGACGCATTTTTCTATGATTTTCTTGGCATCATCGGGGTGCTCCTCGAGGAAGAGGGCTAGCCCTTCGTTCACAGCAGTCTCGACATGGCTTTTCATTTCTATGTTGCCCAGTTTGCCCTTGGTCTGGCCTTCGAACTGGGGCTCGGCGAGCTTGACGCTGATGATTGCCGTTAATCCTTCCCGGACATCGTCACCGGTGAGATTGGGGTCGTCTTCTTTGATGAATTTGTTCTTCTTAGCGAAATCGTTAAGGACGCGTGTCAGCGCCGAGCGGAAGCCGGTCATATGAGTACCGCCGTCAACCGTGTTAACGCAGTTGGCGAAGCTGAAGGCCGACTCGTTGAAGCCGTCGTTGTACTGCATCGCTACTTCAACCTGCGTGCTGTTGACCGCCTTGGAGATGTAGATGGGGACCGAGTGGCGGACGATACGGTTGCGGTTGAGGTGGCGGATAAAGCCGGTGATACCACCTTCGAAGTAGAAAGTCCTTTCGGCGTCCTTCGCTTCGTCCCGGATTGATATCTCCACGCCCTTATTGAGATAGGCCATCTCCCGCAGACGTTCACTCACGGTATCGAAATCGTAGGATATCTCACCGAATATCTCCGGATCGGGGTGGAAGATGGTGGTGGTGCCGGTATCATCGGCATCCCCGATTACCTGGACGGGCCCCTGCGGCACGCCGCGCTTGTATTCTTGGTGGTGGACTTTGCCGTCCAGTCTGACATCAACATTGCACCACTCGGAAAGGGCATTGACGACTGATGCGCCGACGCCATGCAGGCCGCCCGATACAACGTAGGTCTTGCCGCCGAATTTGGCTCCGGCGTGAAGCACGGTCATTACCGTTTCCAGGGCGGATACCTTGGTGGTGGGATGGATGTCTACCGGGATACCGCGTCCGTTATCCGTGACGCTTACAGAATTATCCTTATTGATTATTACGACGATTTTATCGCAGCAACCGGCCATGGCTTCATCGATGCTGTTATAGGCAATCTCGTATATCAGGTGATGAAGCCCGCGCTGGTCGGTACTCCCGATATACATACCGGGGCGCCGCCGTACGGCTTCACGCCCTCCCAGTACCTGGATGTCCTGGGCGGTATAATCGTTAATTTCTCTCTTTCTTCTTGTCATTTCTACTCTACTTATAAGTAAGGATGCCTCAACAGAAAAGTGTGGTGCTTGCTAGAGGCAGCGGTGCATCCTTGGTAGCTGAAAGCTACAAAAATCAGGCCGGCTAGCTATAAAAAACCTGAACATCAGCCTGTCTAATATTAGCATAGTTTAGTCGTGAAGTAAAGGTAAACGTGTAGAAAATGGAGGGTAAAAAGTACCGGGTCATTTTTAACAGGGGAAGCAACGGTTCACGCGTATTACAACTAAAGCTCCGAAAAGTCCTTCAATTCACCGAAATCAATCAGGCCGCTCTCCGCAATATTCTCTATTTCAATCCCGGCTTCCACGGCCGCCGCCACCGGATTCAGACCGCCAAGCTGTACCATACCGATTCTGTTCATGGCTACGGGAATCTGGTAAAGCGACTCGCTGGTATGCCCCAGGGCGTATACCCCGCCGATACCCGCCCTTTTAAGCATGGCCAGCCTTTCCTCGACGACTCCTCTGGCGGGTGCCGGTAGGGTACGGAATACTCCCAGTATCTTGCCGCTTCCGGTCCGGGCAGCTTGGCCGACGCTGGTCATCCGGGCGCGGATGTACTGTTCCGATGGGTCCAGGGATGTGCCGGCATAATCGATAATGGCTACGAAACGTCTGGGCTCGAAGTCCGCTATTTCGAGTATACCCCCGAATCTGAACTCGGTGGGGACTCCGGCTTTGAGGAGGACACCGTTGATAGAAGCACTGCACACGGTAGCCAGGCCTGTTTTACCTTCGGGTACGAGTACCGAACCCAGCTTCTCGCCTTCCCTGGCAACAGCTACCAGGCGACTGACACAGAGGCTGGCTTTAAAGGCATCTTTCATCGCTGACAGAGCTTTTTTGAAACTCTCACTGCTGATGAGGGAGGTGTTAATGGCAAGCTGACCGGTACGCTTTTCGGGGTTGAAGGTGGTGTGGTAAGCCATCAGTTCCAGTTTCTCGCGCACGAATCCGAGGTGCTGCGGTGCCAGGGCTTCTTTGACTTCCCGGCGGCCTCTGGGCGTTATCATTCTGCCGTCCCTGCCGCCCGGTTCGGTATATCCGCGCTCATCGGCTATTTTTAAGTGGTACCTTACCGCCCTTTCACTCAGGAAGATACCGTCCTGCTCGAGTCGACGGGCGATGGTAATCGACCCCAGCGGCTCGGAGGATTCGCTGAGTATTTTCAGTATGGCTATAAGCTTGTTTTCAGCATCGGAGCCGACAACCGACTGGTCCATAGAAAAATACTCGATTCCCCGGAATTAATCTTGTGGTAATTATACCACGCATTATTGAAAATCAAAATTACATATAAGAAGCAATGCACTAATACAGTAAGAACCGGGGTATTCCTGTACTGGCCTCAGTATTTCCTGAACTTGCTGGTAATCGGCAACCTTCTGTCTCTGCCGAAGGCCCGGGGCGTGATTTTAATACCGGGGGGCGCCTGCCGTCGCTTGTATTCGCTGGTATCCACCAGTCGGGCTACCTGTTTAACCACAGCTTCGTCGTAGCCCATGTTAACAATCTGCCTGACACTTTTATCTTCCTCAACGTAGGCGGTCAGTATCGGGTCCAGCAGTTCGTAGGGGGGCAGGGTATCGGTGTCCTTCTGGTCCGGCCTGAGCTCGGCCGAGGGGGCTTTGGTGATGACTGATTCTGGAATTAAATCACGCTTTTCCAGGGAATTCCGGTACTCAGCCAGCTGATAAGCCATCGTCTTGGGAATATCTTTAATCACGGCGAATCCGCCAGCCATATCACCGTATAGCGTTGAATAGCCGGTAGCCATTTCGCTTTTATTCCCGGTGGTCAGCACCAGCCAGCCGAACTTGTTCGAAAGAGCCATCAGGATATTGCCCCTGATGCGGGCCTGCAGGTTCTCCTCGGTAACATCGGGTTCTGTGCCTTTAAGGGAATCTGCCATTATGCTCATATACGATTTATACGTGTCTTCAATAGGGATAGTAAGTAATTTAATACCTAAATTGTGTGCTAACAACTCAGCGTCCGATACGCTGCCGGGCGAAGAGTATTGAGAAGGCATGGCTACGCCGACCACGTTTTCTTTGCCCAGGGCATCGACGGCAACGGTGGCTACCAGACTGGAGTCCAGACCTCCTGAAAGCCCGATGAGTACCTGATTAAAACCGTTTTTCCGTATGTAATCACGCGTGCCCAGCACGAGGGCATTGTATACCTCTTCCGGAAATCCATTGACTTTAACCTTACGGGCGCTGATTCTGGGTTTCTCTGTTTTCAGAGGTTTGTCGGAAATCAGCACCTTCTCCGATATTACACCTCCCTGCTCCTCATACAGGGCTGCTTCCTTCCGCCACCTGACGTTATCAAGGCGTGCCCGGGAAACCGACTCTATATCCAGGTCGGCGATCATCAGGTCTTCTTCGAACTGCTTACCTCTGGCTAAAAGCTTACCCTTCTCGTCGGCTATCAGGCTGTTGCCGTCGAAGACCAGTTCGTCCTGTCCCCCGATCAGGTTGGTAAGTGCGATAATAGCCAGATTGTCCGAAGCACGTGATTTCACCATCCGCTCGCGGACATTCCCTTTGCCGAAGTGATAGGGGGAGGCGCTGATGTTGATGATTAGTTCGGCGCCGGAGAAAGCCTGAGTTCTTGTAGGGCCGTCTTCGTACCAGATATCCTCGCAGATATTTACGCCGATGTTTATTCCGCTGATGATATAAACGGGGCATTCCCTACCCGCCTGGAAATACCGGTCCTCATCGAAAACGCCATAGTTGGGGAGGTATATCTTGTGATAGACCCCGGCGAGTTTACCGTCATGGATGATGGCGGCGGCGTTATAAATTGTCTCCCTGCCGTCTACAAAGCCGATGATGATGCTTATTCCTGAAGTTTCTTTAGTTATTTTCTCCAGAGATTTCAGATTATCGGCGATGAACTCCGGCTTGAAAAGCAGGTCTTCGGGCGGATAGCCGCAAATGGCTAATTCAGGAAAAGTTAAAATGTCAACACCCGAAGACCTGGCAAGTTTTATGGTATTTGTTATTTTATCTATATTACCGGTAAAATCACCGACGGTGGTATTAACCTGTGCAATGCCGATGCGGAGTCGGCGGGTATTATGTTTATAAATCACCGGAGCCTGACCTCCGCTTATAAAATCGGCAGGTATCTATCCAGCTCGTATTCGGTAACCTGGGTACGATATTCGTTCCACTCTATTTTCTTGTTCTGGATAAATGCTCCAAACACATGGTCGCCCAGTGCTTTTCGCACCAGCTCACTCTTTTCAGCCAGTTGAATAGCTTCCAGCAAGCTGGCAGGTAAGACACCTATCCCTCGCTTCAACCTTTCTTCTTCGTTCATTTCATATACATTTTCTTCTACCGGTGCAGGCAGTTCGTACCCCTTATCAATGCCCTCCAGTCCGGCAGCCAGCATCACGCTGAAGGCAAGATAGGGATTGCAGGCGGGGTCAGGGGAACGGAATTCTATTCTGGTAGCTTTTTCCTTGCCGGGCTTATATTCAGGAACCCTGACCAGGTCGGCCCGGTTACGCCTTGCCCAGGATTGATATACAGGTGCTTCATAGCCGGGCACCAGACGCTTGTAGGAGTTGACCCACTGGTTACATACGGCGGTAATCTCCGGCGCGTGCTTCAGCAGGCCGGCGATATAGCCTTTGGCTATCTTCGATAAGTGGTAGGGGTCACCGCTATCAAAGAATGCGTTCCTCTCACCCTTGAAGAGAGACTGGTGTACGTGCATACCGCTGCCGTTGATGCCGTAGACCGGTTTGGGCATGAAGGTGGCGTAACAACCGTGTTGCAGGGCGACCTCTTTGACTACCAGGCGGTAGGTCATCACATTATCGGCCATGGTCAGTGCATCGGTATACCGCATGTCGATTTCATGCTGGCTGTGAGCGACTTCATGGTGCGAGTACTCGACGCCGATACCCATCTCTTCCAGTTGTAGTACCGTGTCCTTCCGCATGTCAACGGCGGCGTCCCGGGGAGTCAGGTCGAAGTAACCGCCCTTATCGAGTACCTGGGTTGTTGGTGACGTCGGGTCGTCCGGATTTTGTTTAAAATAAAAGTATTCTAACTCGGGTCCGACGTAATAGGTGTAGCCCATGTCAGCCGCCCGCTTCAGATTTCTCTTCAGGACAAACCTGGGGTCGCCTTCGAAAGGCTGCCCGCCGGGCCTGAGAACATCACAAAACATGCGGGCTACGGCACGGTGTTCGCGTGGTCGCCAGGGCAGCAGGTCGAAGGTATCCGGATCAGGCATGGCGACCATGTCGCTCTCGTCGATACGGGCGAAACCTTCTATCGATGAGCCGTCGAAGCCCATCCCATCCTGCAGAGCCCCTTCCAGTTCCTCAACGGTAATGGCAAAACTCTTGAGCATGCCCAGGATATCGGTAAACCACAGTCTGATGAACTTGACATCGTGCTCTTTTGAAGTTTTAAGTACGTATTCAGCCGCCTCTTCTCTGCTTCTATTATTTGTCATGGTATCCTCCTGTTATTGATGTTATTTTAATACGTTATGCCTCTGTTGTCATCATTTTTTCATAAATTTTACCCCGCATCTAAATAGCGTTTTCATTTCTATCCCCGGTTCGTACCCGCACCACGCTCTCCACCGGCAGAATGAATATCTTGCCGTCACCCGTCTCACCGGTCCGGGCGTTCGCTACGATGGCATCCAGTACCGCGGGCACGTCTTCTTCCAGTACCACGAGTTCTATCTTTAGTTTAGGCAGCAGGTCGACGCGGTATTCTCCGGCCCGCCACTGAAGGGTAATTCCCTTCTGCTTGCCGCGGCCGCTGACTTGGCTGACCGTCATGCCCCAGTAACTCTTTTCTTCGAGGGCCTTCTTTACATCGTTCAGCTTTTCTTCGCGTATTATCGCTTCTACCTTTTTCATCGGAGCAGACCTCCGTAAGCCCTTTCGCCGTGCTGGGAGAGGTCGAGCCCGACCATCTCCTCCGTTGACCCGACTCTCAAGCCGATGGTAACCGACAGGATTTTACCCAGAATCCAGGTGACAGCGAAGGCGAAAGCCGCTACCGCCAGGATACCGACTATCTGCGTTCCCGGCTGAGACCAGTTACCCTCAACAAGCCCAGACACGCCTCCGACCGATGAACTGGCAAAAATACCGGTGGCTAAAGCCCCCCAGATACCTCCCATACCGTGTACGGCGAAAACATCCAGAGAATCATCGAAATGCAGCTTCTCCTTGATCAGGATGATAGTGTAATAACAGATTACCGATACCCCGAAGCCTATGGGAATGGCGGCAATCGGCGCGACAAATCCGGCTGCCGGGGTGATGGCTACCAGCCCCGCCACCGCTCCGGTAACGGTACCCAGCAGACTCGGGCGGTGGTGTATCCAGCTGATAATCATCCAGGTAAGGCCGGCCGCAGCTGCCGCCAGGTTGGTGGCAACAAATGCGTTGGCAGCCAGGCCGTTAGCCATGAGCGAGCTTCCGGCATTAAATCCAAACCAGCCGAACCACAATAAACCGGCGCCGAGGGCTACCATCGGGATGTTGTTGGGTTCCATTACTTCCGAACGAAATCCCCGGCGTTTTCCCAGCAGTAATACCAGTGCCAGCGCCGAGACGCCGGCATTGATATGGACAACAGTCCCTCCGGCAAAATCAAGGGCTCCGTAGCCACCGAGCCAGCCGCCGCCCCAGACCCAGTGGCATACCGGTGCGTAGACAAGGGTTACCCACAAGGTGGAAAAAATCATCAGCGAGCTGAATTTGATTCTTTCAACGACGGCGCCGGTAATCAGGGCGACGGTTATTACGGCGAACATCCCCTGAAAAGCCATGAAAGCCAGGTGCGGTATCGTCGAGGCATAGGTATCGGACCCTTCCGTACCCACGTTCATCAGACCGAAGAAATTAAGTCCCCCGATGAAACTGCCTTTATCGGCACCGAAACTCAGGGTGTAGCCCCATAATGCCCAGATAACTCCCACCAGGCCCATGATGGCGAAGCTCATCATTATGGTGGACAGCAGGTTTTTACGCCTGGCCATCCCTCCGTAGAACAAAGCCAGTCCCGGTGTCATCAGCAGCACCAGTGCCGATGAGACCAGGATCCAGGCAGTATCCCCAGCACTTATTGGCATCCTTTTTACCTCCCGACTGTCGTATTTACTTCAAGTTTAGTCGGTTATTGTTTCCGCTATATTACGTCCAGGTTACAATCCTGTTACAGGATATCTTGCGAACGGGCATTTCTAGCTACAATATAACCCGTTAATGTTACGAACATATTACATAAACAGGGGGATTAGAGAACAAAAGACTCTAATGGCAGGTAAGTAAGCCTATTTGATAAAACGGTAGCCGATGTTTCTTACCGTTTCAATGAAGGTATGGCTGACATCCTCTATCTTGCTGCGGAGTCGGCGGATGTGAACGTCCACGGTCCTGTCCCCGCCGAAATAATCATAGCCCCATATCTTATCGAGCAAGGTATCGCGGGTGAAAACACGCCCACGGTTTGCGGCAAGGAGTCTGAGTAATTCGTATTCTTTAAAGGTAAGCTCCACCGCGCGCCCGTCCACCGTGACCTCGCAGGTAGCCAGGTCGATAGCCAGTCCGTCGCACTCGATTATCTCATCACCTTCGGTTTTACGTCGTTTATGAAGCAGGCGGTTTATTCTTAAAACCAGTTCACCGGAGCTACAAGGACTCGTCAAAAAGTCATCAAACTCGATATCGCCGTCTAAGCTTTCCAGCAGCTCTGCGGAGATAAGAGCTATGACCGGCAGGTTTCTCTCTCGTTTCATCCGCTTGATGAGACTCCTGGTCTCTTTATCGGGCCATTTCGCGGTTACTTCAAAGAGAAGAACATCCGGTGGTTGTTCGTTTATCACCGCACGTACCCCGTTGGTATACGAGGTTATGGAACACTCAAGGCCCCTCTGGACGAGGTCATTGCAGAGTTCTGTCCGGTCTTCTTTTTCCCGGGATATTATTAAAAGGTTTGCCATCTGTAGCCTCCGGACTAATAGGCGTAGAGCCTTCCGTACGGCCTGAGCGAGCGCGGGTAAAGCTTTATAAAATCTTTTTGCAGAATTTCTTCGGCATTGTAATTAAAATGATTGGCAAACTCATCGACAAGCTTCCGTAAAACCTGAGAATCGTTTTTGTCCAGTTCGGCCACTCCGACCTCTTTGCCCAGCTGGTATTCCTCGACTTTTCCCCGGATGTAGATCACTCCGCCGTGCATGCCGGTGCCGATGAATTTAGCCCGGTGAGATTTCCCCCGCCGGAGATTCATGCCAAGAAGGATAAGAATACCCCCGGCCATGTATTCACCGACGAAGTCCTGGGCGGTACCGCCGACGACGATGGTGGATTTCTTGTCCTTGTACTCTTTCATGTGAATTCCGGCGCGGTAGCCGACGTCTTCGCGAATGAAAATCTTGCCGCCCCGGGCGGACAGACCCACGGTATCCCCGGCGTGCCCGTGCACGATTATCTCGCCGTCATTCATGGTATTGCCGCATCCGTCCTGGGCGTTTCCGTGGACGGTTATTCTGGGTCCGTTCATGAAAGCCCCGAGGTCGTTACCGGGCGTGCCGAATATTTCAATCTCGATGGGTCCGTTCAGGTCGGTGCCGATGTACCTCTGTCCATGAACGTTACGTAGCGTAATCCTGCGGGTGCCGTTGGCGGTCACGTTTCTCAGCCTGGTATTCAGGTCGCGGTAGTAAATCCCGCTGGCATCTATCTTGACTAAAGGTTCTTTAGCATCTGTCATTATCAGCTACCTGCCATTCTTACGCCGAGGATTTCCAGTTCCGTATCGTTCAGTCCGACTCCCCTCAGATGCAGGCGGTTGCCTCTCAGGCTTTCCAGGGCGTTCACTCCCAGTCCACCCAGTATATCTTTCAACTCGATGCTCCAGCCGCGGAGAAGGTTGGCTGCCCGTCGCGCGCCGATATCCGGGTTAATGCGCTTGGTAAGGCGGAGGTCGGTGGTGCAGATACCCCAGGCGCACTTGCCGGTATGGCACTGCTGGCAGACGTGGCAGCCTAAAGATATCAGCGCTGCCGTACCGATATAAACGGCATCGGCCCCGAGAGCGATTGCCTTGGCGACATCACCGCTGTTCCTTATTCCACCGGCGACGACGATTGATGCTTGGTTGCGGATGCCTTCCTCTCTGAGTCGGGTATCCACCGATGCCAGCGCCAGCTCGATGGGAATACCCACGTTATCGCGGATGACCTTGGGGGCGGCTCCGGTTGCCCCGCGCAGTCCGTCCAGCACCACGATATCGGCGCCGCCCCGGACAATACCGCTGGCGATAGCCGCGGAGTTATGAACGGCGGCAATCTTCACGGATACCGGCTTGGTGTAATTGGTTGCTTCTTTCAGGGCGTAGATGAGCTGGGCCAGGTCCTCGATTGAATAAATATCATGCTGGGGCGCCGGCGATAGGGCATCGGTGCCTTCGGGAATCATCCTGGTTACCGATACCTCACTGCTTACCTTTTCCCCGGGGAGGTGCCCGCCGATGCCGGGCTTGGCTCCCTGTCCTATCTTTATCTCCACCACCCGGGCGGCATCCAGGTAATCGGCGTGCACGCCGAAACGGCCCGAAGCCACCTGTACGATGGTGTTGTTTCCGTATTTATAGAGGCTTGGATGAAGTCCGCCTTCACCGGTGTTCCATAGCGTGCCCATTTCCGTAGCCGCCCTGGCCAGCGATTCGTGCACGTTCAGGCTGACCGCCCCGTAGGACATGGCCGAAAACATGACGGGGACCTCCAGCCTTACCAGCGGTGCCATCTTGTTTTTAATTTTGAGTGTTTTGGGGTCGACTTCGAGTTTATCGGGCTTGCATCCCAACCAGGTCGTCAGCTCCATCGGTTCTCGCAGCGGGTCGATGGAAGGATTGGTCACCTGGCTGGCGTTAAGCACCAGGTGGTCCCAGTAAATGCGCTGGCTCTTGTCATCGCCCATGCCGGTAAGCAGGACACCCCCGGTCTCCGCCTGCTTGTTGATGTCCTCGATAACCTCGGGGCGCCAGTTATAGTTACCCCGGTAGTCCAGGGGGTTATAGCTTATCGTCAGCGCGTTGGTCGGGCAGAAGACCGCACAGCGATGGCAGCCTACGCATTTATCTTCATTGCTTCTGACTTCATCATCGGCTTCGTCATAGTAATTGGCATCGAAGCTGCATTGATTAACGCAAACCTGGCACTGTATGCACCGGTCCGGGTCTCTCTTGATGATAAATTTTGGTGCTAGATGTGTTTTCATGGTAATTCTCCCTACATCCTCATCGGGATTCCCTTGTTGGCCAGGTAGTTCTTGACGGACTTTATAGAATATATCCCGTAGTGGAAAATACTGGCCGCCAAAACGGCATCGGCTTTGCCTAATACCAGCGCTTCGTAAAGGTCTTCCATCTCTCCCGCGCCGCCGCTGGCGACCACGGGCACAGAAACAGCCCCGGAGATAATCCTCAGTAATTCCAGGTCGTAACCCGCCTGAGTGCCGTCGGAATCGATGCTGTTGACAACTATCTCACCGGCTCCCAGTTCCACGGCCTGTATTGCCCACGCCACGGCGTCTTTACCCGCCGATACGCCTCCGTCGGCTCCGGTATGAGTGTGGACATCCCAGCGTGGCGGGTCTTCCCCGGGGATACGCTGGGCGTCCATCCCCAGCACGATACACTGGCTACCAAATCGTTCGGCACCCCGCGTAATCAGGCTGGGGTCCAGGACAGCGGCTGTATTTATGGATACCTTGTCCGCGCCGGCTTCCAGCATCGCCCGCATATCGTCCACCGTTCTCAGTCCACCGCCGACCGTCAGCGGGATAAAGACCTGGTCGGCGGTACGCTTGACCACATCAAGCATGATGTTGCGGCGGTCGCTGGAAGCGGTTATATCGTAAAAGACCAGTTCATCGGCACCCTGCTCGTTATAAAACGCCGCCAGTTCCACCGGGTCGCCGGCATCACGGTGGTCGCGAAACTTGACGCCCTTGACCACCCTTCCGCCCTTAACGTCTAGGCAGGGTATAATCCTCTTGGTCAGCATTATTTCTTATCCCCGACGGTTACCGATTCCTTAACCATCTTTGATTCTTTAGTTGTTTTGTCTTTCAGCCTGCCGATAACCGGTTCGCCCCCCATGGGTATCCAGGCTTTATCCAGCTCGGGAGCTATCAGACGGATAGCCGATTCCTCGGAGGAGAGATAGAGCATGTCGCCCTTCTCGCCGACGGTCAGCGGACGCAGCCGGATGCGGTCGGTCAGCCCAATCATCTCGCCCTGATGGGCGATGATTACCGCGAACGGCCCGTTGAGGAGCAGGCTGCCGTAAACCTGGCGCAACGCCATCGAAAGCTCCTTCTCCTTTTTCGGCATCCGCTCGATGTCATCCCAGAAGGGTGCCGCCACAATCTTGGCGACTATTTTCCAGGGCAGGTTATGCTTGCGTATAAGAAGATCGACGGCGTAAGCTACTACCTCCGTATCGGTCTGCATCGTGCACATATAGCCGAATTGCTCGAGGTAGCGGCGGTTGATGCCGTATGAAGATATTTCACCGTTGTGGATAACCGTCCAGTCAAGAATCGAGAACGGATGCGCCCCACCCCACCAGGCCACGGTATTGGTGGGGAAGCGACCGTGGGCGGTCCAGAGATAGCCCTTGTACTGCTCTAGGCAGAAGTATTCCGCTATTTGTTCAGGATAACCCACGCCCTTCAAAACAGCCATGTTCTTACCGCTGGAGAACACGAACGTATCACTCAGGCCGGTATTAATCTCCATCACCTTCTCCACGACGTAATCGTCATCGGATATGTCCTCTGGTTTTGCCGCTCCGGTATCCAGAAAGTAGCGGCAGACCAGTGGAGGGTTCTTGATGACCGGTACCGAGCGTGTGGGTACTTCTTCCTTATACACGATGTTGAAGTTCTTCAGCAGGAATTCCTCGGCATCCTTGCGTGCCCGCTGGCTCAGGAACATGATGTGGAAAGCGTACTGGTCGGTAAAATCGGGATAGAGACCGTAGATGGAAAATCCGCCGCCCAGTCCGTTACCCCGGTCGTGCATGTTGGCGATGGCTTTGATAACGCTTTCCCCGGAAAACCTGGCGCCAGATAAGTTCATGGCGCCGAATATCGAGCAGGCGTCAATTACTTTATCGTCATTATAGGTATTATTTATCAGTCGAATGTCCTTCACGTTATTTACTCTCCGGTAAATACTATTCTTCCACGACGATTTCTTCCGGTTCTTCTATCGATGTCACCACGGATATATATTTATCCGGCGGTGTCGCTAGTTTTGCCTGGCGGATATCATCCGGGAGAGAAGTTAACCCGAAATCATCGGAAATGATGGCTTCCTTGAAGCTGCTTACGTCCGTCCCGTCTTTCATGAGATTGTAGACGATGCCTGACTTCTCGATATCACCGGCAAAAACCATTCCCGCTAATTTCCCGTCCCTGAGGATAATTTTCCGGTAAATATGGTCGTGCACCTCGCGTAGAGTCTCGTAGCTTTCATCGGGTGGTACCACCAGTCCCGCCGACACAATCTTCACACCGAAATATTTCACCGCATTCATGGCGGTACCGCCCGGGTATTTGTCCGGGATGCCGGCCATATTCCTTCCTGCCGTCCTTCCGCCGGCGTAGGCGTTGGGCCAGATTGGTGTCAGTCGGTTCTCCCTGTAAATAAAGTCGAAAGCCTCGGCCACATCGCCGCAGGCGTAAACATCGGCGACTGAAGTCTGCATCTGCCGGTCGACGATGACCCCCCGGTTAACTTTTATGCCGCTGTTCTTGATGAAATCCAGACGGGGCTGTACCCCGACGGCAATAACCACCATATCGCAGGGTATGGAGCGTCCGTCGTCGAGGCTGATGCCGCTGACTTCACCCGGGAAGTAGCTGTTGATGCTGACAGCGGTATGGTCGGTGATGATTTCAACGCCACATTCAACCAGCGCTTCGGCTTCCATAGCCGAGGTCTCTTCGTCGAGAATCGTATTCAGTATGCGGTCTTTCATCTCGACGATGGTCACTTTAACTTCCCGTTTTAAGAGAGCCTCGGTGACGCTGGCTCCTATCAGACCACCGCCGATGACCACGGCTCTGATTTTTTTCGTATAGCGGTTGAGAAATTCATCGATCGACCTGGCGTCATCGAGTTTGTTAAAGGTGAAGACTCCCTGCAGACCATTCCCTTCGATCCTCGGGATAATGGGCGAACCACCGGTCGCCAGCAGCAGCTTCTGGTAGGTCAGGGGCTTGATGCTTTCCAGCTTCACGGTGTGTTTCTCCGTGTCCAGTTGTATTACCTTATCCCCGAGTATCGTCTTGATACTATTCTTCTCGTAGAAATCCACGGGCCGGTAGAGCATTTTCTCCACGGTATAGTCACCCGCCAGGTAATCCGAGATAAGCGGTCGCGAATAAGCGGGGTAGGGCTCATCGGAAATAACATTGATGGTGCCCTTTTTATCAACCTCACGGATAGCTTCGGCAGCGCCGATGCCCCCGGCCGAGTTACCGATTATAAGATATTTTATTTTCTCTGGTACGCTCATTTGTTACCTGCCGTTGCTAGTTTCTGCCGGTGTGGCTCCACCATCAGTTTGATGAAATTATCGTATATTTTCAGGCCCAGTTCGCCACTTTTTTCGGGATGGAACTGGGTGGCTACGAGATTGTCTTTGATAATTACACTGGGGAATGAGACTCCATACTCGGTTTCTCCGGCAATTAACTTCTTATCCTCCGGGTTGGCATAATAGCTGTGGACAAAATAGAAGTTAGCGTTATCCGGGATACCGGTGAAAATCGGGTGTACTGTTTTTTGCTTTACCTGGTTCCAGCCCATGTGCGGTATCTTCTGTCCCTCGGGCAGCCTGATTACCCTGCCCCTGATAATATCCAGGCACTCGTGCCAGCCGCCCTCTTCGGTGCCGGTAAGCAGTACTTGCATCCCGATGCAGATGCCCATAAACGGACTGTTTTTTGCCACATAGTTCTTAACAGGAGTGACCAGCCCCAGCCTTTCCAGAGCCATCATGGTATCTCCTCCTGCTCCCACACCCGGTAAAATTACGGCGTCGGCGGACAATATATCATCCGGAACATGAGTAATTTTCGGTTCGTAGCCCAGTTTACCCACGGCTTTATATACGCTCCGCAGGTTCCCAGCACCGTAATCAATAATCACTATTTTCATAATATTTGAAAGTATATTTATAAAATGTTTCAGTTTTCAACGTTAACTTCGACGATGTTCTCGCGGGCAATGGCAACTTCATCCCCGTTTTTCCTCACGAATACATGCATTAGTCCCAGTATTTCATACTGGCCATTCTCAAGTACCGTGGTATCCCACCTGATAGGGAAATTCTGCCGCTTGTCCGATGACTCGCCGATTTTTATCCAGGTATCGTTGTTTTTCTTCCGGTAATACCATGGATTTACCACTCTAACTACCGGTCCCGGTAATCCCAGTTCGTCTAGCTCTTTTTTCAGCAGTTCCTCCTCGAGTTCCTCTCGTAGCAGGACGGCCCCGGAGTAACTCTTTATTACTTCTGACGGAACAATGTAATGTGGTCCCCAGTTGTACGACATGATGCACCTCCTGGTTGATAATCGGGTATGTGAAACGGTTTTCTATTGGGTTTGAGTTAATTCCTTCTTTTCTAATTTATCGTTGCCGTTGGGTACTTCCATGTACAACAGGGCTTCGTTAGGGCAGTTGGCAACACATACCGGTATTTCCTCGTCCTGGCAGAGGTCGCATTTCACCATTTTCTTGTGCTCGGTGTCCATGCGTAGCGCGCCCAGGGGGCAGACGAGCATGCAGGTGCCGCAACCGATGCACCGTTCGCTATCCGCAGTGACCAGCCGACTCACCGGGTCGCGGGTCAGTGTGCCGGTAAGGCAGGCCTGTACGCAGGGGGCGTCATCGCAGTGCTGACAGCGCGACGAGAGGGATAATACTCCTTTTTCCTCGACCCGAAGTCGTGGCAGCGGCCTGGGCGACTCCTTTTTAAAAGCCTTTATCAGGTCTTTCGACTTAGCATGTTTGAGCTGGCAATAAATCTCACAGAGGTGGCAGCCCATGCAGACATCCTCATTAACGTAAACTCGCTTCATGCTTCCTTCCTGTAAAAAGTAATGCGGCAAACGGTTACCGCATACCATATATTACCATACTGATTCTAATTTGTCAATCCTATGATAAATTTATACCAGGTTCTCACCGGAGAAATTATCTCGTACTTATTTTATACTATATGACTTTGTTTTTCTGCTGTTTCATGCTTGCGGTGGAATATGCCGCCCTTATACCTCTGGTAGAGGACTGCCAGTATTACTATGCTTATTCCGATTATTCCGACTACCAGCGGGAAATACGCCGTGCCCCTTAGATAATCAAAAATAAGCCTGATTATATAGGTATAAACACCGATGACACCGAATACCAGGTAAATAACCTCCTGGAAACGTACGCTGAATCCTATCAAGACCAGATAAACCACTAGGTAAAGAATCCCGAAAAGCGCGCTGTCGCTATCGGAAAACAATATAGTAAAGCCTACCTGAAGGCCCATTAGTCCGTATAATTTTAGCCAGAAGGTATACTGAGGTTTTCTGTACAACGTTAGCCCGATACCAGATAATATGAACACTCCACAGGTAATAGAAGTCACCAGGGCCAGGTCGGCGGAAACTATACCGCCGATAGCCAGAGCCATAAAGTGTATGATTCCTGCCACCACCAGGAATATCAGGTGGAAGCGAGTCAGTGCCAGTAACAATACAGCTATCGGTAGGCTAATTAGATTCATATACAGGAAAGCGTAGCTCAACTCTTCAAAGGAGCCTCCTTCCGGCCACAGCCCTGTTATGTCAGCTAATGTAAAGACGAACATCGGGAACACCGCGGCGGTTATTAACAGGATAAGTCCTCCGGCTACACGAAATCTTTTTACGAATCTGAGCCAGGTTCCCAAGCAGCCGGTGGTTAATAAAATTACCAGGGCGGTTATCAGCCGTTCTCCTTCGGAAAAATCACCCCATCTTATGGCGATAAATATGGTGAAAGACAGTAGAGCCAAGAACCCGCCGAAATAATACGCTACGTTTACGGGATTCAGGCGTGTTTTCTTTCCGTCTGTTTCGGTTGGGGTGGTCAGGTTTGCCTCGGGGTTAATCTCCAGGTCTTCATCGGTAACGATGCGTTGTAGTTGTTCTATTGATATCAGACCTTTTTCCCGCCATCGCTGGAGGTCTTCGACCGTAAAAGTCTTCTTTGGCATGCCTTCCCTTTTTGTCGCATTTTACTGCTTTCAGAATCAAAAGGCAAGGATTCTCAGGCGTGGTAGATGACCCATTATTGGCGCCGATTAACGACGATTAGAGTGATGAAAAGACCGATAACACACCAGGCGGCTACCACGGCAAATGCCAGCCCCAGGTTCACGTCAAGGTCGGTTATCGTCCCCCGGGTAAGGTCGGCCATGTATTGGATAGGGAGTACCTGGTGTATCGACTGTAACCACTGGGGCAGCCGTTCCACCGGGAACATCACCGGGGAAAAGAGCATCACCGCAAAGCTGAATATCTGCGTTATCACCATCACCATCATCGGTTTGGGAACGAGGAAGGCTATGGAGTAACCGAGAAAGCTACCGGACATGGCTATCAGTACGGCTGCCGGTATAACCAGGAGGCTGATATCGAGGTTGAAATCGAAATGAAAAGCGCCGAGGACGACGGGCAGAACGATGCCCGGCAGGGTCGACGCGAACATCACGGTGGCATCAGCGGCAAGGTGGGAGAGGCGGCCAACGGGTAGTGACCAGATATATTCGAAAGTCCCTTCGAGACGTGCCGACGCTATTATCTGCGGTCCTATTACGAAGCCTGCTACCAGTAATACCAGCGTCGGAGCGCCGGTGGTCAGGTATTTGGCAACATCCGGTGTGATTGCCGGGAAGAAGAAGCTGAGGCCGTATATCATCCCGATGGCAATCCCTATCTGAACGGCGAAATTGAGCGATAACCACGGACGATAGCTTAGGAAAGACCATTTGACCATCAGGAGGTAACCCCTCAACCACTTGGGCATGGCTACGTTACCTCCCCGGGTTGTTCCACCTCATCGGGATTCTGGACCAGCCGTACATAGATATCCTCCAGCGTGGCCGGACCGAGTTTAAATTCCTCGATAATGTCACTTTCCTTCAAACCCCTCGCCCATTCTATAGCCTTGGTAATATCCGCCGGATCAACGCGGGCGATGATGCGGCGGTTAACGGTAACCGGATTCTGCAGGTAGTCGGGCAAGTCGGGTTCCGTCTGGTTCGGTTCCAGTGTCAGTTCCAGTTCCAGGTGCATGGCGCCACCCTCGTCCTCTTTAAGGCGGGCCGGCGTGCCCATTCCTTTTACCTGTCCCTGGTCGATAATCGCCAGGCGATCGACGACGCGTTCGGCTTCGAGTACATTATGTGTCACCAGGAGGACGGCAGACCCGTGTCTGGCAAGTTCCTGGACTTCCTCCCAGAGTATCCGCCGGCGCAGGGGGTCGATATCGTTCGTGGGCTCGTCAAGTATGACGATTTTTCCCGGGGTTACCGCTGCCATGCAGAAAGCGACGAGACGGCGCACGCCGCCGGAAATGGTAACCCCCATCATTTTCTGCCATTCGCCCATATCCAGCTTATCGATAAGATCCATGGCTCGCTGACGTACCTCGGCTTTCTTACCTCCCCGTATCCGCCCCACCAGTTCGATTGCCTGCAGAGTGCTGAGTCCTGATATCGGTACCTGTGTCTGTGCCTGGAAAGAGCAGTGCTCCCGGGCGTATCCGGGATTAGCGATGACGTCCACGCCATCGAGGGTAATACTGCCCGAGGTGGGCTTGGTCAATCCTATTATCTGGTTAACCAGGGTGGTCTTGCCCGCTCCGTTGGGACCCAGCAGGCCGAAGACCTCGCCCTCGGCGATGGAAAGGCTGATATTATCGTTGGCTCTGATCTTCTTCTTATAGACCTTGGTAATGTTGTTTATCTCTAGAAGCATCTATCTGTTTCTC
>DUFB01000077.1 GCA_011192005.1 Dehalococcoidia bacterium
GAAAGCAGTTCCGCAAGGTGGTGCTGCTGGATAGGGTTACGCTTTATCCAGTCGGTCTCTTGGGTAATGAGAATTTTCATAGGGCTAAGTAATTATAGCCCTGATAAAGCTTTCAGGCAATGCCATGTATTACAACTTGACAAGAAAAATCGCAAGCTGTAGAATATTGCAGAATAATACGGAATACAGTTACCTATTGCCTTATTAACAGTCTTATGGTATTCGAGTCACAGAGCGTAGAACGCAAAGAACTGGCGATTATGAGAATCCTGAGCGACTCTCCTGAACCGCTCGGCGCCAGAGTAATCGCCCACAACCTGAAGGACTACGGATTCGAACTGGGTGAAAGAGCGGTAAGGTATCACCTCAAGCTGTTGGACGAGCGCGGCCTGACGTACCTGGTAGGGAGGCGTGACGGCCGCAGCCTTACGGAAAAGGGCACCGAAGAGGTAAAGTCAGCTCTAGTCAAGGATAAGATAGGCTTTTCCATATCCAGAATAGAAACGCTGTCGTTCCGGACCACCTTCAATTATGAGACGCTCAGCGGCATGGTACCGGTCAACGTATCGTTTTTCTCCAGGGAGCAATTTTCACGGGCCCTGACGACGATGAAATTCGCTTTTAAAGCCGGATATTGCGTCAGCGACCTGGTGGCAGTGGCTACTGAGGGAGAGCACCTGGGAGAAGTGACGGTTCCCCAGGGGAAAACAGGGTTGGCCACGGTCTGCAGTATCACTTTTAACGGGGTGCTGCTTAAGGCGGGCATACCTATGGACTCGCGATACGGCGGCATCCTGGAACTGAGAAAAGGAAAACCGCTGCGTTTCGTCGAACTTATCGATTACACCGGATGCTCGCTGGACCCTTCAACGATTTTTATTAAGGCTGGCATGACATCAGTACGCGAGGTGGTCAGAAAGGGTGACGGGAAACTGCTGGGCAACTTCCGGGAGATACCATCGATATGCCGACCGATGGTAGAAGAAATCGTTAAGGGACTCAATAATGCGGGAATACAGGGATTGATAGCCATGGGGGACACCAGCGAACCGGTATGTGAAATGCCGGTCGAGCAGAATAAAGTCGGTATGGTGCTTGTCGGTGGGTTAAATCCGGTAGCGGCCGCCGAGGAAGCCGGTATTGATACCGATAACCTCGCCATGAGTACGGTTATGGAGTATAGCGACCTGGTCAATATTCAGGAGGTCATAGCGTGAAGGAAGTAAAAATCATTCCCTGTCTCGATATCAAAGACGGCAGGGTGGTGAAGGGAGTGAAATTCGTTAACCTGAGGGATGCCCGGGACCCGGTGGAAGCGGCGCAGGCTTACTGCCATGAAGGCGCCGATAAACTAGTTTTCCTGGATATCTTCGCCACCACCCAGAACAGGAAGACACGACTGGAATGGGTGAAACGCGTCGCCGATGTGGTGACCGTACCGTTTGCCGTCGGGGGAGGTATCGGCAGTGTTGCCGACATGAAAGAGTTATTCAAACTCGGAGTGGATAAGGTGTCCATCAACACCGCCGCCGTCAAGAATCCCAAACTCATCAAAGAAGCAGCCAGTGAGTTCGGCGGGGACAAACTGGTTGTGGCTATAGACGGACGGAAAAATCCTCCCGGAAGCGGCCTGCCCCGTCTCGAAGTGGTGATACGAAGCGGTGAAGAGCCCTGCGGGTTGGAGATAGTAACATGGGCTAAAAAGGTAGAAGAGCTTGGGGCGGGAGAAATCCTGCTTACGAGCAAAGACGCCGACGGTACCAAGGAAGGCTATGACATCGAGATGACCCGGGCTGTAACCGAAGCAGTAAGTATCCCGGTTACGGCTTCGGGCGGCGCCGGGAAACTGGAACACCTATACGAAGCGGTAGCCGAGGCCAAGGCTTCGGCGGTACTGGCCGCTTCCATCTTTCACTTCGGAGAGATATCCATACCTCAAGCCAAGCAATACCTGAAAGAAAAAGGGATACGTGTAAAACTTTAAAAGAAAAAGGAGATAACCAAGATGAATCTACAGCGACCCAATGCCAATGATGCGACCCGCACCGCTAATCGTTCCCGAAACGTATCGCCGATGAGCGGCATCTGCACCCGTTGTATCGATGGGTGCACCGGTAATTGCGAGGTCTTCAAGGCGACCTTCCGGGGCAGGGAACTGATTTACCCCGGGCCGTTCGGCGATATTACTGCGGGTGGCGACAAGGACTATCCGGTCGATTACTCGCATCTGAATATCCAGGGCTATGCCCTCGGGGCCAGAGGCCTGCCCGAGGGAGTCGAGGGAAATCCTGATACGGCTACGTTCCCCTCGGTCAACACCGAGACAGAATACGGGTGGGATATCAAGGTTAAGATGAAGACACCTATCTTTACCGGCGCCCTGGGTTCTACCGAGATAGCCCGCAAGAACTGGGAGCACTTCGCCATCGGGGCAGCCATCAGCGGCGTGACGCTGGTCTGCGGCGAAAACGTCTGCGGTATCGACCCCGCTCTGGAGCGTGACGCCAGGGGCCACGTGGTCAAGGCTCCCGATATGGACAGGCGTATCGAGACCTACCGCCGCTATCACCAGGGATACGGTGAAATACTCGTTCAGATGAACGTCGAGGATACACGGCTGGGCGTCGCCGAATACGTCCACGAGAAGCACGGACTGGAAACCATAGAACTTAAGTGGGGACAGGGAGCCAAGTGTATCGGCGGCGAAATCAAGGTAAACAGCCTGGAGAGAGCTCTGGAATTGCAGAAACGGGGCTATATCGTCACGCCTGACCCGTCCAACGCGGTAAACCAGGCAGCTTTCAAGGACGGCGCCATCAAGGAGTTCGAAAGGCACAGTCGGCTGGGATTCATCGATGAACAGGGCTTTTATGATGAAGTGGATCGATTAAGAAACATCGGATTCAAACGCATCACACTGAAAACGGGCGCTTACGGACTCCGCGAGCTTGCCATGGCGATTAAATGGAGCTCAAAAGCCAAGATAGATTTGCTGACGATAGACGGCGCGCCGGGCGGAACCGGGATGAGTCCCTGGCGTATGATGGAGGAATGGGGTATGCCCAGTCTATACCTGCACGCCGCCGCTTACGAGTTCTGCCAGAAGCTGGCGGACAAGGGAGAAAGGGTGCCGGATATCGCGTTCGCCGGGGCTTTCAGTAGCGAAGATGGCGTTTTTAAGGCGATAGCCCTGGGAGCACCGTTCTCCAAAGCCGTCTGCATGGGACGGGCGCTGATGATACCGGGTATGGTCGGCAAAAACATCCAGCAGTGGCTGAAAGACGGCAAGCTACCTAATACCGTAAGTCAGTTCGGCTCAACACCGGAAGAGATATTCGTGAATTACGAAGACGTTAAAGCAATCGTCGGTGCCAATGAAATGAAGAATATACCACTGGGAGCCGTCGGCATCTACAGCTACAGCGAAAAGATAAGAGTAGGGCTGCAGCAGCTGATGGCAGGAGCCAGGTGCTTCAGCCTGCCGGCCATTACGCGGCAGGAACTGATGTCTCTTACCGAGGAGTGTGCCAGGGTTACCGGCATACCGTACCTGATGGAATGTTACCGCGACGAGGCGATGCAGATCCTGAACAGCTAGTAGATTCTCCTACAATATAAACGACCAACGGGCTCTGAATATTCAGAGCCCGTTCTATTTGGCAGTAATTGACCAAGGTTAAAACACAATATACAGCGCCTGAATTGGGTTTGCGGAAACAACAAAACGGGTATTTATCGTTAAAACACCCGTTTTACCTAATGAATGAAATGACTGAAGAAGAGGACTAGATTTGCTGGCCGTCTTCAGGAATGAGGTTTACCTTGCCATCCTCGACGCTAACATCAATGGGAATACCGTCCACGCCCTCACGCACCAGCATCCAGCCGTGGCCCTGGCTGGCGTACTCCTTAGCATTTTCGTAATTATCAGCGAAGACGAGCATGCTCTTGGCGACAACGATATAGAATGGGCGGAACTTTGTCGAAGAACAGTAGTCACTTCCTTCGCAATTAGCGCAGTCTTTCTGGTAGTTAAAGTAGTCACGCTCGCACTGGCATTGCTGGATTTTCCACTTGTTCTTGACTGTTCCTTGCTTGTATTTACTCTTCAAAGTTAACATACGTTAAGATATTAGCACATGATGCAAGACCTGAAAATATTACTTTAGTCCTGAACCAATTTCCTAGTACGGTGGTACTTATGGGCTATAATTCGTGCCTGACAGTCGGGTGATAACAGCCAAAAACCCCGATCACTTGACATTTTTCATGATTTCACCTAGATTATCCCTGCATGAACATGAGCGGTTACTAAGCAGGGTTCATGCATTGATAGAACTCGCAAATAATATAAGAGAATCAATAATTACCCGGCACCAGTAAAAAGGGGGCAACGACTCGCCACCTGTATCTGGGCACTTGGGTGGCGATGAGCCAACAGTGAAACCGACCTGAAAAAGGGTCGGTTATTGTTTTTTGGGGGAGGTGATAGGGTGAAAAAATTTATTAAGCAGTAGTGAACAAGGTAATCAATCTAAAAAGGGAGAAACCAAAATGTCAGTGGAAAAGAATAAAGCAGTAATACGCCGCATTTACGAAGAGATATTTAAAAAAGGGAACATGGCATTAATAGATGAAGTTATAACTCCTAACTACATCTCACATGCACCTGGCGGTCAAGAGTACAAAGGTCGAGAAGGCTTCAAGCAATTCATCACCCAAACACGTAATGCCATGCCCGATCTTGATATAAAAATTGAGCATATAATTGCCGAAGGTGATAAAGTTGCCCATTGCGGTAAAATGACCGGTACATTTACGGGCGAAGTAATGGGTATAGCTCCGACAGGTAAAAAAGTTACGATAATTGTAACTACCATTAGCCGTTTTGAAAACGGCAAAGAAGCGGAAGCATGGATGGTTTATGACCAGCTTTCCATGTACCAACAGATGGGTGCCCCGCTTCCCAGCCAATAAATGAGGAAAAAGGGAGGAGTAAATAAAATGTCGGTAGAAGAGAACAAGGCAAATATTCGCCGTCATGTTGATGAAATCTGGCACAAAGGGAACATGAAAGCCGTGGATGAACTAATTCATCCTAATTGGGTTGTACGCATCCCCGAAGGTAATGACATCACCGGTATAGATGGCTTTAAACAGATGGCTATCAGTCAACGCACCTCGTTTCCTGACATTCACTTTACAATTGACAACATGATTGGTGAAGGTGACTATGTTGCGGTTCAATATACATCTACGGGCACGTTTAAGAACAAGATGGGAGACATAGAACCAACGGGGAAGAAATACAAACAGCCTATTGTCATTATTTACCGCTTTGAAGCTGGTAAACAAGTAGAGACATGGATAAGTTATAACCAGCTTTCCATGAATCAACAGCTGGGTATCCCCATTCCCGGTCAATAAAATAATAAGGAGGAAATACAATGGCTAAATATCTAATACTATGGGAAGAAGACATGAGTAAAATGCCTGTTGATCCCAACGAGCAGGCAGCACTAACACAAAAACACATGGAATTGACCAAGCAAGCATTAGATGCCGGTCAGATAACTGATTGGGGAATATTTGCCGGTGGTGGTGCTGGATACGCTATCGGTGAAGGCGATGCAGCCGATATGTTCAGGGGCGCAATGCAGTTTACCCCACACGTTAAGTTCAAGGCTATTACAGTACTGTCAATAAGCGAAGTGACAGAAGTCATGAAGTCAATGATGGGTTAAATAATAATATCGCCAGAGTCGGGGGAGTTTCTTCGGAAATTCCCCCGACTCCATCCCTTGCTTTCCGCAAACGTATAGCGTAAAATCTACGTGTAATCACATATGCGGGAGTAACTCAGTTGGTAGAGTCCCTGCCTTCCAAGCAGGTTGTCGCGGGTTCGAGTCCCGTCTCCCGCTCCAGAGTGTTTACACGAACCCTTACTTTAAGCCGAATTCCTGTATAAATCGTCCGGCATGTCCCGCTCAAGAAACCCGATAATGCAAGCGTATCTTGTTTGAATTACACGAATATACTACAATTATACTGAAGTGCCCCCAGTTAACTCGCGAGTATTTGCATCGATAGAAGGAGGCTACCGGATAATGGCAGATTACGCGGCTTTAAAGAAAAAGGTTGATGAACTCGCCGAAAGAGCATGGGATTTTGAGGGCATCAGGGCCAGGATTAACGGATACGTTGCCAACGGAATACCCAGAGATAATCGCTCCCCCGAAGAAATTATAGCCAGCCGTGAGGAAATCCTCGACCGTGTCCAATATCGCGCCGAGGAGTATAACCTTATCTTCAAGAACTGTGCCCAGGGTACGGCACTGGCACTGATGGAGGAGTTCGGACTAGGTAACATGGAAATCATCAAGGCGCTCTCGCCTTTCCCGGGCGTCGGCGGTACAGGCGATATGTGCGGTGGCATTACCGGAGCGCTGATGAACTTCGGGCTATACTTTGGCAGCGACGACCCGCTGGACCTTTCGATAATGGAAGACCCCGAGAGAAATCCCATCCTCATTTCGCAGAGATACATGGCTCTCTTCGAGGGAGAAGTCGGGCACATGTATTGTGCGGATATTATAGAAACGGTGATACTGGGACACCGATTGAACCCGGGAGAGAGCGATACCGCCATGGCCCTGTTTACCGAAGAGAAAGGCTTTGAGAAGTGCGGTCTGCCACCTGGATTGGGCTGCAGGATTGCGGCGAATATTATCATCGATAGCATGCAGTAGCTTCCTCCACGAATCAAGTAATTGAGGTCTGATATCAGCAGTGTTCTGGCATGGCTTTATTATCGGCTCTATAGTCGTGTTCATATTAATCCTCGCATATCGCATCATCAGAATCGCCAGCTTACCGGTCCACCTGAGATGGGAACTCGCGCCGATACCGCATGAAAGAGATAGAAGTAAGTATGGCGGTTCCTACCTTGAGGTGTACGAATGGTGGCAAAAACCGAGGAAGAAGTCACTAACCGCGGTAATTAAATACATGGCAGTGGAGATACTGCTGCTCCGGGCTATCTGGAAATACAACCGGGCATTATGGCCGTTAAGTCTAACTTTTCACGCAGGTATTTACCTGGTTATCCTGGCAATACTGCTCAGCATTATACACGCTCTGGTAAGTATCGGGGGAGCAACATCGGAATTACTGCTGGATATCGCCTGGATTATCGCTATTACCGGTTATGTCCTGGGCGGACTGGGAGTCGTGGGATTGATACTGAAACGCATCAGTAATGAAGGTCTGAGACCTTTCAGCAGCTTTACGACTTATTTCAACCTCTTCTTTCTGGGGGCTGTCTTCTTAACGGGTTACATGTCCTGGATGAAAGCAGAGAACCTGGCCGCAGACATGAGCCTTATTATCAAGCAAACACTGACACTCGATAATGCCATCAATATCTCCTATCCGCTATCGCTTCATATCGGCCTATCGTTGGTTTTCCTGATATATCTACCGATGACAAACATGATTCATTTCATAGCCAAGTACTTTACCTATCACGAGATACGCTGGGACGACGAACCCCAGGATGCGAAAATGACGGTAAAAATCCTGGGTCTTATGAAACAACCGGTAGGGTGGGCATCATCACATATAAAGACAGAAGAGAAGAAGAACTGGGCGGATACATCATCAGGACATGAAAAAACTTAAACTAACCGATATAGCGGCAAACGAGAATACACCGCTCACCGAGCTGAATATCGACGAACTGATACCGCTGCCGCCGCCCTACGATAGGGCAGGGGATTTGCCGGGATTCAGGCAACTCACCGAAGACCAGCGGCAAAGGCTCGTGTGTAACCTCGACGGAGTGGTATCCTACGCGGGACTGCCTAAACCAGAGAATGAAGCGGAAAAGAAGAAATACATCGAGCAGTTCCTCGGTGGATTGAAAAAGCTCCTTGATAAGGAAAACAACTGGACTTTCCTGCAGCCTCTGATACTCTCTCTGGACTACTGTGCCCAGTGCCAGACCTGCAACGATGCCTGCCCGGTTTACCTCGCCAGTGGCAGAAACGACCTTTACCGTCCCACCTACCGCTCGGAAATATTCAGGCGTCTTATCGATAAATACGGAAAAACGGGGGGAAAGCTGCGAGCCAGACTCACCGGGAAGGATATCAGACTTAACTGGGCAACGATAACCCGTTTGTACGAGCTTAGTTACCGGTGCAACCTGTGCCGTCGCTGCGCGCAAGCCTGTCCGATGGGCGTGGATAATGCTTTGATAACCAGAGAGCTGCGTAAATTGTTCAGTCAGGAATTGGGCTGGGCCCCGAAGGAACTACACGAAAAGGGCACGGTACTGCAGCTGGAAGTTGGCTCTCCCACCGGCCTGAATCCCAGAGTAGCTATCGACAATCTGGAATTCCTCGACGAAGAATTCAGCGAAGCCACCGGCATCGACGTAAAGACGGTATGGGACAAGCAAGGCGCCGACGTGCTGCTGATTCACAGCGCCGGTGACATAATATCGTTCCCGGAAAGCCCGATTTCATTCACGATACTGTGCAACGCCGCGGGCATCAACTGGACGCTGTCATCGGAAATAGGCGGGTACGACGGGGTCAATTACGGCCTGTTTTACGATGATGTACAACTGGCGAGAGTGGCCATCCGCCACGCCGAAATCGCGCGTAAGCTGGGCGTGAAGAAGATCGTGATGGGGGAATGCGGCCACCAGCACAAAGCCTTCATAACGGTAGCCGACCGTGTCCTGACCGGCGACCTCAATATACCCCGTGAAAGCGTGATGACTTTCCTGGAGAACCTGGTTTTCAGCGGTAAAATTGAATTCGACCCGTCCAAGAATGACTTTCCGGTAACCCTGCACGACCCGTGCAATGTCGTGAGAAACCTGGGAATCGTTGAGCCGCAGCGACGTATTCTCCGATATCTCTGTCCACAATTCCGCGAGATGACGCCCTCGGGGGTTGATAATTACTGCTGCGGGGGAGGTGGTGGCCTGAGCGTGATGTCGGACGTTAATTTCACCGACTGGAAGGTAAACGTCTCGGGGAGGATGAAGTTCAAACAGGTGCTGGAGGCATTCGCCGACGTGCCGGGCCCCGAGGTGAATAAATACGTATGCGCACCGTGCCTGAACTGCAAGCTGCAATTCCGCGACATCTTCGAACATTACGGGGCGAAAGAGAGGTCGGGGATAATCTGCGGGGGTCTGGCAGAACTCATCGTCAATGCCATGGTGGACATCAAGACACCGTTTATAAAATGGTTCGATGATTGATATTTACCCTGTGAATTTCTTGCTTTATCGCCTGTGTACGTAGTAATATATTGGTGACTTCTGTCCCTTCAAAAACCGGGTAACCTCACAGCAGTCCAATGATTTAGTAAGGAGTAAAATATCAATATGGCGCAGATGGAACTGGCAGGCAACACGTATGAAGTAGATGAAAACGGGTTCATGCAGGAGACAAGCAGGTGGACCGAGGATGTTGCCAAAGCTTATGCCAAGCTTGAAAAAGTCAACGAACTGACGGAAGAGCACTGGAAAGCACTTAATTACCTGAGGACATACTATCTTGCTAATGGCATCTGCCCGATGATAAGAAGGCTTATCAAGGAGACCGGATATAACCTGAGCAAGCTGTACCAGCTATTCCCCAAGGGACCGGCGCAGTCGGCATGCAAGTGGGCAGGAGTGCCCAAGCCCACCGGCTGTGTATAGATACTTTTATATATATAAAATAAAGAATTAACCGTAAATTATTTAGTTTACATAAATTATTCTCTTTGTTATAATTTTACCTGCCACACACCAGGCTATCCGATTTCGCGATACCGTCTTGATAATGAGGTCGGATAGCGGTAAAATATTTCGTAAAGCCCAAGATATAAATATTCAAATCCACAAACAAAAAGGGCTCGTAGCTCAGCGGCAGAGCGGTCGGCTCATAACCGATTGGTCGTAGGTTCGATCCCTACCGAGCCCACCAAAATTTCCGTTCGATAGCACGTGTGTTGCTTGATTTTATATCAGTTATCCCGGCGGTTTATGTTATAATTGCTTGAATGAACATCGGTGATTATGTAGCTATTTACGCCGCTCTTGTGGCCACTGCCGTTCTTATCTGGACTATCTGGCAGAACCGGAAATATCTCAAGTTCGATGAAATCATCAGCAGTGGGGGAAACGGCGTTATCTTTGAGATTTACATTACCAATAAAATGAAACGTCCGGTTAACATAAGACAAGTGTGTTTCCTGGATGAAGACGGGTCTCTCTATAGCTTTGCCTGTAAAGTAAATTCCTTCTGGAAAAACGAACCCATCACCATAGGAGACGAAACACAAAATACAATAACGATGGAAAATGATTCCAGATATGTATTCCGGATAAAAATACATCAGATTAAACAGGAGTTTGACGAAGCATCCAGATATCTGTTTTCTTACGTTGCGGTTGTTGATGATACCGGCAGAACTTACAAACACAGAATACCACAAGAAACCCTTAATCAGTTAAAAGATTAAACTTTTGTTCATCCCGGTCTTAATGAAAATTGCTCCAGCAGCAGGGGAGTGCTATTTATGTAAGCTGCTTTTACGTGCCTAATCTTACATAACATATATTATACGCCCCAAAGCAACGTTGCTATTAAGGGTTGACATAAGGGATTAAATTATTAATATTAGTGGAATTAGATATTTCCACCTATAGATCTAATTATTTCTACTAAAGCAGAGTATAATTTATCTTCATTACGAGATATTAGTATGGATACTTTTTCTTTATATTCTCCATATCCCTTACTTATATTACTTCTATTTCCAGAAATCAGGTCTTTTTCATGGCATATTGATAATAAATGTCTCTTTTTCTTCAAATACATTGTGGCAGTCTTAACATGAGGTAAAAATTCTTCTTTTAAAGAACGGTCGTTTATCTTTTCAGAAATAACCTCTATTTGAACACTTTTCATTCTGAATTCGCCAATTTTTGCTATCACCTGCTCCTCTATAGAAGAATCATAATACTCTTCTAACTTGGCCTTATCAAGTTTTCCTTTTCTTAATAGTTCCTTTTCAAAAGGCTCTAAATTTCTACTATGTAAATAAGCCCCTAAATCCGTAGCCCATTTAGAAATATCATTTAATATCTTATCTCTATGTTCTCGTTTTATTGTTTCTCTCGTTTGTAAATACGAAGATACACCAAGACCTAGAGCTACTAATGCAATTAGAAATGATGCAATAACTCCAGCGATAGTCCAACCACCCGCAGATATTTCAAAAGTAATCATCATCTCATTATACCATTTTTAGACAACTTTATTATGTCATGTGATAATCCCCCACGGGGAGTAGCCTGCCTAGAGGGGCGCCAGCCCCTCTTTTAATATTCTCCCCCTCTCCTTTGATACCTCGTAAGGAGAGGGGGACCAAGGAGGTGAGGTAGAAAAAATCTGGTGGGGTGGGACAAGGGTCGGGCAAAAAATCCTTAAAATGTTGAAAAATGACTGATTTTTTATCTAAATACACGTTTCATGAATATAATACCATTACTAACACGCTAAAAACGCTCAGATTTTGATTTGAGAGCGTCGCGAGGCTAAATCTGGAGTAAATTTCAGGAAAACCACCCGTAAATCATGAAAACACCCGCCAGCACCATGGCAATCCCGGCCAGGACTCGCCAGTTAAAGACGTCAATCTTCCGGTTGATTATCCAGGAAAAGATTAAAACGAAAATAACTATCGTTCCTACCAGCGGCTGGACAACGCTGACCGGACTGTGCATCAAGGCGGTAAAGCGGAAGAGATGGCCGGCCACCAGAAAAACGGCTCCGGCCGACAGCAACAGGAAAGTGTTGCGGTTTTGTTTTATGACGGCCCGACGCTGTCCGGGGCTGACGGCCATTATCACCAGTATGACGACAAAAGCAGCCAGATACATAACGAAGGTCGCCGCGTAAATCTCGTCAACCTCTTTCATGACGGGCCGGATAAGCGTCGCCGAACCCGCCGAACAGAGAGCGGTACCCAGTCCCATCAGGAGACCGCTGGTTGATATCCGGAATGTGGTGCGGCTGATATCGGTGGTCGTCAGTACCGCCCCGAACATTATCAACAGCGCGGCGATAATCTGTAACCCGGTAACCGATTCATCCAGAAAAGCCACGCCGAAGATAACGGAAAATACCACCGAGGTACGGGTGATGGCGGCGGTTGGATTGGCGCCAATGACCCGCGTGCTGGTAAAGAACAGGAACCTGGCGATTACCAGATGAATCAGTCCGGCCGCCGCCAGTAAAAGATATTGCTGCCAGGTAAATTCCGCAAAGGCATACCATTCGCCGGCAACGCTTACGAGGACGATAAAAAGCGGCGTACCCACCAGCATCGACACCGCCAGCGGCGTGAAGGACTCTCCCGACCGATAAGTGACCCTCCTGACCAGAATCTGGGTGACGGCGAAGGTCATAGCGGTAAGTATAGCAAAAAGAGGGCCCGTTCCGTTATCCATGATGTTATGTCAAATACACCGTTAAACTACCCGGCGATATTCGCGGCGATTTTCTCCGCCAGCGAGTCCAGTCCCCAGCCTTTTTCCGCCGAGATGTGTACCACGTTCTCTTCAACGGATATTTTCTGAGAAGTGAAATAGTCCAGAGCGGATTTTTCGTCCCAGGTGCGGTTGCTATCCAGGAGACTATCTATCTTGTTCAGCGCCGTGATTCTCGGTTTATCCGTAAGGTCAAGGTCGGCGAGGATATCCTCGACCGTCTGGCACTGCTGCGGGGCATCCGGCGAAGCGAAATCGACGACGTGAACCAGCAGAGCAGCTTCGGATAACTCCTCAAGGGTCGCCCGGAAAGCATCGATAATCATCGGGGGCAGCTTCCTGATGAATCCGACGGTATCGGTCATCAGCACGACGTTCCTGTTGGGAAGCGTCAACCTACGGGTGGTGGGATCCAGAGTGGCGAAAAGCCGATTATCCGCCAACACCTTGGCGCGGCACATGGCATTCAAAAGAGTACTCTTACCGGAGCTGGTATAGCCTACCAGCGCCACCACCGGGACGCGGTTTTTCTGCCGTTTCTGGCGGTACCGCTGGCGGTGCTTCCTTATCTCGTCGGTCTGCCGCTTGAGACGCTGTATTTTACGTCCAATCAAGCGACGGTCGGTCTCTATCTGCGTTTCACCGGGGCCACGGGTACCGATACCGCCGCCGAGTCGCTCGAGGTGACGCCATTGCCCGGCAAGTCGCGGCAAGAGATACTGGTACTGCGCCAGCTCGACCTGAAGTCGGCCCTCGTGAGTGCGGGCGCGCCGGGTAAATATATCCAGAATCAAGGCAGCGCGGTCGATTACTTTTACTCCGAGAGCTTCTTCCAGATTACGCTGTTGTGCCGGAGAAAGCTCATCATCGAGGATTAGGGTGCTGTAGTTGACACTTTCCTTGAGCGCCAGCAATTCTTCCAGCTTGCCTTTACCGACATAATAAGGATTGGACGGTACCGTCAATTGCTGGACGATTTTACCGGCGACCTGCGCGCCGGCGGCACTGGTCAAACGCGCCAGCTCATTGATAGAATCTTCCGCCGACTCCCTCTCCTTCTTCCCTTTCGAGGTTACCGCCAGTAAAAGAGCCCGTTCCCGGGCTTCTGTGGTGAGTACAGTACTCCTGGAAATAATAAACTCCTCAGTATATATTTATGTCAAGCTACCTTTTGGGCGTAAGGTGGCGGGTATTACGCCAACCGGAAAGACGCGATAAGCCCTTGACCAGCGCCGCATCGGGAATGGTCAGGGACAGCCGGACGTAACCGTCACCGTTGCGTCCGTACCCTGCTCCGGGAGTAACCGCCACTCCCACCTGCTCTAGGAGATCGGCCGTAAAGTCCACGGAGTTATAGCCCTCGGGGACTTTAGCCCAGACGTAAAGACTCGCCCTGGGCATCCTCACGTCCAGTCCGATATTCCGGAGCACCTCGACGACCAGGTCGCGGCGGCGCTGATACACATTATTATGCTCGGCGATGCAATCCTGAGGACCGTTCAGGGCCTCGATTGCCATGTACTGGATAGCTTGCGGTATCCCTGAATCCAGGTTCGATTTCAGCGTGCGCAGGGCGCCGACCACCTCGCGGTTGCCGACCACCATACCGATACGCCAACCGGTCATGTTATAGCTCTTGGAAAGCGAGTGAAATTCCACGCCGACGTCCCTGGCGTCGTCAGCCTGCAGGAAACTTGGCGGTTCGTAACCGTCGTACGAAACCTCGGAATACGGCCCATCATGACAGACGATAATATCGTGCTTCTTGGCGAACTCAACCACCCGGTTAAAGAAGTCCAGGTCAGCCACGGCGGCGGTAGGATTGTTGGGATAATTAATCCACAGCATTTTAGTTGACTTTAATATATTTTCACTTATACCGTTCAAATCGGGTAGGAAATCGTTCTCTTCCTTTAAAGCCACGTAATAAGGCCGACCTCCGGCAAGGTAGGTGCTGACGGAGTAAACGGGATAACCGGGGTCGGTTACCAGAGCTGTGTCTCCGGGGTCGATAAAACAAAAGGCAATATGCCCTATCCCCTCCTTGGAGCCGATGAGCGGCAAAACCTCGGTTTCAGGGTTCAATCCCACGCTAAAACGCCGCTGGTACCAGGCAGCGATTGCCCGGCTGAGTTCCGGCAAGCCGGCGGATTCCGGATAACGATGGTTTTCCGGATTCCGCGCTTCTTTACAGAGTCTCTCGATGATATGAGGAGGCGTGGGAATATCAGGGTCACCGATGGCAAAGCTGATGATTTCTTCACCCTTAGCTCTCTTATCGGCGATCTTTTTAGTTATCTCAACAAATAGATACGGTTTTAGTCCGGAGATTCTCTTCGCTACTTTCATTAATCACACCTCAATCAGGCCATGTCCCTTCGAAGACTATCTCGGCAGGTCCGCCCAGTATTACCTCACCTTCGCCGTTCCACTCTGCGTTCAATACCCCGCCAGGCAGCTCAATATCAACAATACGCCCGGTATATCCTAATATTTTCGAGGCGACAGCCACAGCACAGGCTCCGGTGCCGCAAGCCAGTGTCTCACCGACGCCCCTCTCCCAGACGCGCGCTTCCAGCCGGTCTTTACCGGTCACCCGGGCAATTTCAAAGTTTACGCGCCGCGGAAACAGCGACATATTTTCAACCAGCGGACCAATCTCCGACAGAGGAAATTCAGCCACGGATTGCCGGAGAAAGTGAACTGCGTGGGGATTGCCCATGGAAACCATATTCAGGGTAAATGCGATACCCTTAACCGTGGTCTTGTGACTCAGCATACCCGTTATGTCAACTATCTCCCCTACCGCCTTCTCGGGGGCAATGGGGATTTCATTAGCTGCGAAGCGTGGCTTTCCCATATTCGCCTGGAATTTATATACTCTGCCGCGTTTGATTTCCGGCCTGATGCGGTTGATACCGGCGGCCGTTTCAATGGTAATTTCATTTACATCCTGTCTGACTTTCCCCTTTTCCATAACATACCTCGCCACGCAACGGAGTCCATTACCACAAGTCTCGGCCTCCGAACCGTCGGCATCAAAGGTGCGCATGAGAAAATCCGCCTTATCCGAAGGCAGAAGCAAAAGCAGACTATCAGCGCCGACACCAAGATGACGGTCGCAGATAGCTATAGCCAGGCGGGACCAGTCCCGCTGCATGCCTTCGGCTTCAATCAACACAAAATCGTTGGCAGTGCCCTGTAACTTGGTAAAATCCATCCATGTTCTCGCTTTCAAATACTAACCATCAGCTCTTAAAAATCTACTAACCGCTTCTTCTATATCCGTATTCACGGGACTAGCCACATCGAACCAGCTTATAGCTTCGTCTTTCAACCTGAACCAAGCATACTGGTGCCGGATTAACCGGTGGGTCTCCATCTTCACCTTATGCCTGACTTCGTCCAGAGACAACTCACCCCTGAGATATTGCCCGACCTGCCGATAACCAATACCCGACATGGCGGGCAAATTAAAATCATACCCCATTTTGAGGAGATTTTCCACCTCAGCCACCAGTCCGCGGGCGAACATCTCGTCCACGCGACGGTCAACTATGTCATACAGCCTGGATCTGTCAGTAGTCAAGCCGATGACCAGCGACCTGTATACGGGTGTTTTCTTTTTCCCCTGCCGGGAAAAGGGCTTCCCGGTACGAGCGTGCACTTCGAGAGCCCGTATCACGCGACGTATGTTATGCGCGTCAATCTTCCGGGCAGCGGCGGGGTCGATTTTAACCAGTTCCCTATAGAGTACGCCGGCTCCGCCTCCGGCAGCAATCCTCTCTACATTATACCTGAATCGAGAATCGGGCGATACTCTGGGAACCTGCCAGTTTTCCAGTACCGCTTTCACGTACAGTCCGCTACCACCCACGAGAAGAGGTAAATGACGCCGTTTCTGAATATCCGAGATCGCCTTAAAAGCCAGCTGCTGGTATTGAGCCAGACTGAATTCCTCGTCGGGATTAATGATATCGATAAGGTGGTGAGGTATCCTCGATAATTCTTCTGGTGCCGGTTTGGCGGTGCCGATGTCAAGATAACGGTATACCTGACGACTATCGGCACTGACGATTTCCGCCGGGAAGACCGAGGACAGATACAGAGCCAGCCGGCTCTTACCGATGCCGGTGGGACCGACTATTGCGACCAGACGCTCCATTCAATTAGATACGACCTCTGATATCCGCAGTCTGCTTGACGATACTGGTAAAATCGTCAGCTTTGAGGCTGGCGCCGCCGACCAGAGCCCCATCAATCTCGGGCTGGCGAATCAACTCGGAAATATTATCAGCAGTAACGCTGCCGCCATAGAGAATACGTACGCTATCGGCAACATCACTACCATGCTGATAAGAGACTAGTTGCCGGATAAAGCCGATGGTATCGTTAGCCTGAGCACCGGTGGCCGAACGACCGGTGCCGATAGCCCAGACGGGCTCGTAGGCAATGACCATACCGCTGAGGAAGTGGAGTCGGTCGGAAGATGACGATAGCTGACGGGTGAGGATCTCCTCCGTTTTACCGGCCTCATTCTCTTCCAGTCTTTCACCGATACATAGTATGGGTTTTATTTCGGCTTCAATGGCGGTCTTTATTTTCCTATCTATAATCTCACCGGACTCATTGAAATACTGCCGGCGTTCCGAATGCCCGATAATGACATAGTCGCACAATCCTTTGAGCATCAGCGGCGATATTTCCCCGGTATAGGCGCCCTTCTCCTCGTAGAACATGTTCTGCGCCCCGAGCATAACCGAGCTCCCTTTAAGCACGTCCCTGACCGCCGCCAGCGAAATAAAGGGAGGACAAACCAGCTTATCGACACCTTTTATCTTATCAAGCCCGGACAGCATCGATTTGACCAAAGCTACGGCATCATCCAGGGTGGTATTCATTTTCCAGTTACCGGCAATCATTGGTACACGCATTTGATTTCTCCTAAGCGCCAAATTTATGCAGCTTGAGGGCATTGGCCATCGCCAGGGGCATTATCTCCGTAGAAGAAAATCTCCCTAATCCGCCGTTTATAAAGGCTTTCTCGGAAAACTCGGTGACAGCGTCAGGCCGACAGTACTGTGACCATAACAAAACCGGCACGGGGTGCCAGCTGTGTCCTTTGAGTAAGGCAGGCGTAGAGTGGTCTCCCGTGATTACCAGAACATCAGGCTCAAGTGCGGTCAACTCGGGTAGAACCGCGTCGATTTGCTCCAGTACCTCTACTTTACGGGCAAAATCACCATCCTCACCGGCACTATCCGTCCACTTCACGTGAAGGAAGAAAAAGTCATAATCCTTATAATTTTTCTTGAGTACGGCTATTTCTTCGGCTAAAGTAGTCACCCCGTCAGCCACTTCCATGCCAGCCAGTCGGGCAAGCCCACGGTACATGGGATAGATAGCTATTGCCAGCGGTTTTAACTTGTATATTTCCTGAATTATGGGAAGTTTCGGCCGGACGGAAAAACCCCGAAGCAGAACCATATTAGCCGGATGATAATCATATAACACGCTCCTGGCTTCAGCGATGAACTGGTTGGCTGCTTCAGCCAGTCTGACAGCTCCGGATTCTTTGGGTGAAACCGGCTTGATTTTCAGAGGAGCAACACCCAGTTGCTGGGGGTCAGACTCGGTGACATCCGGGGAAAGGAATTCACCATGAAAAATGATGACAAAGCGGTGCTCTCTCACGGGATGGACCGCGATTCTAACTCCCGATAGAGGTATTTCTTCGAGGATTTTGCATAACTCGGCACACCTCTCGGTGGAAATTCTTCCGGCACGACGGTCAGCCACTTTACCGTTTTCGTCCAGAGTACAGAAGTTGCCGCGGGCGGCCACTTCCCCGGGTTTAAGATTGATATCAATGCCGATAGCCTCGAGGACACCCCTGCCGATATTACAACTAACCGGGTCGTATCCGAACAGCGCCAGGTGGCCCGGAGCGCTGCCCGGGGTGATGCCGCAACCAATAGGGTCAACCATGCCGCAAATCCCCCGAGCCGCCAGCGCGTCTAAATTGGGAAGGTTAGCCATCTCCAGTTCCGATTTTCCGGTAGTCGGGTCCGGCAGACCGCCAAGCCCGTCGATGGTAAACAAAATAATCTTGCTCTCCGAAGGTCGGGATAATTCTTTCATCAATTCAAGGTCAGCCATTTCAATCACCTTATTACGGATTGCTTATCCTTTAACAATACCACACCCGGTAATTCCTCGCCGCCGAGGAATTTCAGGGAGGCGCCACCACCGGTAGAGATAAAGGTAATTTTATCAGCCAGTCCCATGGAGTATATAATCTCCGCAGTAGAACCCCCGCCGATGATAGTGGTAGCACCATGCTCGGCGATGAACGAGGCGATGGATTTAGTACCTTTAGCGAACTGCGGGATTTCTTCTATGCCCATAGGGCCATTCCAGAATATCGTGCTGGCACCCATGAGGCCTATGCGGAATTTCTCCACAGTCTCCGGCCCTATATCCACAATCCGCTTGTTTTTATGAATTTTTTCAACGGAAACGACTTCTCCCCTAGCATCATTGTCGATTTCATCGGCAACGATTACATCGACGGGAAGGATGATACGGACACCGCTTCTCTCTGCTTCTTTCATTAATTTGGCCGCAACACCGACGCTTTCCTCTTCCACCAGCGACTCGCCGACTTCACAAGATCTGGCTTTAAGGAAAGTAGCCGCCATACCCCCTCCAATCAAGAGACAGTTGACCTTGCTCATGATATTATTCAGCATGCCGACCTTATCGCTGACCTTGGCACCGCCGAAAACGGAGATGAACGGAGGCGTCGGTCTCTCGAGGAGCCCTCCCAGGGTATTTATCTCCTTTTCCAGCAACAGGCCGGCGACTGCGGGAAGATACTGGGCAATACCGGCTATCGACGCGTGAGCCCGATGGGATGTGCCGAAGGCATCGTTGACAAAAACATCGCCGAGTCGTGCCAGAGCCCTGGCGAATTCGGCACTACCGGTTTCCTCATCGGAGTGAAAACGGAGGTTCTCCAGAAGCAGAACGTCGCCGCCGCGTAAAGCCGCCACGGATTTCTCCACTTCAGGTCCGATACAGTTAACGGCGACGCCCACCTGCTGTCCCAGAATCTGAGAAAGTCTCTGAGCAACCGGAGCAAGACGCAGCTCGTTGACAATCTTACCTTTCGGCCTGCCCAGATGAGATATCAGAATTACCCGGGCATTACGCTCAATCAGGTACTTGATAGTGGGCAGAGCCGCCCTGATACGGCTGTCATCGGTGATAGCCCCGGTAGCAACATCCACGGGAACATTAAAGTCAACCCGTACCAGCACCCGTTTATCAGCGACTTCTATATCCCTGACGGTCATTTTATTCATTTAGATATCTCCAGTAAAACACAATATAAAAAATCAGGCGTAATTTGCTGCGCCTGATTAAAATTTCCTCATCCGGACATATTCCGTATCGACAATCCGCAACGGTATTTTCATAATACAATTACGTCGCCTTAGCTTTATCGGGTTTTTTCGGCTCTTTATCCGGGCTGTATTCAGGGAATAACCTAAGGGTCTGCCTTACTATCCCGTCGGCATCCAGTCCGTATTTAGCCCGTAAGAATGCCTGCGAGCCATGCTCGATAAATCGATCAGGAATACCTATCCTGGTTACTCTAACATCGGATATACCCGATTCCTGGAGTAAACAGGCAACACTGCTGCCAAATCCACCGACAAGCACGTTTTCCTCTACGGTTACCACGCGTTTGATACGACCGGCTAAATCACAAATAAGAGAGGAGTCCAGTGGTTTTGCGAAACGCGCATTAACAACGTTAGCTTCAATTTCCAGGGAAGCCAGCCTCTCAGCGGCTTCTCTGGCAGGCGTCACCATGGAACCCAGAGCCAGAATAGCCACGTCCTCACCGTACCTGACAACTTCGCCTTTACCAACGGGTATCTCATATAATGTGGTATCCAGCTCTACACCCAGACCGGCACTGCGCGGATACCTTACCGCCATCGGCAGGCCAGATTTTACCGCGGTATAAAGCAGATGCTGAAGCTCATTTTCATCTTCAGGCGCCGCCACAACCAGGTTGGGTATCAGGCTCAGATAGGATAAATCAAAAGTCCCCTGATGCGTCTTGCCATCATCGCCGACAATCCCTCCCCGGTCAATAGCCAGCACCACCGGAAGGTTCTGAAGGCAAACATCGTGGATTATCTGGTCGAAAGACCGCTGGAGGAAGGTGGAATAGATGGCAACGACGGGTATGTAGCCCTGCGTTGCCAGACCGGCGGCGAAGGTTACAGCATGCTGTTCGCAGATGCCGACATCAAAGACACGGCCAGGAAATTCAGCCTCAACAACGCTGAGGCAATTACCCTCGGGCATGGCGGGGGTAATAACCACCAGTTTCGGCTCCTCACGAGCCAGTTTCAGGATTGTCTGGGCAAAGACTTCACTGTAGGTCGGGATTTCTTTTTCGGTTTTACATTCGGCCGATATGCCGTGGAAATATACCGCGTCACTCTCCGCGGGCTGGTATCCTTTACCTTTGATAGTAACAGTATGAACAAGGGTCGGACCCCGGTAAGCATCACGCACCCGGGTCAATGCCGTTTCCAGATCATGAATATTGTGTCCATCGATGGGGCCGACGTAAGAAAAACCCAGCGCTTCCCAGATAGGTGTCGGCGCCAGCAGTTCTTTGATTCTCTCCTCGATTAACTGGCTGAGTTTCCAGATTTTTTTACCGAAGGGAAGCCTGGTAACTATCTTTTCGCCGCGATTTTTCACTTTACGCAGTCGCCGGTTCAACCGCACACGGCTCAACACCTTGGCGATGGCCCCGACTGTCGGAGAAATGGACATACCATTATCGTTAAGCACCACGATAAGCCTAGGACTGAGATGTCCTGCCTGGTTCAGCGCCTCGTATGCCATCCCGGCAGTAATGGCACCATCACCGATGACGGCAATTACGTGATAGTTATCACCGGCAAGGTCTCGGGCAGTAACCATGCCCAGAGCCGCCGATATGGAGGTACTGGCATGGCCGGCCCCAAAAGGGTCATACTCGCTTTCTTCACGACTGGTAAAACCGGATAAACCCTCGTACTGGCGGAGGGTGTTAAAACGATTTTTTCTGCCGGTAAGAAGCTTATGAACGTAGCTCTGATGCCCGACATCCCAGATAATTTTATCATCGGGACTGGAAAATACCCTGTGCAGGGCGATGGTGAGTTCGACGACACCCAAGTTGGATGCCATATGTCCGCCGGTTGTGGTCACCGTGGAGACGATTTCATGCCTTAGTTCATCCGCCAGTTTCTCCAGCGCTGGTAATGCTAATCCTTTCAAATCAGCGGGGCTATTGATTTTATCAAGCAATCTCGGCATTATCGTCTTATAAAGTAAATAAACCTGCCGTTTTTATACTATCAATGAACTTGAAGAAATGTCAAGCAAAAAAGCCCTTTCCTACCCTGCCCGTAAAGCTCCCTTGACTCTATTCACAAGGTTCTGATAGACTCACGGAGAACACCCAGATCCAGGTGTCTGTTTACTTTTTGATGAATTCTCCGGAGGTAGACGTATCCCGAGAATATTATAGTGATGGACATAGTTGAGATCCTGATAATCATAGGCACCGCAGCTTCGCCGATAATAGAGCTTAGAGGCGCTATCCCCATCGCCATAGGGAGATACCATTTCACCTGGTTCTACGCCTACCTGTTCAGCGTAATCGGTAATATTATCCCCGTTCCTTTTCTCCTCGGCTTTCTCGAAGGCATTATCGCATTGTTGAGCAAGGTACACTTTCTGGACAGGATAATCCAGTGGTTTCTCACCAAGACCAGGCAGAGAGGAAAAATAGTTGAGAGATACGAGCGTTTCGGCCTGGCGTTATTCGTGGCCATACCATTACCCATTACCGGTGCCTGGACAGGTTCTATACTGGCATTTCTGATGGGACTGAAATTCAAACATGCCCTGGTATCAATAATCGCGGGAGTGCTCATAGCCGGAGCAATCGTGGTCAGCGCTACCGTCCTGGGATGGGCAGTCGCCGATATATTTACCAAGCCCGTAGACTAGCACCGGATGATTCTTGATGTAACTGACGAACTACTTGTTTTACCGTGTGTTTTATCGTAAAATTTACGTGTGATTCGTGCGTCCCTGTAGCTCAGTTGGACAGAGCGGCTGCCTTCTAAGCAGCGGGTCGTGGGTTCGAATCCCTCCAGGGACGCCAGAATAGCTTCGATTTTTACCCATTTTTAAGGTTCCTCCTTTCACTCTATCCTTTTGCTTAACAATTTGCTTAACTTTTAGCAATAATTCTGTACTAATCTGCTTAACTTTACCTTCAGTTCATACAATAACTCTATATCTCACAAAGTAACGAAAAATATATAGAAAATGGTTCTCAAGTATTGATTACCCTGGATGTTTGAGGGTACTTATCCAGACAGAATTTATGACAGAGATCCCTAATTCCTGATAACGCATCCTTCTCTTTTTCTTTAGCAAACGTATTAAGATATTTTTGATAAATGAGTAGTGCTAACGATCTATTTTTTCTTTCTAAGTGCAGACGCATAATCCGGCAATATACATCCTCTTGGTATGGGTCAATGGAAAGTAATTTCTCAAGTAGTGTTAATGCTTTATCAATATTCCCCTTTTCGGCTTGAAAATCAGCTAATAACGAAAGAATCCCCAAATAAGCATGTTCGAGTTCACGTCGGCGGTCTTCTACCCATTCGGTGTAGAACTCTGTGAGAAACGCCCCAGAGTAAACTTCTTCAGCACGTTCAAGAGCAATGCTCTGCTGTTCATCCTTTGGATATTTACCTGCTATAGCAATAAGGCGTTCGAACTCCGCTACATCAAACCAAACACGTAAATCGGGATTAATCTTATATTTACTATCTTCCAACGAGAAGACTGCTGGAAAGAGCGCTCTACGTGCTCGAAACATATTGATATGAAAGTTGCTGCTCCCTTTCGCCGGTGATGAATCTGGCCATAATGCTGTGGTAATTTGCTCCCTTGTTCTTCCACTAGGGTATATTAGCAGGTAGAAGAACATCTCTTTAGCGCGACTTGATCTCCAGTCAATGTCCTTTATTTGATGATTATTCAATATAATTTTAGAACATCCCAGTGCATGGGCCACGATATCGTGTTTAGTCTTTAAATTAGAGCTCTTCGACTTATCAGCAATATCTCTAGCCTGCTCCATTTCATTTAGAGATCTTATCTTTTCCAAAACCCTGACAAACCGGCCTTCTCCAATTCCGAGTGAAACACCATAATGCACTAACGGTAGAGTTTTTTTGCCCTCTATCACCATGAAGTTTTCATATCCTAATTTATCGGCCAGCTTAGACGCTTTGTTGAGCCATTCCGCCGCTGCGTTGTATTCACGGGATAGAAATGATACCTGTGCGAGGTGGAAATACACCTTTGCCAGGGCATCTCTGTCACCCATAATCCGTAAATGCTTACCGGCATTACTCAGTTTCATCTTAGCCCGTTCAAATAGACCAGTTTCATAATCAATGATACCGAGTTGGACATCAAAGAGTGCTTTTTCATATGGTTGTTTCTGATCCTCTGTCTGATAGCGAGCTTCTTCAAGTAACGTCTTGGCTCTATCGTATTGCTCAAGAAGTCGGTATGTCTCCCCGATACCAGCAGTAGCATAAGCGATAAACGTTGCTTCCATTGACTGCCTGGCAAGTTCAATACCTTCATAGTAATTTTTCAATGCTTCATCAAAACGACTTAAGTCTCGAAGCGTATCCGCTATCGATATTTTTATTACTGCTTCTATACGCAAGTGCCCTGTTTCCTTTGCTTTTTCGAGTCCGGAGTGAAAAACATCAAGTGCCAGATTATATTGTCCAAAACGTTGGTATATTATCCCAATGTTATTTAGAGTAGCAGCGAGTTCGCCGAGGTTATTGATTTTCATCCATCCAACTCTCGCCTTTTCTAAATACATCTTTGCCTTGGTAAGCTGGCCTAATCTCTTATAAGTGACCCCTAGAGAATTGTGTACTAGAGCTAGAGCTCCAATATCAAAAATAGAAGAATAATATCTCTGAGCTAGTCGAAGTTGCTTAATGGATGAAGGAAATTGCCCCTGATCTTTGTAGATGTCTCCCAACCTCCGATGGCACGCGCCGAGTAGTTCCGCTGGTCCATGGTGGTCTTCCAATAACCGTATAGCAGCTAATATATTAATTTTAGCTTCTTTGAAATACCCACCCAAACGAAACATCGCGCCCCGCCAGCTTAATGTTTCTGCTTTTAGAAGCCAGTCTTCATCACCTGAAAGCTTATTGAATAAACTGGCTAACAGCTCGTGTGCTTTTTTAATATCCCCCAGGTGACTAAGGCACTGTACATCCAGTAAAACTAATTCTGGGTCAGAAGCTCTCAGATTTGTTGGTAACATTTTGAACCATCTTTGCATAATAGACCATTTCCCGGCTTTCAGTAAGTCTGGACCTGCGTCTTTAATTATCCGTGCGACTTCGTGGTACTTCCCGGCGTTATGATAATGGGTCACAGCTTTTATCAACTGGTGATCTTGTTCGTATAACAAAGCAGCCTTAAAATGTAGAATCCCAAATTGAGTAGGATCATCCTGCCTCAACTTCTCTTGTAGAAAGTCCCTGAAAAGTTGATGATATCGATAGTGTCTAGCCTTTATGTCTACGCACTGAAGGAAAAGATTCTGCTGTGCGAGATAACTCATCACCTTAAGGTAGTTCACATTTGGAATTAGTTGTTCAATAAATTCGGATTCCATGTCATAAATCGTACTAGAAGCTAGTAAGAATTGCTGAATGTCTAGAGATTGTTTCTCAAATACTTCTGTTGTCATATAACGGAAAACCTGATCTTTAGTAATCTCTGGTCTTTTGGAGAAGTTGCTTGTACTTAAGTTATTGAGATGAAGCATCAGGCTTATTGCCCAGCCTTCCGTTTTCTTGACTAAATTGTCAGCTTCCTGACTTGTTAGATTCTGGCCAAAGCATGCGGCAGCTAGACACTTCGTTTCATCCGCTGTGAATGATAAGTGCGACATCTCAAGGATAGAAACCTGATTTCTCAATGTCAGTTTCGAAATGACTGGTATTTCTACTTGCGTACGGCTTGTAATGATGAAATTGCAATTCTCAGGAATTTGTTCCAACAAAAGATTCAATATAACCTTCGCTGGTTCAGAATGTTCGATAAGGTGATAGTCTTCGAGTATGAGGACAAGGTAGTCCGGCAGTGAATTATTAATTTCTTTTATCATGATTTCAAGCAAATGACGAGGATTATTCCTAATATCACTTGCCGTAGTCAGTTGTGATATTGGAAATTGACCGAAGCCGGGGAAGCGTGAAGATATGGAGGAAAGAATGCCTTCCAGAAGTAGTTTGGGGTCTTCGTCCTCGACATTGAATGAATACCAACAGACGGGGACATCAATGCTGTGAACAAAATCAGCAAGAAGTGTGGTCTTACCATAACCCGCAGGTGCTGTAATCACCTGTAGTCGCCGCTGGATGTTATTATGCAAGATGTCAATTAGACGCTCGCGATGAACATGACTACTCCCTAATTGTGGGATGAGCAGTTTCGTATTTAATACCCTATTAGTGATACTCATTTTATTTGATTGTCACTCAGACCGTCATTTGTTTAACAACTTTTTTGCATGTTCAGGTTAAGGAAACTTAGTTTTCTTGCTAAATAATTATAGACCGCTTATCAAATGAGGGCAAGAGCAACCACAGGGCCTTGTTAAAAAATACCCACCAATTTTATATACAACGATTCTTGGTAAGAGTTTGGTAAGATCCACTTCCTTATTATTAACAAACAAACCTGAGAATTTAAAAAGGGGGGTGATATTATGAAATCATTCTCGGCGCGCATACAGCTATATATACCTTGGCTCAAATTTGCTTTTTTGTTGGCTGTCATTATTGTTACATTAATTATTTGTGCAGCACCTGCAAGCGCATCACCTGATGTTACAGGCATCTAGGTTTCAAGAATCTGGATTTGATGCCCCAGACAGTTTTTTAGACATTCTTCCTGTTCGGGTTTTAAATCCTTCCATGAAAAGTAAATAAATGCGTCCCGGTGTTGCTACTAAACAGAATTCTAATAACTGTCATTGATATAGACGCGCAATAGATTCCAAAATTCCTCCAAAGAAAGACAGTTTATCATTTCATATAATCGGAGTTAAATGAACGAGATTAAATCTGTGTTGAAGCAACACAAACAACAACTAATGAAGTTGCCTAATGTTATTGGTGTTGGTATTGGAAAGAAGGGATCCAAACAGGTAATAATAGTCTTCGTCAAGCAAAAAATGCCTGAATCATCACTCCAACCTAAGGATGTCGTACCGAAGAGATTGGGTCGATACGAAACAGACGTCAGATCTCAAGTCTGGGTTGGCCGAATTCACGTGTAACAAACTTGATATTCTAATGCTAAATCTAAGGAGGAAAAACAGCTTCTAAGCAGCGGGTCGTGGGTTCGAATCCCTCCAGGGACGCCATAATAGACTCAGGCTGAGACTAAATTTATTGATAATCCTGGAAATTTAAACTGATAACTACTAAAGGCTCTCAGCATTGTTATGTTATCGTATTTACCTACTTACCCAGGGCAAATTCCTGCTTTTTCTTGACGGAACGGCCGCCGTGTCCGTGCTTGACATTTTTAAAGGATTCTTTGTAACTATTTCTCTGGAGCGATTTCTCTTTCTTTCTTCCCATTATATTCTCCATGAAAGATCTCTCTTGATATTTACTTATAAAGGTTTAGACCCGTTTCCCTCGCCCAGTATCTTCCTCCATTGACGCCATTCGATTTTCGCCAGACTTATTATTGAATCATGTACTGAGTCATTGTCAGTGAGTTTATACAGGTGGTTGCCATTCTCGATACATACCCCTACCATCCTGTTCATAACCAGCCGTCCCAATGCACCACGTATCCGGGATTTCTCACTATCATCATTCTGAGCATGAATTATCGCCAACTCGCTGAACTTCGCCAGAGGGTACGTACCAAAAAACCGGAGAAGCTCAAGACAATAGTGGTCATCCAGATATTTATTGATTATCTGAGCAGGTGTCTTTCCTTTCTTAGAAGTCTCCCTGGGTGCGGATAAAACAATAGTCATGGGGTCTCCTTTCTAAAGACGTATATTCGCCGTTTCTAGTTCCGGGTTACCTTCAAAGGTTGAGGTTTGTGCGTCGGAAAGCTGTTATGATGTCGCAGATAGGAAGGAATATCGAGCTCCTCATCCTCAATGCTTTTTAATAGTCGGTTTATTTCTTTTTCCCTTGACGCATTTGTCATTGCTTCTTTGGTAGCAAATCCGGTAGCTATCAAGGTTAATCTGATATCATTACCCATGCTGGGATCCAGTACAACACCGAAGATTACATTTGCCTCCGGGTCGACTGCTTTGCGGATTACTTCGGCAGCTATATTCACTTCGAATAAAGTGAGAGAACTACTACCGGCGATGTTGAATAATACTCCCTTGGCTCCCTGTACAGATACGTCCAGTAGCGGGCTGGCCAGAGCTTGTTTGGCAGCTTCAGTGGCACGATTCTGTCCTGTCCCCCGTCCCACCGACATCCAGGCGGGTCCGGCATCTTTCATTACCGTCCTTACATCAGCAAAATCAAGGTTAATGAGTCCCGGCACCGTTATAACCTCGGCGATAGCCTGAACACCGTGGTGCAGGACTTCGTCAGCGAGCTTAAAGGCACCGTCCACACTTGTCTTGTGGTCGCAAAGGTCGAGTAACCGGTCGTTGGGAATGATGATTAGCGTATCCACCTTATCCATGAGACTGGTTATGCCTTCCTCAGCAACCTGGTTGCGATGCGTGCCCTCGAAGCCGAACGGCTTGGTGACCACGGCGATCGTCAACGCGCCGGTCTGTTTGGCCATTTCGGCGACAATCGGTGCCGAGCCGGTACCGGTACCGCCACCCATACCGGCGGTAACGAAAATCATATCCGCGCCAACTACCACCTCCTTGATGGCATCACGACTTTCTTCGGCAGCCCGACGCCCTGTTTCGTGGTCGCCGCCGGCGCCCAAACCACGCGTGAGTTTCTCGCCGATTTGAATGCGCTGCGCCGCCTCGGTAACCCCAAGATGCTGAGCATCCGTATTCATGGCGATGAACTCCACACCCCGCAGCTGCTCGCGAACCATCCTGGTAACCGCATTGCATCCCGAACCCCCTAAGCCGATTACCTTTATCCTTGCCCCACTGGGAACATAATTTGACTTTGCCATCTTTTCCTCCATCAATTCCTTATTGAATGCAAGTGAAACAACCTGTACATCCGTGCCATGAAACGGTGAAAGCCCCTCTCCTTTGATTTCGAGACTTCCAGACCATGATTTCTTAGTTTCCACAATAGGAGACCGACACCGGTAGCATAAGCCGGATTAACGAGCATATCCGAAACACCATAAAGGCTTACTGGTTTTCCAATCCTTACCGGGAGTCTGGTCACTTTTTCTCCCAGTTCGGAAATACCCGGGAGGTTAGCACCCCCACCGGTAATGACCAGGCCTGCCGGAATCAGCTTTGAGTAATTCGATTGAGGCAACTCCAGCAAGATGAGTCTTAACAATTCCTCAACGCGGACACTGATAATTTCCGATAAGTCATGATAGGAAACACTATGACCGTCATGATTAATCGATACATCATTATTAGTGGTATATTCGTCACCGGGAGTAACATCTCCATATTTCTTTTTCATTTCCTCGGCTAGTTCAAAAGAAAGCCCCAGTCCTACCGAGATATCGCGTGTGACCTGATAGCCAGCCACCGGTAACACTGAAGTATGGTAGATTGTATTGTCTCTGAAAAGGGCAAGGTCTGTGGTACCGCCGCCGATATCAGCCAGCAGGACACCGTCCTGCCGCTCCTCCTGGCTCAAGACCGCTTCAGCGCTGGCCAGCGGCTCCATAACAAGGTCATCAACCTCGACGCCGACGCTACGGATACACTTGGTAAGGTTCTGAATTGAGGTTATCGCCGCAGTTATAATGTGAGTTTCCACATCCAAGCGGAAGCCGTGCATGCCCACTGGATTCTGAACCCCCGCCTGACCGTCGATACTATATGTACGCGGTATGATATGAAGCAGCTTCTGCTCACTGGGAACCCTGACATTACGGGCAACTTCCAGAACACGCTTCAGGTCGTCGGGACGAACCACCTGGTTATTGCGTGTAATAGCGACAGTACCCTGATTGTTAATCGAGGTGATATGTCTGCCCGTAACACCAATATACGCCGATTCCAGCTTTCGCCCGGCGCTTTGCTCCGCCATCCTGATCGACTGACGTATCGATTCCTTGGCTTCATTGATGTCAACCACCAGTCCTTTGTGCAATCCATGGGACGGGGTTATTCCTACTCCCAGGACGCGGAGATTCTCATTATTCACGTCAGCCATGATAGTGCATACCTTGGTCGTGCCGACATCAATGGCGGCAATCTTATCTCTCTTCATATACTCCTCCTCTGGGGCATTAAGGCCATCTGCAAGATAGAATCATGAACCTTTACTTGCCTCTATTCTCCCGATAACGAATGTTCCATTTATTGCATAATCCGTTGATATGTTCTCTTGATTCTAGATTCGGCATCCGGTGAAGCTCGGCCAGAAAGCCATGTAACAGCTCTCCGCCGGTCATGGCCGGGGCCGGTTCTTCCGGGCCCGGCAGGTTGATATACACGATTTCTGTCATCAATTTCTGATACTCTATTGCCGTCCCCATGATATTCAGCCTCCTTTATAAATGAAGTACCGTGAGTGATTTGTTTTTGATGACACACTCATCAAATCGTATAACGTGCCAGAAACCTGTAACAAATATTGTCCTTTCTATTTCCGGTAAATCCTGCAATAGTGCCATATGAATTAGCCCTTAATTCCACAAGCAATCCGAACCGGATTATACTAACGGATTTTAATTTACCCCTTGTAACCTGGAATTCTTTATCATATAATTGAAAACAATTAACCAAAGGAGCAGGACTTGGTTACGGAAAAAGGGCGTAGGCATTTACCACCTTACGTGTCTTACCGCACGTTCCTGAATTTCCTCAATAATCTGCAGCAAAGAGTACCTTCACGCATCGACCGCAGCTTCTGGGGCGATATGCTGTCCGGAAGCACCGGCACGCAACTCATGGCGGCACTAAGATTCCTCAGGCTTATTGATGCCAACGGCAAGCCGACCGAAAAACTCAAACCCCTGGTTTTAGCCAAAGGTGAACAAAGAACACAGATCCTCTACGAAATAGCTACAGAATCGTTCGATTTTGTACTGCAGAGTTCCATAGACCTTGAGAGCGCTACTTATGCCCAGTTGGAAGAGGTCTTTCAGAATACTTTTCAGCTAGCTGACGACGTTTGCCGCAAGTGTGTCAAGTTCTTTATTGCCATGACTACTGATGCCGGTATGGTTCTGTCTCCCTTTATTACTAAAAGGACAAGAACAACACATGCTGTTTCTGGAACTAGGGTTACCACAAAAAGAAATACCAAAAGGACAAATCAGAAAGTCATAGTTCCACAAAGCCATGAGGTAATACCAAATCAGTCTTCATGGAATGATATGTTACTTGCTAAATTCCCAAGTTTTGATCCGGCCTGGAACGACGAGCTAAAGCTAAAGTGGTTCGCGGCATTCGACGAGTTACTAAAACGGGGAACCCTGAGAGGTTAACCAACCTGTTTTATTTGTATATTCCGTATTCCTCTACGGCTTCTATCATGGCACGCAGATTGTCCGGATCACCTTTATCTATACTGGCCCCTCCGGTAAGGATAAAACCACCACCCTTACCGCAGACTTCGATGAGTTTGCGGCAGTATTCTTTTATAGCCTGAGGCGTGCCGGTACGAAGGAGTGAGGCAGATACGTTCCCGGCAATACAGGCGGTATTACCCAGGATTTCCTTAGCCCGGAACATATCCGTCTGGTCGAAATGCCACATGACCTTGCCCCGCGGAAGATCTTTAACGATCTCCAACCGTTTATTGTATTTACCCTCGGCAAAAAGCATCGGTATGCACCCTTCATCTACCAGTCCCAATATTACTTTTTTCAGTGTCGGCCAGTAGAATTTCTCGAACTGCGCGTCGGACATGAAGGTATCGTCTCCTTTGTGGAGAGCAAAAAATACAATCGGTATTCTGGAATTATTAGCCATATCCACACCGATTTCTATATTCATCGATGTCAGCATTTCCATAGTTTCCAGTAATTTTTCCGGCTGCCGGTACATATCCATGAATATTCCCCTGGTTCCGCGCAAGGTATCCGCCAGGATATCAAAAGGAGCGTGGGATTGACCGCCCATAAAGCTGGGATATCCCGCCGCCCGTGCCATCTGATGAAACTCGAATATCGGTTTTTGCCATTCAGCAGTTACCTCGCCGTAGTCGATTATAGCCTGGAGGGCTGCCCGAAAATCCGGCATGACCGCTGGCCCCAGAAACCTGTTAGGCATTCCCAGGATGTATGGCAGTGGTGGAAAATGAACGAAAGGTGCCAGTGCTCCCAACGTGCGTGGTAGATAATACCGCAGGCAAAAATCCGATGGGTCTTTTAACAGGATATCATATTCATCGGCCTTCATGTATTCATCCTCGACAAACTGATGCATGGCGGCATTATCCGGAAGGCCGTGCCCCGGCCACCGCGATGAAATACTGTTGATGATTTCTGAAGCTTTTCCCGGGGGCACCATGGCGGGACTGGAGAAAGTATCTGCCTTGAATTCGTTAAAGAACTTTAGATAGGCCTGGCAGAGTCTTTCATTGTCGTACATGGCGTCTTTTAGCGTCAAACCATCATAATAAAGGGGGAAAGTACCGGCCGGTAAAACAAGCGGTACACGATCGGGTTCCTCAAGCGATAAAGCCTTGATAAACCGCGTTACCCTTTTCTTATATCCATTTTCGGCTTCCGGATTGTCGAACTTCACGCCCGAAGGTGATAACCACTGCTCTAGTCTGGCGGCACGCTTTTCATCAGGTGTTTGCACGGTGGTTTCTTTCTCCATTATCTTCAGCTCCTAATTTCATACTTAAGCGAATATATCATAGAAACAAAATTATAACAAATCACTAAGAAATTATAAAGGTAAACATCCAAAATTCGCTAATATTTACATCAGTGTTTAATTTATATTGGTTATATATCATAAAATGATGTACAATCGATAAAACTAATTGGTCCATCACATACTTTACGGAGCTAGTACCGTACACGTAGACTGATAAGGGTCAATTCTTCTAGCATTAACAATCCTGGAGATTAACCACCAAGGAGGTAAAGAGATTGAGTACCTGGCATGATTATCTAAAGAAAAAGGGGCACCCGCCGGATTGGCCATATCCTGTCCGCTTCGAGCAGGAGCAGGAAGTAGCTGCCGATGTCCTAGTGATCGGGGGTGGTATCGCCGGTTGCTGGGCGGCCATCAGCGCTGCCAGGCAGGGACTGAAAGTGGCTCTGGTGGAGAAGGGGGATACTGTCAGGAGTGGTGCCGGAGGCCCGGGGTGCGACCACTGGTGTAATGCTCCGGCAAATCCTTTATCCAATGTGGACCCGGACGAGTGGGCGGAACATATGGCCGACCGTCCGTACTGTAATGGAATCGGCATCCAGATACAGTGCCGCGAGAACTATGATTGTCTGCTCGAACTGGAGCAGATGGGCGGTAAGGTCAGGGATACCGGCGATGATTATGTGGGCGCAGAAGGCCGGGATGATAAAACCAGACTAATGATTTCTCCCCGGTATACCAGAGTACACAGCTATGTCCCGGGTATGGTAAAACCGGCAACTCTTAAAAGTAATCCGGAAAATAAACTGAACAACGTCGTGATACGGGTCTGGGGAACCACTTTCAAGCCTGCCCTGAAAAGGGAATGCAAGCGTCTGGGAGTTAGAATCTTCGACCGCGTGATGGCAACCAGCCTGTTAACAGAAAAAGGAGAACAGGGTACCCGGGTTGTCGGGGCTACCGGCGTCAATAACCGCACTGGCGAGTTCATGATTTTCAAATCCAAAGCGACCATCCTCGCCACTGCCGGAGCCGGTTCAATATGGCTGATAAGCACCGAATTAGGCGGATATTCCAACATGATGTCCCGTACCATTACCGGTGACGGCACTGTCATGGCCTGGAAAGCCGGAGCCGAACTGACCACGATGGAAGCTACCGGAGTCCTCCGCATCGCTACCGGCCTCAAGCACAAGTGGTATACCGGGGCGGGTGACGCCAGCTACGAGAACGTCCCGCTCGTCGATGCCAACGGAAAAAGGCTGCCATTACCGATACAGGGTTGGGAGGATGCCGGAGCCATGGTTCCTACCATGGATGTCGAACAGAAAATCCGTGAAGGTATCGCTAAAGGTGAATACACCCTGCCCTTCTACGGCGATTTCCCGGCCATGCCGGATGTCGAAAGAAGGGCGACGTGGAATTTGATGCTGGGTGAAGAATCCACCACCAAAATCATCATCAATACCTTCAATAAGGCTGGCTACGATGGGAGTCGGGACTTACTCCAGAGCTACAAGTATATCGAGGGGAACAGCTTACCGCAATGGGGGGAGGCAGGTTACGGTGGCGGCCTGCTGGTTGACTGGAATCTGAAGACAACCTTAGAAGGACTTTATGCCGCCGGTACGCAGATGTTCTCCCCCGAGGACCATAGTTATGCGGCGGCTACCGGCAGGTATGCCGGCCGGAAAGCCGCAGCCTATGCCCGTGAGATTGGCGGTTCCAGGATATCCCGCGAACAGGTCAATCGTGAGAAGGCCCGCGTTTACGCGCCAATCAAGCGTAGCGACGGCATGGAGTGGAAAGAACTACACGCCGGTATCGCCAGGGCAATGCAATATTACTGTAGCGAATTCAAAACCGAGAACCTATTAAACATGGGTCTGGGTACTTTGCAAAAAATCGAAAAGGAATCGGTACCCTTACTTTTCGCTCTGGACCCGCATAAATTAATGCGCAGCCTGGAAGATATCAGCCTTCTGAACTATGCTCAAATCATCATCCATGCTTCCCTGGCGCGTAAAGCCAGCAGTATGCCGCTGAATTTCAGGAGGATAGACTACCCGGCTATGGACCCACCGGAGTGGAGGAAATACATCACGATTAAACAGGAAAACGGTAAGGTTAAAACCGGTGAACTGCCAATGGCCTTCTGGGGACACATGAAAGAGCAGTATGAAGCCCATAATAAAGACTACACCGGTTTCTATAAAGGAAAATGATAGGTCCGAAATCAGTACAACACCCACGAAACGGACTGATTTTGGGAGGGAAAAATGACTAAGGAAAAACTAATGGCTATTCCCAATGTTACCACACCGAGCTCTCCGGTGGTATTTAATCCTGATATTTGCGACGGATGCAACACCTGCGTGGAAGTCTGCCAGATAGACGTTTTCATGCCTAATCCAGAGAAAGGTAAACCGCCAATAGTTTTACATCCTGATGAATGCTGGTACGGCGGCTGTTGTGTTAACGAGTGTCCCCGCCCCGGAGCCATTGAGTTTAAGTGGGCACTGCAGCACCGCGGTTACTGGAAAAACAAAGCCACCGGGGAAATCCACCAAATATAACAACTGGATTTCCACCAGGGAGTGAAATGCTATCTGGTGATAAAATATCGCGGGTAAAACACAATTGTGTGAGACTCAGCTTGTAAAATCTTGACTTTACTATTTAAAGGATATACAATTTCGCACAAGATAGATAAAATAATATTTTAATAACAAAACATTAATTACTCTTATTACTAAATGATGAGTACCTGCAACCAGAATTAGTTATTAGTAAAACTAGAATAAATAATAAACTTAGAGAACAGAATCCTGGCGAAATTTAGAAGGGAGGTGATGTATACTCAGGGTAATAAGATAAAGTTGGTTATCTAGAATCCACAAAGGAGTAAATGGAATAATGAAAAGAATTTTGTTTTTTACCTTCGCATTAATCCTTGCGAGCATGTTAATTTTCTCTGGTTGCGGCGAACCGGAAGAAACAACAGCTCCAACAACAGCCCCGACAACTGCCCCGACAACTGCCCCGACAACACAACCAACCACTGCGGGACCGGAGTATGGCGGCACTCTGAGGTGTGTAGCAGGTGCTATTCCCAATGTTCTCGGGTATGCCCCGGAGAAAGCACCATCGGATAACTTTTACATGCTCCCCGTTATAGAAAGATTAGCCGAGTGGGGGGATGAAGAGGGAACTATGGTCGGGATACTGGCTGAGTCTTGGGACATAGACTCAGAAGCCCTGACCTTCACCTGGCACCTCAGGCAGGGTGTTACTTTCCATGATGGGACACCCTGGAATGCTGAAGCGTGCCAGTGGAACTTCCAGATGTTGCTGGACGCTAACCGGCTTACCATGGGCCAGTTTATCGACTCGCTCGACGTTCTCGATGAATATACTCTCAGGATGAATCTTAACAAAATAGACTGGGTAATGTCCGAACAATGGGGATTAATGTCGCCGATTTCCCCGACAGCTTATGAGAACTCTGGTAGTACCGAGGAGGAGCGTATAGCCTGGGCGCGCGAAAACGCCGTCGGTACGGGCCCTTATACAGTCGCCGAGTGGCAGCGGGACGACCATATCAATTTTGTTAAAAACGATAACTACTGGCGACCTGGGTTGCCTTACCTTGATGCTATTGAAATCCGCCGCATACCCGACCCAATGGTGGCCGCCGCCATGATGGAGGCAGGAGAAGCAGATATCTGGTTTGCTGTATCCTCAGTGCAGAATATAGTCGATTTACAGGCGAAGGGCCTTAAGTTTGTTTGGGGACCCGGTATGTTCCTGGCTATACTGTTCAACTCCAATGACCCCGAGTCATATTTCGCCGACAAGCTGGTGCGTGAAGCAATTGAGTACGCAATTAACCGACCCGAACTCGCCGAGATGCTGGGGCAGGGATTGTATGAACCTCTTCACCAGATGGCTTCATCAACATGGCCAGGTTATGTAGAGGGTTACAATCCCAGACCGTATGATCCGGATAAAGCCAGAGAATTACTGGAACAAGCGGGTCACCCTAATGGCTTCAAGACTACCCTGCTCCTTATGGAGACGGGAATAGATGCGGGCTCTGCCATAAAGGCTTACCTCGGGGAGGTGGGTATTGAGGTTGAGCTGGATGTTGCTGATATCGGCAGATATTTCGGGTCGGTTTTCGGTACCGGCTGGAGCGATATGGTTTATTCTGCATCCGGCATCAATCCGAGTGCCACTGACCTGTACATCCATTTCGGTCCCAATCCTGTGACGTACCGGACCGGCAACATCTACAAGACGCCTGAATACCTAGCAAAATGCGAAGCGGCTCTAGCCCCCCAGTTCAAGACCGCCGCCGAAGCCATGGCCAAGATCAAGGAAGCCATAAGACAGGCCGGTGAAGATGCCATGATTGTCCCGCTTTTCAGGACGGCTGAATGCTCCATAATGCAGACATACGTTCATACTGAATATCCGAAGATTCACGGCATCATCTGGCGACCATACAATGACTGGATGGAAGCACACTAACTAAATAATAATAAAGCCGGATGGTTCATTATCACCTTGAAAAAAGGTAGTGGGCCATCCGGCATCGATAATAATAAGAAGTAGCTATTCTTAATAACCAGACCGTAAATCATTTACAGGGATTTAGATCCTAATAGTGTACTATTTATATTCCTGTTTAGTGTAGTGCGGTTGTGCGGTCTGAGGTTAATTATGACAACGTATATCATACGGCGACTTATACAGGCAGTAATTATCCTTTTAATAGTAACCATATTGGTTTTCTTTGTTATGCGGTTGCTACCCGGCGACCCCATAATTATCTACGTTGCCCAAACAGCCCAGCTGGAAGCCATGCCCCCGGAAATGATTGACAAACTCCGGGCACAGTTTGGCCTAGACAAACCGATAGTCATTCAATACTTCAACTGGATGGGTAATATTTTTCGGGGAGACTTTGGTGAATCGATATTCTACCATGAGGATGTCAGTAAGCTCATGCTGGAACGTTTCCCGGTAACATTACACCTCGGTATCACCGCTTTAATCGTTGGCTCTGTCTTAGGTCTTTTATCAGGATTACTGGCGGCCATAAGACGCGGTAAATGGCTGGATAAAATAATCACACCGCTGACATACATTGGGATAACTATCCCCATTTTTATGCTGGCAATATTATTGATATATACTATCGGTCTGAGGCTTAGCTGGCTTCCTATCGCAGGGTATACCTCACCGTTCGAAGATTTCTGGTTGAGCACCAGACAAATAATCATGCCCGTAATCTGCCTGGCTGTTTTCAGTCTTGCCGCTAATGCCCGTCAGATGCGGTCAAGCATGCTTGAAGTAATCGCGCAGGATTATATCCGCACGGCATGGGCTAAAGGATTAAGCGAGCGTGTAGTAGTAGTAAAACACGCTTTGAAAAATAGCCTTATCCCGGTCATTACACTGATAGGACTTGGTGTTGGCCTTATCTTCAGCGGTTCCTTCATCATCGAGACGATATTTGCTATTCCCGGTGTCGGTCGTTTAATGGTCAGTAGCATCTTTGGACAGGACTATGTGGTTGTACAGGCCATCACCTTCGTCATTGCCGTCATCGTATTGGTGGTCAATCTGATCGTCGATATTTCCTACGGATGGTTAGACCCGAGAATACGGTATGGCTAAAAGAGAATAAACATGGCAGAAGAAAGAAACATAACAGGCTTTGAAGAAGCTCCGCCACCTGTCAGTGAGTGGCGCCGCTTTCGGAGGGTTTTTTTCTCGCGCGGGGTTGTCCTCTTCGGCCTTATCATATTGGTTCTGTTATTTTTAGTAGCTGTCCTTGCACCATGGATATCACCTTATGATCCATACAAAATGAGTGTGGGAAAATCTCTTGAGCACCCGAGTTCACAACATTTATTGGGTACTGATATACTCGGTCGGGATACCCTCAGCCGACTTATCTACGGCTCACGGACGGCACTCATGGTAGGATTCATATCCGTCGGGATTGCGGGGGTTATCGGTATACCATTAGGTATCATCGCGGGGTATCTTGGAGGATTCCTTAATACGATTATTATGAGAACTATGGATGCACTCCTGTGTTTTCCTATGCTTCTACTGGCTCTTGTCCTGGCGGCTGTCCTCGGAGGTGGTATACAAAACGTTATCGTCGCTCTAAGCGTAGCAACGATACCCGGATATGCCAGAGTAGCGTGTGGTGTGACGATGAGCATCAGGGAAAATGACTATATCCTCTCGGCACAGGCTATGGGTTCCAGCGATGCACTTATTATGTTTAAACATATTTTACCCAATACCTTCCCACCGCTTATTGTTTTAATGACTATGCAGTTAGGAGCCCTTATTCTTGCCGAAGCCGGCCTTAGCTTTCTTGGTATTGGTATTGAACCGCCAGGAGCCGCCTGGGGTGCCATGGTTAATGCCGGCCGTAATTACCTGCTAAATAATCCTGAATTATCCTTCTCACCGTGCATTGCCATCATGCTGGTTGTCTTTGCTTTTAACATGGTTGGTGATGGGCTAAGAGATGCTCTCGATCCCAGGTTAAGGGGTCTTTTATAGTGAGGACTGGATTATGACAGAACTACTAAAAGTCAACAAACTGGCAACTTATTTCAACACCGAAAGCGGGTTAGTTAAAGCCGTCGATGGCGTGTCCTA